>JALYWI010000176.1 GCA_030852785.1 Actinomycetota bacterium
CCGACGTCGTGAAGAACCGGACCGTCACATTCTCCGTCGCCGGAGCATCCAACATCACCGGCACATAGGCAGCGATCTGACCCGACGCCACCTCCAACACCTCAGCATCAGCAATCCGCACCACCGGCAGCTCCGGCGGCAGACCACCCGTGCACGCACCGTCGGCCGCGACCTCCCACGGCAGATAGGTGAACGTCGCGTTCGGGGCGTTGTTGACGATCAGTGCCTGTCCCGTTCCACCCGGGTTCGAGGCGACCGTCGGACCGGTGGGGTTGCCCCAGAAGTTGCACGTGATGTCGATGTTCCCCGTGGTGTACACGGGCGTGTAGGTGAACCAGCCCACCGAGTGGATGATCCCGGACTGCGTGTTGCCCGAGAACGTGTTGCCGGTGATGACGGTTCCGTTGACGTCTCCACCGCCGACGATCCAGTTGCCGACGCCCTCGGCGTTGCTGGCCTGACCCTGGCAGGCGGTCCCGGGCTGACTCATGGCCATCGCGACGCCGTTGCCGTTGTTCGTCATCACGTTGTCGGCGATGAGGTTGTTGCGGGTCTGGAACTTCTTGCAGATGTCGATGTAGACCGCAGAGCCCACGCGGTTGAAGGTGTTGCCGGTGATCACGTTGTTGCTGTTGGTGATCACGATGCCGCCGGGTCCGGTGGTCGAACCGGTGGCGTCGATCTGGTTGCCGGTGATGGTCGCGCCGGGCTGGACGGTGCCGGTTGCGCCACCGCTCCCGATGCCCTGTGCGGTGACGCCGGCGATGACGTTGCCGTCAATGGTCGCCGTCAGCGTCGAGAAGCCCACTCCGGCGGACTGCAGCGTGAGGGCGCCGTACCGCACGTTCTGGATGCGGTTGTGCGAGATCGCCGTGGTACCCGACGCGACTGCCACACCCTGCACGGCCATCGAGGATGGCGACGCCGGAGTGAACGTCGGCGCACCCGAGATGACGTTGTTCACGATCGAGGTGCCTGCGCCCGAACCACCATGGAGGTGGATCATGCCGATTCGCAGCGAGCCGCCCTGGAAGGGGAAGCTCGTGTCGCCCTGCGGATCGACCTGGAACCCGTCGATCGTGACATCCGCGTTGGCCGTGCCGTACGCCGAGGCCACGGTGGTGAAGTCAGTGGTCGACCGGAACGACTTCACGACCGACTCGGGACCGCGGGCCCCGGCGCCGACACCTGCGTTCACTCCGGCGTTGGCGCCCCTGAACCTCAGGCTCTTGGTGACCACCACGTTCTCCGGGTAGGCGCCGGCTGCGACGTTGATGATGTCGCCCGTCGTCGCCTGACCCACCGCGTAGCTGATCGTCAGGCATGGGTTCGCCACGTCCTGACAGTTGCCCGCATCGACTCCGGTCGTCGCGACGTAGTGCTCCACGTCGACCGCCGATGCCGGGTTCGCCACGACCGCAGCGAATGCGGCCGACCCGATCAATGCCGCGGCCAGACCGGCGCGCAGCGTCCTTCTCCCTCGTTCGCCCATTCCCCGTTGCTCCCAGCTTGTTGTCGGGGAGCGACGGGACAGCAGCCCGTTCCCCCCTGGTGAACTATCTTCGACAGTGTCACACGACCTCGTGTCGTGGACAAGCAGATCCTCAGAACCCGGTGACAGCCACCGGTCGGTTCGAGCTCGACGTGGTCCCCGTGCCGAGCTGCCCGTTCTCGTTCGTTCCCCAGCAGCTCAGCGAGTTGCCCGACGTGAGCGCACAGGTGTGCGTGGCGCCCGCTCGGACCTCGGTGACGCCGGAGGTCAGGCCGAACACCTGCAGGGGCGTCGGCGAGCTCGCCGGCGACCCGGAGCCCGTGCCGAGCAGACCGCCTGCGTTGTCACCCCAGCAGAGCACGCCTCCGGCCGAGGAGCGGGCACACGAGTGGGATGCGCCGGCGGCGACGCCGAGCACCGAACCGAGCCCGGTCACGACGACCGGCGACGAGGCGTTCGTCGCAGATCCGTTGCCGAGCTGGCCGAGTGCGTTCGACCCCCAGCACCGAGCGGTCGAGCTGATCACCGCGCACGAGTGCGCTCCGCCGCCGACGACATCGCTGCCACCCGTGGCGCCGCCCGTGACGGTGACCGGCACTCGGCTGTTCACCGTCACGCCGTTGCCCACCTGGCCGGAGTTCGCCCGGCCCCAGCACTTGACCTCACCCGAGGCGAGCACTGCGCAGGTGTGCGCGTAGCCGGCCGACATGGCGACCACCTGAGCGGTCAGACCATCGACGTCGACAGGGACATGGCTCGTGGCGATCGCGTTGTTGCCGAGCTGGCCCGAGGTTCCCCAACCCCAGCACTTCACGCCACCGGCGCTGAGTGCGGCGCACGTGTGGTTGTCGCCGGTGGCCACCACGGACACACCCGATGCGAGCCCGGTCACCGTCACCGGTGTCGAGCGAGCCTGCGTCGTGCCGTCGCCGAGCTGACCCGAGGCGTTCGACCCCCAGCACCGGAGTGCGGTCGAGCTGTCGATCGCGCACGTCTGGTTGTCGCCCGCTGCGACCGCTCGGACTCCTGAGGTCAGCGCCGGCACTGCGACCGGGGTGCGCGACTCGGTGGTCGTGCCGTCGCCGAGCTGACCGAACTGGTTCCAGCCCCAGCACTTGAGCGCCCCCGCGGACGTGACGCCGCAGGTGTGGTTGTTGCCGAGACCGAGGCGAGCGCCGACCGGCTGGGCCGGAGGCAGCGTCGTCGACGTCGTGGTCGTGCTCGTACTCGTCGTGCTCGTCGTGCTCGTCGTGGACGTGGTCGATGTCGTGGTCGACGTCGTCGAGGTCGACGCGGTGGTCGACGTCGTGGACTCGTCCGGGGCGGTGGTGGTCGTGGCGCCGCCGGTGTCCGGCGTGGTGCACGCTGCGAGAACGATCGGTGACATGAGCGCGACCAGCACGGCACGCCATTTGAAGCTGACCCGATTCACAAACATCTCCGCCCCTGGCTGAATTGAATTCAGTTCATCTAAGAACATTCGACGCGCAATGTCGACAGGGCAGATCTACTCATGGACGGACGACAGGCGGTCGACCCACTGTTCCGCCACCGCTCGGATCTCGAACAGCGTGCGACAACGATCCCTCGCCGCGGCACCGAGGCGCACCCGTATGGCCGGCAGCTCCACCACGGATCGGACCGCTGCGTCGAACGCCACTTGGTCGTTGCGGGCGACGACGAAACCGCTCGTGCCGTCGACCACGACATCCGCGATGGCGCCGACGTCGGTGGTCACGGTCGGCAGTCCGGCGAATCCGGCCTCGATGAGCACCGCCGGCATGCTGTCGCCGCCACGGCTCGCCAGCAGCAACCCGTCCGCTCGGGCGAGGTGATGGGGAACATCGGACACGGACCCCAGGAAGTGGACCCGCCCGTCGCAGCGATCCCGCGCGAGTGCCTCGAGCCGTGCCCGCTCCGGGCCGTCGCCGAGGATCGTCAGCTCTGCGTCCGGCAGGTCGACGATCGACCGGATCGCGCTGTCCATCCCCTTCTCCGGGACCAGGGCTCCGACCGCCACGAGACGGGTCCGTGCGCCCGCCGGACGATCGGCGGGCGTGGGGAGGTCGGCGAACGGAGCGAACGGCACGCCGTTGGGGATCACCTGGATGTGCCCGGGTTCCACGCCGACGATGCGTACGAGATCGGTGGCGGCCGTTCCGCTCAGTGCGACGACGGCGTTCGCGCGCCTGCAGTACCAGCGCACCCGTCGGACTCGTGACGGTCGGTCCACCCAGAACGCCGTCTCGGAGATCTGGCGCATCACCCACCTCCTCCGACGCCTGGAACCGACGAGGGCACACGCCAGCACGGCGGACGACCCGTGAGCGATCGAGACGTCCGCCCAGGCCATCTCCTCGCGGAGCCGCCACATGCTGCGCGGGTTCCACCTGGAGCCGCCGAGCACGAGCGCATCGATCCCGCCGACGTCGCCGCGCTCCAGCGCGCAGAGCCGACTGTCATGGCCCATCTCGATCAGTTGCTGGTGGAGGTCGGCAGCGAAGACCTGTGCGCCTCGACGGTCGTCGTCGGAGAGGACGTGGACGATCTTCACGGACGCCACCGCCGACGTCGTCGTGCGGTCGACGCTACCAACAGCTGGAGAGCACGCATCCGGGACGACGCCGACTCGAGCGTGTACCGGTCGAGGAACCGCTGACGGAGGCGGGCCACGTCGTCGGGGGCCACCCCGTCGAGCTGTGCTCCGATCGCTGCGGCCAGCGCCGCAGGATCATCGACCGGGACGAGTCGCTCGGCGCCTCCCAGTGCTTCGCGCATGGCGGGGATGTCGGCGGCGACGATGGGCACGCCGATCGCCATCGCCTCGAGTGCGACGCCGGGCAGCCCTTCGGCCCGACTCCCGCTGACGAGGAGATCAGAGGCGGCGAGCAGCTCGAGCACGTCGCTGCGGGCGCCGAGGAGGTGCACCCGATCCTGCAGTTCGAGGCGCTCGACGAGTCGGACGAGACGGTCGGTGTCACCGCCGACCCTTCCCACCACGACCAACGATGCGGGATGACGTGGTCCCAGGAGGGACACCGCCTCGATGACGGTGTCGATGCCCTTGATCCGTTCGTGCCGAGCGATCACGGTGATCATCGAGTGGTCCTGCGGGATCCGCAGGGAGTGCCGGATCTCGCTGGACGAGATCGTCGCGGCGAGCGCAGTGAGCTCGGCGGGTCGGCCTCTCGGCACCACGGTGATCCCGTGTCGGCGGCCGAGTCGCGGACCGTTCCAGGCCGCGACGGCATCGGACACCGCGTGCACCCGACTCGCCAGGTGCACCGAGGCGACATCGGCGATCCACGCGGCGACCAGACGCGGACGGCGCACCGCTGCGGCGAACGGCGTCAGCTGCGTGTACGAGGTCGTGGCCCACGTCGTGAGCGACGGCACCCTGCACCATGCGGCCGCGACCTGCCCGGCGAGGTCGGATTCGAAGAGCGTGGTGTGGACCAGATCCGGGCGCAGCGCCCGGATGAGCCGGACCAGGTTCCTCGTGCCTGCCCGTCGCTCGCCCAGCCCCACGTGCAGCGTCGCGCCGCTGCGCTCGAACGCCTCGCGCAGGTCGCCCCGGTCGTGCAGCACCGCCACATGGACGTCGGTCCCCTCCGCGCTCCAGAACGGGATCATGTGGCAGAGGGACGACTCGGCACCCCCGGCGGCGAAGGAGTCGATGACGTACAGCAGTCGGAACCGTCGGCGCGCGCCGGCACGCAGATACGCCGACTCGAGACGGTCGACGAATCCCTGGCGGTCGAAGCGTGCCGCCGAGGCCGCGGATGCCGCGCCGAGCCGGGAACGGAGCTCGGGCGACGCCGCCAGCGACGCCAGCGCGGACGCGAGGGCATCGGGCCGTCGGCGTGGCACGAGCAGGCCGTCGCCGTCGTGCTCCACGATCTGGGGAAGCCCGCCCACGCTCGTGGCCACGACCGGAAGTCCGAGCGCCTTCGCCTCCATGACCGACAGCGGCAGACCCTCGTCGTCGGAGCACAGCGTGAACACGTCACACGCCGAGAGCACCCGAGCGACGTCGGATCGATGACCCAGGAACCGGAAGGACCGGCCCAGGTCGAGACGCTCGGCGATCCGGCGGAGCTCGGCCTCGAGCGGCCCCTGCCCCATGCACAGGACCGTCACGTCGACGTCGCGGACGCGCAGCAGCGCGACCGCATCGAGCAACACCGGATACGCCTTGGTCTCGCGAAGGTTGGCAGCGATTCCGACCACGTACGCAGACTCGTCGAGCCCCATCTCGCGACGGACCTCCTGCCGTGCCGCTGCGGTCCGGATCCCCTCGACGTCGATGCCGTGGAGCAGGACCTCGGTCCGCCGCCCCCACCGGCCCGAGGAGTCGCGCGCCTCGGAGGAGACGGCGAAACGCTCGTGGTCCAGCGGATAGGTGCAGCGGTTCAGCGCTCGCGTGACACGGCCGTGACTCGTCCACGAGTTGTGCTCGGTGTACACGATCCTCGGGCCGCCACGCATCGCACGCAACGCCACACGAGCGACCGCGGCCACGAGCGGCGAGTGCACGTGCACCACGTCGATGCGCTCTCGTCGAACGACCCGCCGGAGGTCCCGGACCCACGCGGGCCGAGCCACGGTCCCTGTCCCGAGTCGCACGGACCGCACCCCTGCCTCGGCCAAGTCGGGTTCCAGGGAGTTCGGGCGGTCGACGACGTAGCCGACCATGTAGTCGACCTCACCCCCGCTCGCCTGCGCCTGGTGCAGCAGCAGCCGTTCCATGCCGCCCGGGCCCAAGCCCTTCACCAGCCAGAGCACCCGCGTCCTGGGCGCTGACCTCGCCGGTCCGACCACTCCGACTGCAGCAGCTGGTGCCGGAGGGGCGCCGCCCGTCATCCGCCAGGTCCGGACAGCCGAAGGACCTCACGGTAGAAGTCGCTCTCGAGCTCGAGCGTGCTCGGTTCGGCGAACGCGATCAGCTCACCACCTTGCACGACCATCAGCCGATCACATGAGCGAAGCGTCGTCATCCGGTGCGCCACCACGACCACGAGCATCGTCGCCCGGAGCTCCGACAACGTGCGTGCGATCAGCTGCTCGCTCCGGGCGTCGAGCGAACTGGTCGGCTCGTCGAGGACGAGGACGTCAGGATCCCCGACCAGGGCTCGCGCCAGGCAGAGCCGCTGGCGCTGTCCACCACTCAGGCCGACGCCGTCGGTGAGCTCGCGCCGGTAACCACCCTCCATCGCCTCGATCTCGTCGTGGATGTGGGCCAGGCGGGCGGCCCTGATCACCGCGTCGTCGTCGAACTCGCGGTAGAAGCGGATGTTGTCGGCGACCGTCCCGCTGATGAGTCGGGGCACCTGAGGAACGAAGGCTGCGCTGGTGTGCCACGCGTTCAGGTCGAGCTCGGCGGATGGCACCCCGTTGACGAGCACCGCGCCATCGCTCGGGAGGCGGAGGCCGAGAAGCAGCTGCACGAGGGTCGACTTCCCGCTTCCCGAGGGGCCGACGATCCCGACCGCCTCTCCTCTGCGCAGCTCGGCGGAGACGTCGCGCAACGCCCATCCCTCGCCCGGGTAGGAGTACGAGACGCGCTCCAACCGCACCTCGTCGACCCGTTCGATCACCCGCCCACCCGAGCTGCGCCGAGCCGAGGTCAGCTCGGCGAGGTCGCTGCGCAACGTCTGCACGAACGGTTCGTTGCTCATGATCGAGGAGTAGGACGACTGCAGGGCCTGTCCGTAGGTCAAGGACCGCAACATGATGATCAGCACTGCTCCGACCGAGGCCATCGAATCGGCGGACGCCAGGTAGATGCCGCCGACCGCGAGCAGGAGCGCGACATAGGCGGTCGACGTGTAGATGGGCGCGATCGAGGAGCGCATGAAGAGCAGCCGTCGTTCGGCCGCGGCGGCGACCTCGACCCGTTCGACGATCTCGCGCTCCGCAGCTGACTCCACTCCGAACGACTGGAGCTCGAGTCCCATCTGCGAGGTCTCGCTCAACGAGGTCGCGAAGTCCATGCCCACCGAGGCGGCATCCCTCGCGCGGGTCTTGATCCGACTGCGGAGCGGTCCGAGCACTGCTCCGATGAGACCCAGCAGCACCACCGCCGCGAGCGAGCCCAGCGGGTTCATGACGATCGCTGCGACGAGCAGGGCGACCAGCGTGAAGCCCGACGAGATCGCCTGGGTCATGGCGACGAGCAGATCGGCGCCTCGCTGCGTGAAGGTCGTCAGCAGCTCTTGCAGCCGTCCGGAGCGCGACGACTGCTGCGCCTCCCACGATGCGTTGAAGAACGCGTGAGCGAGCGACGACCTCACCCGGGCGACGGACGTGCTGGTGAGCCTCGACGACATCGCCGCGGTCGACAGCGCGAGCACGAGTCGGACGGCCACCACGGGTACGGCGAGTGACGCCGCGACCGCGATGGATGCGTCGATCCCGGGAAGGAGCTCGACCGTCCCTTCTCCCGCGGCGACCGAGACGGCGACCCGCGTGATGATCACCAGGAAGATCGCCTCGACGGCACCCCCGACGAAGGAGATCGCAGCGAGCGAGAACAGTGGCCGACGGCGACCTCCGAGCAGCAGGTCGGCAGCGGATGTCACCGCGGCGCGCAGGTCAGACGCCATGGAACCGCGCTCGACGCGCCGCGTGGTTGCACCCGAGCCGGGCCGTCATCCGAGACGCACCTCCGAGTAGCGGTCGTACGCCCGGTCCACGGAGCGGATCACCCGCGTCCGGGCGTCGCCGTCGGACAACTCGGCGACGTGCGCCGCCCACTGCGCCGCCTGCTCCGGCCTGAGCACGAAGTCCCCGAGCCCGACCTCTCCGAAGACGTCCACGGCCTTCGCGTCGTCGGAGACGTCGATGGGAAAGCTCGGAACGCCTCCGAGCAGTCCGAACACCGCGGCGTGCAGACGCGACGAGATCACGACGTCGAAGTGCGCGTAGCGCTCGATCAGGTCAGGGGCCGAGAGGTCCTCGTCGACGATGTCCACGTCGCGGTCCAGCGACGCGATCAGCTGCTGCACCGCCGGACGGTCGCTGTCGACGTCGGTCACCTGCACGGCGACCGAGACGTGGTCGATCCGACCGCTCGCGACGAGCTCGTCGACCATGGCTCGCACGTGGTGCAGGTGTGGGACGAGCGGCGCCGACACGACGAGTAGCAGCTTCCCGTTCTGCGGCTCGTCCTGCGATCGTGACGCCGACGGGGCGAGCGCGAACACCGAGTCAGGCAGTCGGAGCGCAGCGGCGTTCGGCGAGATCTGGCGGAGCCGCTCCTCGCTCAGCACACCACGTGGAAAGGTCGAGGCAGCGCGAGCGAGCTGCGTTCGCACCACCTGTCGCGCCGCAGCGCCCCGGACGGACCCCACGTGCAGGCCGACGAG
>JALYWI010000180.1 GCA_030852785.1 Actinomycetota bacterium
TGACCACCGGCGGCAGCACCAGCGGCAACAACACCAGGCCGCGTACCAGTGCGCGGCCACGGAACGGGACCCTCGCCAGGACCCAGGCGAGCGGCATGCCGAACAGCACCGACAGCACGGTGGCCCCGAGCGAGCAGATCAGCGAGAGCCGCAGCGCGTCGAGCGACTCCGGACGGGTGATGTCGCGCACCAGGGTCGACCACGAGGTGCGCACGACGAGCCCGACGAGCGGCAGCGCGAAGAAGGCGACGGCGACGCCCGCCGCGGCCAGCACGGGCAGCGGCACGCGAGGCGTCCGGACCGCCGGTTCAGAGCGCGTCGGCTCAGGGCGCGTCGGCTCAGGGCGCGAGGAAGCCCGCATCGCGGAGGATCTCCTGTCCGGTGGCGGACTGCACGAACGCCGTGAACGCGACCGAGGCGTCCGGCGCCGTCGAGGTGGCCACGGTGGCGATCGGATACGCAGCGATCACGTGGTGCTCGTCGGGGATCGAGACACGCGCCGCGGCGTCCGCGACCGACCGTGCGTCGGTGACGTAGACGATGCCCGCGACCGCGTCGCCCTCGGTCACCGCCCTCAGCGTCGCCCGTGCGTCCTGGCCCCGTGTGATCCGACCGGCCGGCACGGCCACCCCGGCCGATGCCAGCGCCCGGTCCGCGAACCTGCCGCACGGCGCGGTGTCGGCGCAGAGCGAGACGACGCCCACCCCGGCCAGATCGGCGAGGCCCGTGATGCCGGCGGGGTTGCCCGGCTTCGTGACGATGACCAGCTCGTTGCGGGCGAAGACCCTCGGCTCGGCGCCGAGCAGGCCCGCGTCGGCGAGGGCGTCCATCGGTGCGGTGTCGGCGAACGCGACGACATCGGCGGGCGCGCCGTCCTGGATCTGGCTCGAGAGCTGACTCGAGGAACCGACGTTGAACCTGAGCTCGACGCCGGGGTGCTCGACGACGAAGGCGTCGCCGATCTCGTCGAACACGTCGGTCAACGACGCCGCGGCCGAGACGACGACGGTGCCCGACAGGGTCCCGGGGCGCTGCTCGGCGACTCCGACCGACCCGTCGGTGCCACACGCCGCGACGAGCGCGACCAGCGTGAGCGCCCCGGACCACCGCAGCGCCGACCGGGTTCGACCTCGGATGCTCGCGACGCCCACGATCCCGTCCGTCGCCTAGGGCAGTTCGACGATGACGTTGGTCGACTTCACGGCGGCCGTCGCCAGGACGCCGGGCTGCAGGTCGAGCTCGTCGGCGGCCTCGCGCGTCATCATCGACACGAGGCGGTGCGGCGGCGAGTGGATCTCGACGATGGCGACGAGGGTGTCGCGCTCGACCCGCGTGACCACGCCGGTGAAGCGGTTCCGTGCCGACTGCGCCATGACCGTCTCGGGTTCGTAGGCGTCGTGACGCTCGCGCAGGTAGGCGGCGAGGTCGGCCCCGTCGATGGTCCGTTGCCGTCCCTCGGCCGATGACGACGGCAGCCGGCCGTCATCACACCACCGACGGACGGTGTCGGTGCTCACCCCCAGCAGACCTGCCACCTCGCTGACCCGATATGACCGCATCTGCGTCACGGTAGTGCGACGGTCACCGCATCTGCCGTCGGGATGCGTCATCGTGGCGCGGCTCCTCGCGCACGACCGGCGCGACCGGGCGTGCGGTGAGCCGATCGTGAGCCGCCGGCGGAGCATCGGATGGTCGCCGTTCCGCCCGGAGTCATCTCAAGTTGCGGGCGGATCCGCCGATTGCATCGACATGTACGCTCGTTGTTCGCTTCCGAACATCCCACCGGCACCCCGCTCCGTCAGTGCCATCGCCGAGGTCGCCCGATGAGTCACTCCGACCACGCCACCCTCCGCTGTGCCCTCGTGGGCGCCGACAGCCTGCTCATCGAATGCGGAGAGGCCCTGCTCGGCAAGGGACACGAGATCGTCGCCGTCGCCGCCGGGTCGCGCCGGGTCGCGGACTGGGCCGCGTCGAAGCAACTGACCGTCATCGACGCGACCGGGCCGGTCGCCGGCTGGGAGGCCGAGCTGGCCGCCCACCACTTCGAGTGGTTGTTCGCCATCACCCACCTCGCGCTGCTGCCCGACAGCGTGATCGCGCTGCCCACCGCAGGAGCGATCAACTTCCACGACGGACCGCTGCCCGGGTACGCGGGCCTGAACACCCCCGCCTGGGCGCTCGTCAACGGCGAGCCCACCTACGGCATCACCTGGCACCTGATCACCTCCGGGATCGACGAGGGCGACGTCGTCGCGCAGTCGCGCTTCGACATCGCCGAGGGTGAGACCTCGCTGTCGCTCAACACCCGGAACTTCGAGGCCGCGATCGAGTCCTTCGGAGGTCTCGTCGACGACCTCGCCGCCGGCCGGCTGCAGACCACACCGCAGGACCCGTCGCTGCCGCACCGCACCTTCAGCCGACACGACCGCCCCGACGCCTTGGCCGTGCTGGACTGGCGCCGCTCCGCGGTCGAGCTCGACCGCCTGGTCCGCGCCCTGACCTTCGGCCCCTACCCGAACCCGCTCGGCCTGGCGAAGCTCCTCGTCGACGGCGACGCGGTCGCCGTGCTGACCGTGGGTCTCGATGCCGACGCCGACGACGGCGCCGCGCCCGGCACGATCCTCGAGATCACCGACGACGCGGTGCGCGTCGCCACCTCCGACGGTGTGCTGTCGCTCACCGGCTTCTCGACCCTGCGAGGCGCCGAGCTCGACGTCGCTGGGGTCGTCGCGCGGCTCGGGCTGACCGAGGGCCAGCAGCTGCCGCTGCTCTCCGACTCCGACGCCGCGACCTTCGACGAGCTGGGCGGCCTCCTGGCCCGTCAGGAGGCCGCGCACCTGCGTCACCTCGCCGAGCTCGAACCCGTCGAGCTGCCCTGGGCCACCACTCCTCCGGCCCAGCACACGACCCACCACGCCGTGCTGCCGCTCGACGTGCCCGCCGCGCTGCGCGACGACGAGGGCGCCGTGGTCGCGGCCTTCGGCGTCGTCCTCTCACGCCTCGTCGGCAAGGACCGCTTCCACCTCGGCCTCTTCGACGACGGCTGGTCGTCACGCACCGGCGCGGCCACGAACCTGCTGGCCCGCGCGGTGCCCTTCGAGGTCGACGTCCGCGCCGAGGAACGCCTCGACGACGTCCGACCCGAGGTCTCGGACGCCCTCGCCGCCGCGAAGGAGCGCCTGCCGTTCGCCCAGGAACTGATCGCACGCCACCCCGAGACCGTCCGCAACCCGGACCTGGTCGCCGGGCGCCTGCTGCCGATCTCGGTCGCGCTGGGCGGACCCTCGCCGGTGATCGACGGCGTCGTCGTCGAGCTGTGCCACCACGACGGTGCCTGGGAGATCCGCCACGACGACGCGCTCGTCAGTGCCGAGGACGCCACGCTGCTCGCTGCGTGCATCTCGACCGTGCTCGACGCCGTCGCGGACGGCGGCGACCCGCCGGCGGCGCAGGTCGACCTGCTCGGCCCGACGTTGCGCCACCGTGTCCTCGTCGACTGGAACGACACCGCCCGACCGCTGCCCGCGACCACCGTGCACGAGCTCATCGAGGCCCGCGCGGACCTGACACCCGACGTCACCGCCGTGGTCTTCGAGGACGCCTCGATCACCTACGCCGAGCTCGACGCACGAGCGAACCGGCTCGCGCACCACCTGATCGAGCTGGGCACCGGTCCCGACTCGCTCGTCGGGGTGCACGTCAGCCGCGGCATCGACCTGGTCGTCGCTGCCGTCGCGGTGCACAAGGCCGGCGGTGCGTACGTCCCGCTCGACCCGGTGTACCCCGCCAACCGGCTCGAGCACATGATCAGCGACAGCGGTTGCGCGGTCGTCGTGACCGAGTCGCCGCAGCTGCCCACCCTTCCGCTGCGCGACGACCCCCGCATCACCGTCGTCGTGCTCGACACCGACGCGGGCCGCATCGCCGAGCGCCCCTCGACCAGGCCCGGCGTGGCGGTCGACCCGTCGAACCTGGCCTACTGCATCTACACCTCCGGCAGCACGGGGCTGCCCAAGGGCGTGCTCGTCGAGCACCGCAACGTCGTCAACTTCTTCGTCGGCATGGACGAGCGTGTCCCCCACGACCTGCCCGCCACCTGGTTCGCCGTCACGAGCCTGTCGTTCGACATCTCGGTGCTCGAGCTGCTCTACACCCTCACCCGCGGCTTCTCGGTGGTCGTGTACCTCGACCGGGACCGCGCCGAGGACGACGCCGACGCGTTCGTGGAACGCCACGCGGACGTCCCGATGGACTTCTCGTTGTTCTACTTCTCGGGCGACGCCGCCGAGGGTGCCGGTCGCGACAAGTACCGGCTGCTGCTCGAGGGCGCGAAGTTCGCCGACACCCACGGCTTCGAGGCGGTCTGGACCCCCGAGCGGCACTTCCATGCCTTCGGCGGGCTCTACCCCCAGCCGGCGGTGACCAGCGCGGCGGTCGCGGCGATCACCTCGAACGTGAAGGTGCGCGCCGGCTCGGTCGTCATGCCGCTCGAACACCCGATCCGCGTCGCCGAGGCCTGGAGCATCGTCGACAACCTCTCCAACGGACGTGTCGGCATCTCGGTCGCCTCCGGGTGGCAGCCCAACGACTTCGTGCTGCGGCCGGAGAACTTCAAGAACGCCAAGCAGGCCATGTTCGACGGCATCGAGCAGGTCCAGCGCCTGTGGCGCGGCGAGACCGTCACCTTCGACGGTGCGACGCCCGATCCGGTCGCCGTCACGACGCTGCCCCGTCCCGTCCAGCCGGAGCTGCCGACGTGGGTGACCTCGGCGGGCAACCCCGAGACCTACATCCAGGCCGGCAAGATCGGCGCGAACGTCCTGACCCACCTGCTCGGCCAGTCCGTCGAGCAGCTCGCACCGAAGATCGACGCGTACCGCCAGGCCCGCGCCGAGGCCGGGTTCGATCCCGACGCCGGCGTCGTCACCCTGATGCTGCACACCTTCGTCGGCGAGGACGAGGACACGGTGCGCGACGCCGTGCGTGAGCCGCTCAAGGCGTACCTGGGCGAGTCGTTCTCGCTGCTGCGCGAGTACGCCTGGAGCTTCCCGGCGTTCCAGCGCCCCGAGGGCTCCACCCCGAACGACGGGGACCTGTCCGACGACGTGTTCCGCGACCTCGACGCCGAGGACCTCGACGCGGTGCTCGAGTTCGCGTTCCTGCGCTACTACGAGACCAGCGGGCTGTTCGGCACGCCGGAGCGCTGCCGTGCGATGGTCGACTCCCTCAAGGGCATCGGCGTCGACGAGGTCGCCTGCCTGATCGACTTCGGCATCGACACCGACGACGTGCTCGACAGCCTCCCGCTGCTCGACCGGATCCGCCGCGAGTGCAACGCGGGTGTCACCGACGGTGCCGCCGTCTCCTCGAGCGGCACCGCCCTCGACCAGTCGGTCGCGGCGCAGCTGGAACGCCACGGCGTCACCCACCTGCAGTGCACCCCGTCGATGGCCCGGATGCTGTCGCTCCAGGACTCGTCGCGCGACGCGCTCGCCAAGGTCGAGCACCTGTTCATCGGCGGCGAGGCCTTCCCGGTCGCGCTCGCCGAGGACCTGCGCGCCGCCTCGCAGAGCGGCAACGTCACCAACATGTACGGCCCGACCGAGACCACGATCTGGTCGAGCACCTGGAAGCTCGAGGGCTCGCTCGACGTGATCCCGATCGGCACCCCGATCGCGAACACGCAGATGTACGTGCTCGACCGCAACCGTCAGCCGGTTCCCCCGGGTGTCGCCGGCGAGCTCTGGATCGGCGGCGACGGCGTGGTGCGCGGCTACCACGAACGCCCCGAGCTGACCGCCGAGCGCTTCATCGAGGATCCGTTCGTGCCCGGGTCGCGCATGTACCTGACCGGCGACCTCGCCCGGTGGCGACCGCTCGACGACGGCTCCGCCCAGCTCGAGTTCCTCGGTCGCATCGACCACCAGGTCAAGATCCGTGGCTACCGGATCGAGCTCGGCGAGATCGAGACCCAGCTCGGCCGCTCCCCCGGCGTCCGTGAGTGCGTCGCCGTCGTGCGGGAGGACACCCCCGGCGACCAGCAGCTCATGGCCTACGTGTCCCCGGCCGACTCGGTCACCCTCGAGCCCGCAGCGCTCAAGGACCACCTGCGCGCCACGCTGCCCGACGTCATGATCCCCGCGCACGTGCTGGTGCTCGACGACCTGCCCCACACGCCGAACGGCAAGATCGACCGAAACGCCCTGCCGTCGCTGGCCGAGGTGCTCGGGCGTCGCAGCGCGGACACACCCACCGTGGCCGCGACCAACGACCTGGAGCGAGAGGTGCTCGAGGTCTGGGAGCAGACCCTCGGTCGGACGGGCATCTCGATCGACGACAACTTCTTCGACATCGGCGGTCACTCCCTGCTGATCGTGCGCATGCACCGTCAGCTCAAGGAACGACTCGAACGATCGATCGCCCTGACGGAGCTCTACCGCTTCCCGACGGTACGGTCGTTCGCCGCGTCGCTCGACGAGGACCACGCCGCCGCGACGAAGCAGTCGAGCGTCGACCGCGCCGCACGTCGACGCGAGAACCTCGGTCGCCGCCGGGCACGGCGCTGACCACGCACCCGCACCGCACCCACCGCAGACGAACACGATGACGGCCGACGGCATGAGCCGACGGCACACGAGCTGAAGGACTGACGAGGCACCAGTGGCCGACACCGACATCGCGATCGTTGGGCTGGCAGCCCACCTGCCGGGAGCCCGAGACGCCGCGCAGTACTGGCGCAACCTCACCGAGGGCGTCGAGAGCGTGCGCGAGCTCTCCGAGGAGGAGCTGCTCGCCGCCGGGGTCACCCAGGATCACCTGCGTCGGCCCGGCTACGTGCGCGCCGCCGCGACCCTCGACGGCGTCTACGACTTCGACGCGGACTTCTTCGGCCTCTCGCCGAAGGAGGCGGGGATCATGGACCCCCAGCACCGTCACTTCCTGATGGCGTCGTGGGAGGCGCTCGAGGACGCCGGGCACGTGCCCGAGAGCTTCGAGGGGGCCATCGGCGTGTTCGCCGGCTGCGGCATGGGCAGCTACTTCATGCGCAACCTGATGACGAACGCCGACCTGGTGCGCGACGTCGGGACCTTCCTGCTGCGCCACACCGGCAACGACAAGGACTTCCTGTCGACGCGGGCGAGCTACATCTTCGACCTGCGCGGGCCGTCGGTGAACGTCCAGACGGCATGTTCGACCTCGCTCGTCGCGACCCACCTGGCGGTCCAGCACCTGCTCTCGGGTGAGTGCGACCTGGCGCTCGCCGGTGGTGTCACCATCGAGGTGCCGCACGGTCAGGGCTACCAGTACCACGAGGGCGAGGTGCTCTCGCCCGACGGGCACTGTCGGGCGTTCGACCGCGAGTCGCAGGGCACGGTCTTCGGCAGCGGCGTGGGCGTCATCGCGTTGCGTCGGCTCGACGACGCCATCGAGGACGGCGACCAGATCTACGCCGTGATCAAGGGCACCGCCGTCAACAACGACGGCGACCAGAAGGTCGGCTACCTGGCGCCGTCGGTCGACGGGCAGGCGGCGTGCATCACCGAGGCGCTCGCCGTCGCGGACGTCGAGCCCGAGACGATCGGCTACGTCGAGTGCCACGGCACCGGCACGCCCATGGGCGACCCGATCGAGGTCGCGGCGATGACGCAGGCCTTCGGCGCCGACCCGGACGAGCCCGGCTACTGCCGCATCGGCAGCGTCAAGACCAACATCGGCCACCTCGACACCGCCGCGGGCGTGGCCAGCGTGATCAAGGTCGCGTTGACGCTGCAGCACGGCGAGATGCCGCCGAGCCTGAACTTCGAGGCCCCGAACCCGAACCTCGAGATCGAGCAGAGCCCGTTCCGGGTCAACGACGAGCTGACCCCGTGGCCCGCCGACGACGACACGCCGCGGCGTGCCGGGGTGAACTCCCTCGGCGTCGGTGGCACCAACGCGTTCGCCGTGCTCGAGCAGGCGCCGGCGCCCGAGCCCCGACGCTCCTCCGGCGACGACACGTGGCGGCTGCTCACCCTCTCGGCGCGCTCGAAGGGCGCACTCGACGACGGTGCCGCCCGTTTGGCGGCACACCTGCGGGAGCACCCGGACCTCGACCTCGCCGACGTCGCCTGGACGCTGCAGGTCGGTCGAGCGCAGTTCCCCGAGCGTCGTGTGGTCGCCGCCCGGACACCCGCCGAGGCCGCCGAGCTGCTCGAGCAGTCCGACGCGCGACGCACGCCGAGCCACACCGCCGCGCCCGGCGAGCACACCCTGACGTTCATGTTCCCCGGCGGCGGGGCGCAGCACCTCGGCATGGGCGCCGACCTGTACCGGGCCGAGCCGACCTTCGCCCGCCACGTCGACGAGGGTCTCCGACTGCTCGACGAGGTGCACGGCCTCGACCTGCGCCCGCTGCTGCTGCCGGACAGCGGCACGACCGCCGACGCGGCGACCGTCGAGCAGCTCGCCCTCATGGCGCACCAGCTCCCGCTGATCTTCATCGTCGAGTTCGCCCTCGCGCAGCTCCTGATCGAACGTGGGCTGACGCCCACCGCGCTGGTCGGCCACAGCCTGGGCGAGAACACCGCGGCCTGCGTCGCCGGGACCATGTCGTTCGCCGACTGCCTCGGGCTCGTCGTGCTGCGCGGGCAGCTCATGGACCGCGTCGAGGGCGGCGCCGTCTCGGTCGCCCTGCCGCCCGAGGACCTCGCGGAGCAGATCGACCGGCTGGGCCTCGACCTCGCCGTGGTGAACAACCCGGAGCTCACCGTCGTCTCCGGCTCGATCGACGCGCTCGACACCCTCGAGGCCGAGCTGCGGGCCGACGGCGTCGAACCGCTCCGGGTGCCCGTCACCACGCCCGTGCACAGCCGGCTGCTCGACCCGGTGCTCGCCGAGTTCCGGGCGTACCTCGAGGGCATCGAGCTGCACGCACCTTCGATCCCGTGGGTCTCGAACTCCACCGGCAAGTGGATCTCCGCCGAGGAGGCCACCGACGCCGCGTACTGGGTCGACCACCTGCGTCACACGGTGCGCTTCTCGGACTGCATCGCGACGCTCGCCGAGGACCCCGGCCGCATCCTCCTCGAGGTCGGTCCCGGACGGACGTTGTCGTCGCTCGTGCGCATGCACCCCGACCTGAAGGCGTCGCAGGCCGCCATCGCGATGATGCGGCACCCCGACGAAGCCGTCGCCGACGACGCCGCGCTGCTCACCGCCATCGGTCGCATCTGGGCGGCGGGAGGGCCACTCGACGTCGACCGCCTGGTCGAAGGTGCCGAGCCGCGTCGTGTCGGTCTGCCCGCCTACGCCTTCCAGACCCAGACCTTCTTCATCGCACCCGGCACGCAGTCGGCCGCCGATGACGACGACGTGTTCCTGGCGCGCGAACCCGACGAGGAGCGCTGGGCCTGGAAGCCGGTCTGGTCGAGTCGCGATCGCGAGGAACCGGTCGACGAGACCCTCGACTGGCTCGTCGTGGCCGACGGCATCGGCGTCGCCGACGACGTCGTGACACGTCTGCGGGCCCGCGGTGACCGTGTGGTGGTGCTGCGCAGCGGCGACTCGTACCGCGCGATCTCCGACGAGGAGTACCTGCTCAGCCCGGAGCTCGGAGAGCTCGGCTACGACCAGCTCGTGCGGGACCTGGTGCGCACCGGTCGCGCACCGGACCGTGTCGCCCACCTCGGCCTGCTGGCCACCGACGACCGGTCGTTCCGGCCCGGCAGCAGCTTCTTCCACCGGAACCAGGAGCTCGGCTTCCAGAGCCTCGTGCACTTCGCCCGTGCGTGGGCCGACGCCGGACTCCAGCGTCCCCTGCACCTGAGCGTCGCGACGATGGGCGCCCAGCTCGCACCCGGATCCAGCGAGCTGCGCTGGCCGGAGCAGTCGACCGTGCTCGGCCCCGTGCAGGTCATCCCCCACGAGTTCGAGGACGTCACCGCGTCGACGTTCGACCTCGACCCCGACGAGCTCCGTCGGGCCGTCGAGGGACGCACGACCCGCGGCGGTCGCCGCTGGGAGCTCTCGGACCTGCCGACGAACCGGGCGGACCTGGTGCGCCTGCTCGTGGACGGCCCGACGGTCGACCTCGTCGGCGAGGTGCTCGCCGAGCTGCTGCAACCCGTCACCGACGAGATCGTCGCGATCCGCGGCGACCGTCGCTACGTGCGCGACGTGCGCCACGTCCGACTGCCCGAGCACGCCCCGGCGCGGCTGCGCCGCGACGGCGTCGCGGTCATCACCGGTGGACTCGGCGGCATCGGGCTGAGCATCGCCGAGGAGCTGCACCGCTCGTCGAACGCCCGGCTCGCGCTGCTGAGCCGATCCGAGCTGCCCGACCGGTCCCAGTGGGACGAGCTCGTGGGACGCCTCGGTGATGCCCACCCGACCTCGGAGCGGATCGCCCGCATCCGTGCCCTCGAGGCGGCCGGCGCCGAGGTGCTGCTGCTCGCCGCCGACGTGACGGACCCGGACTCGGTGGGGCGCGCCCTCGACCGGGTGCGCGCGACCTTCGGCGCGGTGCACGCCGTCGTGCACGCCGCGGGCGTCATCGACGACGGCCTGATGGTGACCAAGACGGCCACGCAGATGGACGACGTGCTCGCGCCGAAGGTCTACGGCACGCTCGTGCTCGAGACCGCCACCTCCTCGGATCCGCTCGACCTGTTCGTCGTGTTCTCCTCGACGAGCACCGTCACCGCGCCCATGGGTCAGGTCGACTACGTCTCGGCGAACGCGTTCCTCAACGCCTTCGCGCAGTCCCGCGCCGCTCGTGGCGACGACCACGTCAGGGCGATCGACTGGGGTGTCTGGAACGAGGTCGGCATGGCGGCCGCATCGGCGCGCGACGACTCGGCGGACACCACCACCGACTCGAAGTGGGACGCGTCCCACCCGTTCTTCGACGCCGCGATGCGCACCGTCGACGGCACCGTCCGCATCACGGCCCGTTGGGAGCCCGAGCGTGACTGGGTGTTCGACGACCACCGCACGGCCGCGGGCGAGGCGCTGCTGCCCGGCTCGGCCTACCCGGAGCTCGTGCGAGGCGCGCTCGAGGAGCTCGGCGTCACCCGGGCGTTCCAGCTGCGCGACCTGACGTTCCTGCGCCCACTCGCGGCGCACGGCTCGGACCCGGTGACCGCCCGCGTCACGCTGACACCGAGCGAACACGGCTACCGGGTCGACGTGGCCGAGGCCGTCGAGGTGGAACGCACCACCGCCGAGGGCGGGTCCGCCGCCGGTGCTGCCGGTTGGCGCCGCACCAGCGAGGCCGAGGTGCTGCTCTACGAGCAGACCCCTCCCGACGACCTCGATCTCGATGCGATCGCCGCGGCGTGCCCACGACGTGGGCCGGTGCGCACCCGCCAGCAGGACCACCTGCGCTTCGGTCCGCGATGGGACGTCGTCGACCGTGTGCAGTACGGACAGGACACGGCGATCGCCTGGCTGCACCTCGACGACGCCTTCACCGCGGACCTGGACCCGATCGGTCTGCATCCCGCGCTGGTCGACCTCGGCACCGGCTTCGCGATGGACCTCGTCGAGGACTACACCGGCGACCAGCTCTGGGTGCCGGTCAGCTACCGCCGCATCACGGTGTTCGACCGCCTGCCCGCGCAGGTGGTCTCGATCGTCTCGGCCCGCCCCGGCAGCTCCGAGTCGACCGGGCTCGCCACGTTCGACGTGACGCTCTGCGATCCGTCCGGCCGGGTGCTCGTCGTCGTCGACGGCTTCACGATCAAGCGTCTCGACGGCGCGCTCGAGCTGTCGTCGGGTCGCCGTGCGCTCGCGGTCGAGGTCGAACTCGAGGCGGACACCGCACGGGAGCGTCAGGCCTCGTTGTCCGAGCTCGCCTTCCAGCAGAACCTCGCCCAGGGCATCACGCCCGAGGAGGGGCGACGGCTGTTCGCCCGGGCCACTGCGGCCACCGACCTGCCGGTGGTCTACCTGACCACGCTCGACCTGCACGACCTCCGCCGACAGAGCGACCGGGTCGCGGCGTCACAGATCGGGTCCGGCTCGTCGGAGTCGAGCGCGGTGTTCGCACGTCCGCAGCTCGACTCGGAGTACCTCGAGCCCCGCAACGACGTCGAGGAGCAGCTCGTCACGATGTGGCAGGACCTGTTGGGCATCGACCAGATCGGTGTCCGCGACGACTTCTTCGACCTGGGCGGCCACAGCCTCATCGCGGTCCGCCTGTTCGCGCAGGTGAAGCGCACGTTCTCGGTCGACTTCCCGATCTCGCTGCTGGTCGAGGCGCCGACGATCGAAGCCGTCGCGGCCCGCATCGGCGCGGCGATGCCCGCGTCGGAGAGCGACGCCGGCGCCGAGGCCACCCTGGCCGACGCGCCGCCTCGCTATCGGCACCTGGTGCCCATGCACCCCGGCGACGGGGTGAGCGAGACGCCGTTCTTCCTCGTGGCCGGCATGTTCGGCAACGTGTTGAACCTGCGCCACCTCGCCCATCAGATCGGTGCCGACCGACCCTTCTACGGCGTGCAGGCCCGTGGTCTCTTCGGCGACGACGACCCGCACGAGACCTTCGAGGAGATGGCGACCGACTACCTCGACGAGGTCCGATCGGTGCAGCCACACGGCCCGTACCTGTTGGGCGGGTTCTCGGGCGGCGGCATCGCGGCGCTCGAGATGGCCCAGCAGCTGCACGCGGCCGGCGAAGAGGTCTCGCTGCTGGTGATGCTCGACACCCCGGTGCCGTACGAGACACCGCTCACCGCACGCGACCGGGCGCAGCTGCAGTGGCAGAAGCTGCGCGAGTCCGGCATCGGCTACGTCAAGGAGTGGGCGGTCAACCGGGTCGAGTGGGAGAAGGAGAAGCGTCGCCGCGCCGAGGGCGCCGCCGCGACCGACGAGGGTGCCCTGCACTCCGAGGTCATCGAATCCGCGTTCTACCGCGCGCTCGAGCGCTACCAGCTCCGGCCCTACCACGGCGTCATCTCGCTCTACCGTCCGAAGCTCAGGACCGAGCACGTGCTCGGTCCCGATCGCCAGATCGACATCAACCGCCGCTTCGTCCAGCACGACAACGGATGGGGTCCCCACTGCGACCGGGTCGAGGTCACCGAGGTGCCGGGCGACCACGACTCGATGGTGCTCGAACCCTCGGTCCGCGTGCTCGCCGGGCACATCCGTGCCGCGATCGAGGAAGCGGACACCGGCCACCGTGCGGTGCACGCCGTGCGGGCCTCCGCCGGCGCCTGACCGTGGCCGACGCCTGCTCGGCGGTCGCTGCGATCGGTCAGGAGCTCGACGCACTGGTCCCCTCCGGTGTGCGCACCGGCGCGCTCCGGGTCGATCCGGCACACGTCGAGCGGCTCCTACCCGACGAGCTCGCTGCCATCGCTCGGGCCGTGCCGTCGCGCCGCAGCGAGTTCGCCACCGGACGGGCGCTGCTCCGCCGGCTCGTCGGCACCGACGCCTCCCTGCCCGTCGCACCGGACCGCGCGCCGGTCCTGCCCCGTGGCTGGGTCGCCTCGCTCGCCCATGCCGGCCCGGTGGTCATCGCCGCGGCGTCGGACGCACCCGGCATCGCTGCGCTCGGTGTCGACCTCGAACCGCAGGGTGCGTTCTCCGACGCGGAGGTGGCGGTCGTGCGGCGCCCCGACGATCCGGAGCTCGACGGACGGGCGACGAT
>JALYWI010000183.1 GCA_030852785.1 Actinomycetota bacterium
CGCTCGCAGCGGCCCGTCCGGTCCTCCAGCTCTGCGCGGTCGTGCACCACCAGTTCTGCCATGGGGCCCCACCTACCCGCTGCGGGCCCCGCTACCTCTCGAGGCCCGGCGGTGCTGGTCGGGCACCGGTTCTGCGCCCGGCCGTTCGTGGGCAGGAAGCCGAAACGACCACGCGCCTCCGACGACGGGAACCACATGACGCCGACGCCGTCCACCGATCCGACCGAGCTGGTCGCCGACGAACTGGTCGGTCGCCTGACGTCGTGGGGGGTCGAGCGCGTGTTCGGGTTCTCCGGGGACGGGATCGATCCGATCCTCGGCGCGCTCCGTCGTGCCGGAGCCCCGGAGCTCGTCACTGCGCGTCACGAGGAGTCCGCGGCGTTCATGGCGACCGCACATGCCAAGTGGACCGGTGGCCTCGGCTGCTGCCTGGCGACCCACGGCCCCGGCGCGATCCACCTGCTCAACGGTCTCTACGATGCGAAGCTCGACAAGCAACCGGTGCTGGCCAGCGTCGGGCAGCAGCACACGACTGCGCTCGGCAGCGGCTACCAGCAGGAGATCGACCTGATCAGCCTGTTCAAGGACGTGTGCAGCGCCTTCCTCCAGACCGTCACCGCTCCCGAGCAGCTCGGCCACGTGCTCGACAGAGCGGTGCGGACCGCGTTGTCGGTGCGCGCCCCGACGCTGGTGATCCTGCCCCACGACGTGCAGAGCACCGAGGCGGTTCCGGAGCCGGGTCGTTCGCACGCCGTGGTCACGAGCCGACCGGCAGCGCTCGAGCCGCCGATCGTGGTGCCGTCGTCGGACGCGCTCGACCGCGCGGCGGAGCTGCTCGACGCGGCGGAACGGCCCGCCATGCTGGTCGGGCAGGGCGCCAGGGGAGCGTCGCGCGAGGTGATGCAGGTCGCCGAGCAGCTGTCCGCCGGAGTGTCGAGCGCGCTGCTGGGGAAGTTCGTCGTCGCCGAGGACCATCCACTCGTCGCGGGCGCGCTGGGTCACCTCGGGACGACGGCGAGCGTCGCGTTGATGGAGCGCTGCGACGCGCTGCTGATGATCGGGACCAACGAGCCCTACACCGAGTTCCTGCCCGCACCCGATCAGGCGCGGGCGGTGCAGATCGACATCGACGGGCGACGCATCGGCGGGCGCTACCCGACCGAGGTCGACCTGCTCGGCGACGCTCGTGCGACACTCGCCGAGCTGCTCCCCAGGCTCCGACCGCGCGACCGCTCGGCCTGGCGCGACGAGGTCACCGGTGCGGTCGAACGCTGGCGGGAGATCGCCGAACGCCGGGCCCAGCGACCGGCTGAGCCGCTCAACCCCCAGTTGCTCCTGCACGAGCTGTCGCCGCGCCTGCCCGACGACGCGCTGCTCGCCGTCGACGTCGGCACGGTGACCTACTGGTACGCACGTCACGTGCGAGCTCGCGGTGGGATCCAGGGCCACCTCTCGAGCACGCTGGCGTCGATGGGCTCGGCGCTGCCGTATTCGGTCGCCGGCAAGTTCGCCCATCCGGACCGCTTGGTCGTGGCGTTGGTCGGCGACGGTGCCATGCAGATGAACGGCCTCAACGAGTTGATCACCGTCGCTCGCTCGTGGCGCGGGTGGACCGACCCGCGGCTCCCGATCCTCGTGCTCGACAACGGCGATCTCAACGAGGTCACCTGGGAGCAGCGTGAGATGGAAGGCGATCCGCGGTTCGCCACGAGCCAGGAGGTCACCCCGGTTCCGTACGCGGAGTGGGCGGCGCTGCTGGGCCTGGACGGCTGCGTCGTGGAACGTCCCGACCAGGTCGCTGCGGCGTGGGACCGGGCGTTGTCGGCGGACCGGCCTTTCGTGCTGCACGCACGGGTCGACCCCGCCGTGCCGGTCCTGCCACCGCGTCTGGAACCCGACGCCCGGGAGCGCCTGCTGGCGGGACTCGAACAGGAGGACACCCCGGTGGGTCGGCGCGCGCTCGACATGGTGCGCACCGAGTTCGAGGAGATCGCATGAGGCAGCGCTCGAGGAGATCGCATGACAGATCCAATGACACAGAGGAGTGAACCATGCATGTCGAGGAGATGATCGACGACAGTCCGGCATCGGCGGCCTTCGATGCCGACCTGCTCGCAGAGGCGATCAAGGCGTGCTTCGCGTGTGCCGAGACGTGCTCGGCCTGCGCAGATGCCTGCCTGTCCGAGTCCGACGTGGCCCACATGGCGACGTGCATCCGGCTCGACCTGCTGTGTGCCGACGTCTGCACCACGGTGGGCAAGGCGTTGGCGAGGCAGGGCACCGAGCCGATGGCGATCATGCCGTTGCTGTCGGCCTGCGTCGCGATCTGTCGGCGGTGTGCCGACGAGTGTGGAGCGCACGGTGACGACCACGAGCACTGCGCCCTCTGCGCCGACGCGTGTCGGCGCTGCGCCGAGGCATGCGAGGCGCTCGTCCCGGAGTGACGACGCGGAGCACATCGTCGCTCCCCACGAGGCGTCGAGGACGGGCCGGTCAGCCGTCGCCGAGCCGGACGCATCGCACACGCCGGTACATCGCGACGAGCTCGTGGCGGTCGGGGTACGACTCCTGAGATCCCGCTCCCTCGGTCGCGCAGTCGGACGCCGCGACGGCCAGGCGGGCCACGTCGGGCACGCTGAGCCCTCGCAGGAGCGCGACCGCGACACCGGCGGCGAACGCGTCGCCTGCTCCCGTGGTGTCCACCACGGCGAGACCGTCGGACGACGACGTGTGCCACTCACCCTCGGCGGACCGCGTGACGCAGCCGCCCTCGACCAGCTTCACGTGGACGACATCGGCACCCCGGCGATGCAGCGCCCGCGCCGCGCGGAGTGCCCCCTCGAGCGTGCTGCAGTCCTCACCGGTGAGCTGTTGGGCTTCGTGGTGATCCGGCGTGAGGTGGGTGGCTGCGGCGATGGTGTCGTCGTCGATGCGACCGGCGGGCGAGGGGTCGACCACGAGGATCCGACCGTCGGCGGTGCAGCGGCTGACGGCGGCGGCGAACGCCACCGGCTCGAGCTCGGCGTCGAGGACGACGACGCCGTCGTCGGGCACGGACATCGCTCGGTGCACGACCGTGCGCGCCGCCGGGTCGTCGTTGGCGTTGAGGCGCAGCACGATGTCCTTCGCACCGTCGCCGTGCACGAGCACCGTCGAGAGCCCGGTGTCCCCGTACGTCCGTGCCACCGCCGACAGGTCGACGCCCGCCGACCTGGGGCCGGCGAGCGCGAGCTCCACCAGGTCGTCGGATCCGACGGTGCCGACGAGGCGGGCGGGGATCCCGAGCCGGGCGACGAACACCGCGACGTTCGCCGCCTTGCCGCCCGAGGTGCGGAGCTGCCCATCGGCGAACGACAGTCCGCCCAGGTCATCGGGGACGCCGAACAGCGCGTGGTCGGCGTTGATGCTGCCGATCGACACGACCGTGCCCGTCGGTGCGCGGCCGTCGCTCTCCCACGGTGTCGCCGCCGGCTCCTCGAGGTGGCTCATGACGGGCATCTACCCGTTCGGAGCGATCTCCATCTCGACGGGAGCGATACCTCCCGTGTCCATCCCGTCGTTTCGTCGGACCGGCGAACGGGCAGGGGTGTGGTGTGCCGACGGTGACATCGGAGCCGCTGCTCGAGGGGTCGGTGCGGGTCCAGCTCTTCGACCTCGACGGGGTGCTCACCGACAGCGCCGTTGCGCACGCCTCGGCGTGGGCGGCGACGTTCGACGGGGCGCTGTCCGATCCGGACGTCGCGTCGCGCCTGGGGCTCGTGGACCGCAATCCGTTCGACCGCGTGAAGGACTACCGGCAGCACGTCGACGGGCGGTTGCGGCTCGACGGCATCGCTCGTTTCCTGACCTCGCGCGGCGCGTCGCCGGAGACCCTCTTCTCGGAGCGCGGGCTGGTCGATCAGCTCGCCGCCGACAAGGACGAGCGGTACCGCGCGGCGGTCGCCGACGGTCAGGTGCACGTCTACGAGGACGCCCGGCAGTACCTCCGTGCACTACGGGAGCGGGGCACGCCGACCGCGGTGGTGTCCTCGAGCGCCAACACCCGACTCGTGCTCTCGGCGACCGACCTGCTCGACCTCGTCGACGTGGTCGTCGACGCGCTCGTGGCGGCCGAGCACGGCCTCCGTGGCAAACCGGCTCCTGACACGTTCCTGCACGCGGCCGCCGCGCTGGATGCCGAGCCGTCGGAGTGCGCGGTGTTCGAGGACGCCGTCGTGGGCGTCGAAGCGGCGCGAGCCGGTGGCTTCGGCGTGGTCGTCGGGGTGGACCGCCACGGCCGAGGGGTGCTGGCCGACGCCGGCGCCGACATCGTCGTGAGCAGGTTGACGGAGCTGTCCGCATGACCTCGTCGAACGAGGCGCTCGCCGGCGGACCGTGGAAGATCGTCGAGCCCGAGCTCGATCTGGACCGCCTGGGCGTGACCGAATCGGTGTTCGCCCTCGGCAACGGCCACCTCGGGCTGCGCGGGAACCTCGACGAGGGCGAACCACGTGACTCGCCGGGGAGCTATCTGAACTCGGTGTACGAGCTCCGCCCGATGCCGGCGGCGGAGCCCGGCTACGGCACCCCGGAATCGAGCCAGACCGTCCTGAACGTGACCAACGGCAAGGTCATGCGGGTCCTCGTCGACGACGAGCCGCTCGACGTCCGCTACGGCTCCCTGCGTCGGCACCGTCGGGAGCTCGACCTGCGCGCCGGGGTGCTCACTCGCGAGATGGAGTGGGTGTCGCCCGCGGGGCAGGCGGTTCGGATCACCTCGCGACGGATGGTGTCCTACACGCAGCGCTCGGTCGCCGCGATCCACCTCGAGATCGAGCCGATCGACGACCCGGCTCGGATCGTCGTCCAGTCCGAGCTCGTCGCCGGAGAACCCCAGCCCCGACCCGACAGCGCCGACCCGCGGGTCGCCGCGGTGCTCGAGCATCCGCTGCGAAACCTCGACCACTCGTGTCGGGACGGCCGCGTGGTCCTCGTGCACCGGACCGAGCGCAGCGAGATCGGCCTGGCCGCAGCGATGGTGCACGACATCGACGGTCCCGACGGTCTGCAGGTGACCTGCGACAGCAGCGCCGACCTGGGCCGCACCACGGTGACCGCGGTGCTCGAGGCCGGAACGTGTCTCCGGATCGTCAAGTACCTCGGCTACGGCTGGTCGACGGTCCGATCCGACCATGCGCTGCGCGACCAGGTCACCGCGGCGATCGACGCCGCCCGGCACTCGGGCTGGGAGCAGCTGCTCGCCGAACAGCGGCGGGCGCTCGACGACTTCTGGAGCGTCGCGGATGTCGAGATCGAGGGCGACGACGACCTGCAGGCCGCCGTGCGGTGCTCGCTCTTCCACGCCTTCCAGGCCGGGGTGCGAGCCGAGGGGCGACCGATCGCCGCGAAGGGGTTGACCGGCAGCGGCTACGACGGCCACGCGTTCTGGGACACCGAGGCGTTCGTGCTGCCCTTCCTGGTGCACGCGGATCACCGCGCGGCGGCACACGCGCTGCGCTGGCGGCACTCAACCCTCGACGTCGCCCGGGCCCGCGCCGACGCGCTCGAGCTGCGCGGCGCCGCGTTCGCATGGCGGACCATCGGCGGCGAGGAGTGCTCGGGGTACTGGCCGGCCGGCACCGCGGCGTTCCACGTGAACGCGGCGGTCGCCCGGGCCGTGACCGACTACGTGCAGCGCACCGACGACCGGGCGTTCGAGCGCGACATCGGCGTCGAGCTGCTGGTCGAGACGGCTCGGCTCTGGGCGAGCCTCGGCCACTTCGGCCACGACGGCGAGTTCCGCATCGACGGCGTGACCGGCCCCGACGAGTACAGCGCCGTGGCCGACAACAACACGTACACCAACCTGATGGCACGGCAGAACCTCCGGGCGGCGGCGGACGCCTGCGCCCGACACCCGGAGGTCGCCGACCGACTCGACGTCGGCGACGACGAGCCGACGACGTGGCGCCGCGCGGCGGATGTCATGCGGGTGCCCTTCGACCACCACGCCGGGGTCCACCAGCAGGCGGACGGCTTCACCGAACACGAACGCTGGCCGTTCGATCCCGAACGCCCGGAGCGGTACCCGATGTTCCGGTACCGCCCGTACTTCGACCTGTACCGACGTCAGATCCTCAAGCAGGCCGACCTCGTGCTCGCACTCCACCTCTGTCCCGAGGAGTTCGACCCGGATCAGGCGAGGCGCGACTTCGAGTACTACGAGCCGCTCACCGTGCGCGACTCGTCGTTGTCGGCCATCTCACAGGCGACCGTCGCCGCGCGGACGGGCCACGTCGGCCTCGCCGAGTGCTATCTCGCCGAGCTCGCCTTCCTCGATCTCGACGACGTGCACGGCAACACCCGCGACGGACTGCACATCGCTGCCGCCGCGGGTGTGTGGACCGCCGTCGTGCACGGGTTCGGGGGCGTCGACCGGTCGCCGACGCTGCGGCTCCGGCCGGTGATGCCGCCCGGGCTCACGCGGCTCGCCTTCGTGGTCCGCCACGGCCCGAGCGTCGTCGAGGTCACGATGGTCGACGGTCGCACCTCGTACCGGTTGCGCTCCGGGTCGGTGGTGCAGCTGGATCACCACGGCGAGCAGGTCGAGGTCGGGACGTCGGGGTGCACGGTCGACACCCCGACGCCGGCGGATCGGCCCCCGCCCGGCCATCCTCCCGGGCGCCGTCCGGGTGGGCGGACCGACGGCCCGCCCGAGCGGTGGTGGCGCGGCGAGTGAGCCGCATCGGCATGGCGCGTCGTTCTGCGCGCGGCGCCGTCGGGTAGGGCAGCGCGGACGACGACAGGAGGTCCCGATGAAGGCCGTGGTCTACCGAGGCGTGGGCGACATCGCCCTCGAGAACGTGCCCGATCCGACGCTGGAGGAGGCGTCCGATGCCATCGTGAAGATCACGACCACCGCGATCTGCGGCACCGATCTGCACCTGATCCGGGGAACGATGCCCGGCATGCAGCCCGGCACGGTCCTCGGGCACGAGGCGATCGGCGTGGTGGAGGAGGTCGGTGCCGACGTCCGGAACCTCCGGCCGGGTGACCGGGTCGTGATCCCGTCGACGATCGGCTGCGGCTACTGCTCGTACTGCCGTGCCGGCTACTACTCCCAGTGCGACCACGCGAACCCGAACGGTCCGACCGCC
Organism: Actinomycetota bacterium; assembly: GCA_030852785.1. Taxonomy (GTDB): domain Bacteria; phylum Actinomycetota; class Acidimicrobiia; order Acidimicrobiales; family Microtrichaceae; genus JAFAFN01. Next base: position 7,137 of record JALYWI010000183.1, read on the forward strand.
GGCACGGCGTTCTTCGGCGGACCCGAATCGACCGGCTCGTTCGACGGCCTCCAAGCGGAGTACGCACGGATCCCGTTCGCCGCCACCGGTCTGGTCCGCCTGCCCGATGACATGTCGGACGACGACGCGATCCTGCTGTCGGACATCTTCCCGACGTCGTGGTTCGGCGCCCGGCTCGCCGAGGTCGCCGAGGGGGACACCGTCGCCGTGTTCGGTGCGGGCGTCGTCGGCCAGTTGACCATGGCGTCGGCGCGGCTGCAGGGGTGTGGCCGTTTGTTCGCGGTGGATCACGTCGCAGGTCGGCTCGACATGGCCGTCATGCAGGGCGCCGAGCCGGTCGACTTCGACGCCGAGGATCCTGTCGAGACGATCATGCGCCTCACCGGCGGCATCGGGGTCGACCGCGTGATCGACGCGGTGGGTGTCGACGCCGAACATGCCCACGGGGGTCCGGCGGCGCCGAGCGACGAGGACGCCGAACGCTTCGCCGAGGAGCAGGAGGCCGCGGGCCCGGAGGCCCGTCGCGAGGGCACGCAGTGGGTGCAGGGCGACGCGCCCTCCCAGGCGCTGGACTGGGCCGTCGAGGTGGCCGCGAAAGCGGGAACGCTCGGCATCATCGGCGTGTACCCGCCGACGCACCGGTCGTTCCCGATCGGTGCGGCGATGAACAAGAACCTCACGGTCAACATGGGCAACTGCAACCACCGTCGCTACCTGCCCGAGCTGATCGACATCGTCGCCTCGGGGAGGATGTCGCTGTCGCCGAACGTCACCCAGGCGATGACCTTCGACGAGATCGTCGGTGCCTACGAGGCGTTCGATCGTCGGGAACCCGGATGGATCAAGGTGGCGCTGACGACCGGCGCCTGACGGCGCGCTCCCGGGGCGCCGCGGCGAGTCCCACAGGCCCAGGTCCTCCGGTGATCCATCGACACATCCGGTCGACGGATCACCGGAGTTCGCGCAGCGGCGGACCCGTCACCGGTCGGCGCACGCCCACCAGGCGACAGAGCTTGCGACGACGATGACGACCCACGGGTCGGTCGCCCACAGGGACCACCACCAGCTCCCCGGGCCCGGCACGAACGTCGACGCCGTCGACCAGCAGAGCACCACCGCGGCGCCGGCGCCCGACGCGGCGTCGGGCCAGCGTCGGGCGCAGCATGCGGTCGCGGCGAACCCGGTGCTCACCAGCGCGAGGACCGACTCGACCCCGGACGCCGTGACGACGGAACCACCGACGGAGCGGTGGGCGAGCGCACCCAGCAGCAGCGCGGCGAGCAGCGCCGACGGGACGATGACGGCGCTGCGCTGCACCAGGC
>JALYWI010000190.1 GCA_030852785.1 Actinomycetota bacterium
CCCCTCGCCAGTTCCGTCTGCCGTTGCAGGAACCGGTGGGTGCCCGGACCGTCGTCGTGGTCCCGCCGGGCCCGGTGCCCGGCTGATCCAGGGCACCTACACTGGCGCCATGTTGCTGGGGCGCACGCTGTGGGAGCTGATGGAGAAGCGGGTGGACGCCACCCCCGACTCGTTGATGGCCGTCGACGAGGACATGCGCACCATCACCTTCGCCGAGTACTGGGCCGAGGCAGAGCTCGCCGCCGCGGGGCTCGCGGCAGCCGGCGTGCGCGAGGGCGACGTCGTGAGCTGGCAGCTGCCGTCGTGGATCGAGTCGCTCGTGCTCGTCGCCGCGCTGTCGCGCCTCGGTGTCGTGCAGAACCCGATCCTCCCGATGTACCGCGACCGCGAGCTCGACTTCATCACCGCCCAGGCGGGCACGTCGCTGCTCGTCGTGCCGTCGCAGTACCGCGGGTTCGACCACGAGGAGCTGGCGACCGACGTGGCGCGCCGCCACGGGTCGATGCGGGTGCTGGTCGCCGACCACGCACTGCCCCAGGGCGACACCTCGGCGTTGCCGCCTCTTTTCGATGAGGTGGGTCCCGACGACCTCGAGCCCGAGGCGCAGTCGACGAGCTGGCTCTTTTACACCTCGGGCACGACCGCCGAGCCCAAGGGTGTGCGGCACTCCGACGCCTCGTTGCTCGCCGCGGCCCGCGGCATGGGTCAGCGCCTCGGTCTCATCCCGCACGACCGCAACTCGCTGGTGTTCCCGATCACCCACGTCGGCGGCATCGTCTGGCTGCTGGCCAGCCTGCAGTCAGGCTGCTCGAACATCGTGACGGAGTCCTTCGAGGGCGACGACACCATCGAGGTGCTCTCGCGTGAGGGCGTCACGCTCGCCGGGTCGGGGACCTTCTTCCACCAGGCCTACCTGACGCACCAGCGTTCGCAGCTGCACCAGATCTTCCCCGACGTGCGCGGCTTCCCGGGCGGCGGGGCGGCCAAGCCACCGTCGCTCGTCGAGGAGATCCGCGCCACGTTCGATGCGCCGGTGCTCTCCGGATGGGGGCTGACCGAGGCGCCGATCCTCACCATGGCCGGCCTCACCGACGCCGACGACGAGCTCGCCCACACCGAGGGCAAGCCGATGCACGGCGTCGAGATCCGGGTCGTGCGCGACGACGGTCGCATCGCGGTCGACGGCGAAGAGGGCGAGCTGCGCGCCCGGGCTCCTCAGATGATGCTCGGCTACGTCGACCCGGCGCTCGATGTCGAGGCGTTCGACGACGACGGCTTCTTCCGCACCGGCGACCTCGGACGGATCGACGAGCGCGGCAACGTCGTCATCACGGGCCGTCTCAAGGACGTCATCGTGCGCAAGGGCGAGAACGTCTCGGCCAAAGAGGTCGAGGACCTGCTCCACACCCACGAGAAGATCGCGGACGTCGCGGTGATCGGCCTGCCCGACGCGGATTCCGGTGAACGTGTCTGCGCGGTCGTGCAGCTCAACGGCGGCGCCGAGGGTGTCACCTTCGACGAGCTCATCATCCACCTCCGCGACCTGGGTCTGACCAGCCGCAAGCTGCCCGAACAGCTCGAGGTCGTCGACGCCCTGCCCCGCAACACCTCGGGCAAGGTGCTCAAGCACGTCCTGCGCGACGAGTTCAAGGGTTGACGGCGCCACTCCTGCGACCGGTCGAGCCGTCCGACCTGACCGCCGCGCTCGCGCTCAATGCCGAGTGGGTGCCAGAGGTCGGCGAGGTCGACGCGGCTCGCCTCGCACACATCGTCGAGCAGGCGAGCCTGGCGCTCGTCGCGATCGATCCGGACCCCACCGACGAGTCCGACGACACCGACGGGTCCGCCGACACGCTGCTCGGCCTGGTGGTCGTGATGGCGCCGGGCGCCGACTACGACTCGCCGAACTACGGGTACTTCGAACGGGCCCGGGCCGACGGCGACATCGAGGACTTCCGCTACGTCGACCGCATCGTCGTCGCGACCGCGGCGCACCGCCGCGGCGTCGGTCGGCTGCTCTACGGCGCGGTGTTCGATCACGCCCGCGACGCCGGCGCGACGGTGGTGGCCTGCGAGGTGAACGTCGACCCGCCGAACCCCGTCTCGACGGCGTTCCACTCGTCGCTCGGTTTCGTCGAGGTGGGTCGCCAGAGCAACTACGACGGTGCGGTCACCGTGGCGTTCATGACCGCACCCGTTGCGCCGGCACGCTGATCCGCCCTGGCTCGAGAGACGGTTGCTACGGTCGCCACTGGGCCGACCTGAGGAGATCGTCATGTTGCAGACCAAGAAGCTGGGTGCCGAGTTCCTCGGCACCTTCCTGTTGGTGCTCGGAGGCTGCGGCTCCGCGATCTTCGCCGCTGCCGCACTCGGCACCACGAAGGGCGCCGTCGGCGTCGGCGGTGTCTCGCTGCCGGCCGCGGGTGTCGTGAACAACGGCATCGGCTACCTCGGCGTCTCCCTCGCGTTCGGCCTCACCGTGCTCTGCGGCGCCTACGCACTCGGCCACGTCTCCGGCGGCCACTTCAACCCCGCGGTCTCGGTCGGCCTCGCCACCGCGAAGCGCTTCGACTGGAAGGACGTGCCGGCCTACGTCGTCACGCAGTGCGTCGGCGCCATCGCCGCCGTCGCGGTGCTCTGGGCGATCCAGACCAGCAAGCCGGGTGGCTTCGAGATCGCCCAGGGGTCGTTCGCCTCGAACGCCTACGGCCAGGAGAACGGCCGCATGTTCTACGACCTGCCCGGCGCGGCGATCGCCGAGGTCGTGCTGACCGCACTGTTCGTCATCGTGATCCTGGGCATCACGACCAAGGCGGCTGCGAAGGCGCAGGCGGCGATCGGGATCGGGCTCATGCTCACCTTGATCCACCTGATCAGCATCCCGATCACGAACACGAGCGTGAACCCCGCACGTTCGCTCGGCCCGGCGCTCTTCGAGCGCGGCACGGCGCTCACCCAGCTCTGGCTGTTCATCGCGGCTCCGATCGTCGGTGGCGTGCTCGGCGCACTAATCTGGAAGGCCGCGACCGGCGGCGACGACTTCCAGACCGGCGAGCTCGAGGCGCAGTCGCCCGACGCCGACCGCGCCTGAGCCGGACCGGCTGGCCCGGCCGAGTCCGCTGATTCGGCCGGGTGGCAGGCCCACCTCTAGGATCTGACGACCTGTCAGATCTACGGAGGAATTCACCATGGGCATGCTCGACGGCAAGGTCGCCATCGTCACGGGAGCCGGTCACGGCATCGGCCGAGGGCACGCGCTCGAGCTCGCGAAGCACGGCGCCAAGGTCATCGTGAACGACCTCGGTGGCTCGGTCACCGGTGAGGGCACCGGTCGCGACGCGGACCTGACCGTCGACATCATCAAGGCTCGTGGTGGCGAGGCAGCGCCGAACTACGCGGATGTCTCGGACTACGACGCGGCCGGCGAGATGATCGCCCAGGCCGTGAACGACTTCGGCCGGCTCGACATCCTGGTGAACAACGCGGGCATCGTGCGCGACGGCTCGATCTTCAACATGTCGGTCGAGGACTTCGACGCCGTGTTGAAGGTGCACCTGCGCGGCACCTGGATCCCGTGCAAGCACGCGGCGGTGCACTGGCGTGCACAGAACAAGGAGACCGGCGCCAAGGTAGACGGTCGCATCATCAACACGGTCTCGGGCGCCGGCCTGACCGGCAACTTCGGCCAGACCAACTACGCGCCCGCCAAGGCAGCGATCGCCAGCCTCACCCAGACCCTCAGCCTCGAGCTCTACAAGCTCGGCGTCACGGTCAACGCGGTCGGCCCGGCTGCCGCGACGCGCATCACCGGCACCATGCCCGGCGCTCCGACGGTCATCGAGGCCGACGACGTGCCCGACGACGAGTGGAACCGCATGGACCCCTCGGTCTCGTCACCGCTCGTCGCGTGGCTCGCCTCGGACGAGGCCGATCACGTCACCGGCCAGATCATCCGTGCCGTCGCCGAGAACATCATCCTGATGAAGGGCTGGACCGACGGTCCGACCATCAACAACGGCGAGAAGCGCTGGGACGCGACCAAGCTCGGCCAGCAGCTGGCGACCGACGTGTTCTTCACCCGGGCCCCGGGCCTGCGCTACTGAGCCTGCGCCACTGATCCAGTCGTCCGGGTGGCTCGCTGCTGTCGCGGCGGGCTGCCCGTAGTGTGTGTCGCCGATGACTTCGGACCCCTACGACGGCGACATCCTCGAGGACCGCTCCCGCAGCTCGGCCCGCGGACCCGGCGCGCTGGCAGCGTCGTACAAGAAGATCGCGGTCGGGCGCGGCGTGCCGCTGCTGCACCGCTCGACGGGCATCCGCGGACGCGTCCACCAGGTCACCGACCAGCTGATCGTCCTGCAGGACGCGAAGGGCGGTCGCCACACCTTCGAGAACCACCCGGGCGTGTTCGCCTACCAGGGCGAGACCGTCACCGTCGTCGAGAAGCGCGCGACCGCAGCGTCGGCCGAACCCGCGACCAGGCGCTCGGCCGCCGGGGGTGTCGTGTCGACGAAGCCCGTCGCCCGGGTCGCCCAGCCCTCACGGCTGTGGGTCGAGGGTGACCACGACGCCCGCTTCATGGAACGTGTCTGGGGCGACGAGCTGCGCGAGCTCGGCATCGTCGTCGAACCGATGGGCGGCATCGATGACCTGGTCGCTGCGGTCGCCGAGTTCGACCCCCGCCCGGACCGTCGGCTCGCGATCCTCGTCGACCACCTGGTCCCGGGCTCGAAGGAGACACGCCTGACCGAGAAGGTCGTCGGCCCCGACGTGCTCGTCGTCGGTCACCCCTTCGTCGACATCTGGCAGTGCGTGCGCCCCAAGGCGCTCGGCATCGAGTCGTGGCCGACCGTGCCGATGGGCGAGGAGTGGAAGGCCGGCATCTGCCGCCGGCTCGGCTGGGGCGACACCCGCCAGGGCTGGCACCGGGTGCTCTCCGCCGTCGACTCCTTCGCGGATCTCGAACCCGAGCTGGTCGGTTCGGTCGAACGAGCGCTCGACATGCTGGCGCCGCCCGCCCCCGAGGAGGACTGATGGCCCAGGTGACCGTCGCCCAGCTGCTCGAGGAACGACTGCGTGCACTCGGCGTCGAGCGTGTCTACGGCACGGAGCTCGGCGGACTGACCCACGTGCCCGTCGACGATGCCGACCTGGCGGTGCTGCTCGCCGATGCCGACGGTCGCATCGGCCACTGGGACGGCAGCGGCCGACTCGGCGCCGCCCTGCTCGACGGACCGATCCTCCACCTGTCCTCACAGCCGGGCGGCACCGCGCCGCTCCACACCGTCACCACCGCACAGGAGATGCTCGACGCGCTCGTCGATCCGCCGGGCATCGCGCTGCCCGGGACGATCGCGCTGCACCTGGATCTCGACCTGGGCGAACCCGTCGACGCGGGGTTGCAGCCGACGGTGGCTCCCGAGCGGGCGCCGGTGATCACGCTCGACCCGGCCATGTCGTCGCTGCACATCGTGGTCGTCGCCGGGCCTGGGGTCGTGCGCTCGAACTCCGTCGACGGACTCGCCCAGTTCGCCCGGACCGGTGGCTACGGCATCGTGAACAGCTGGGGCGCCAAGGGCGTCGAACGCTGGGACAGTCCGTTCCACTTCGGCACCGTCGGACTGCAATCCCGGGACCTGGCGTTGGCGGGCCTGCCCGAGGCCGATGTCGTCATCGCGACCGGCCTCGACCCCGACGAGACGCCGCTCGACCAGCTCGGCAACTGGGTCGTGCAAGAGGTGCTGCCGGGCCAGCTCGGCGCGTTGACCCACGGGTGGACGCCGAGCCGCACCCAGCCGGAGCGGCCGCCGCTCTACGACACCATCGCCGCGGTGGTCACCCCGATGTACGAGTCCGACGAGGTGCCCCTGACCGCGCCCCGTGCCTCGCTGCACCTCTCCGGCGCGCTGCCCGAACGTGGCGTCGTCGTCGCGGACCCCGGCGCCGCGGGCTTCTGGATCGCCCGCACCCTGCCGACCTCGTTCCCGGGCAGCGTCTGCGTGCCCGCCACGTTCACCCCCGGGTTCGCCGCCGCCGCGGCCCTGGTGTGCAGCCTCGAGGGACGACCCTGCCTGGCGGTGAGCGACCAGGTCGCCGGAGCGGACGGCATCGACGACACCTCGGCGGAGCTGCTCGAGCTCGCGGAGTCGCTCGACCGCCCCGTCGCATTGCAGCTCTGGGGGCCCGAGGGTCAGCTCGACAGCTCGACGGCACACGTCGAGCTGCTCGCAGAACTGCTGGAGCCGAGCGCCGTGCGCATCGTCGACGTGCCCGTCACCGTCGGTGAGACCGAGGCGCTCGAGCAGGCCGCCGGCGAGCTCGTCGCCTGGCGCTTCGACTGAGCGGGTTCACAGAACTGGAACGAGTTCTCGTAAGCTGCGGATCTCTCCGCATCGGGAGATCGACGAGGACGAGATCAGTTGGCAGTTCGAACCGCAGGCTTGACCCAGGCACAGCAGGAGCGTCGGACCCGCATGCTCGAGGTCACCGCTGAGCTCGCGCTCGAGGGCGGCTGGGACGCCGTGCAGATGCGCGAGGTCGCCCAGCGCGCCGATGTCGCGCTCGGCACGCTCTATCGCTACTTCCCGTCGAAGGAGTACCTGCTCGTCTCGGTGATGATCTCCGAGATCGAAGGGCTCGCGGATCGCCTCGCGGTCAAGCCTCCCGAGGGCGACGACCCCGTCGAGCGTGTCATCGACGTGCTGCGACGCGCGAACAAGGCGCTGCAGCGTCAGCCGCAGGTGACCGTCGCGATGATCCGGGCGCTGGTGTCGGGCAACACCGAGATCGCGCCTGCCGTGGCCGACACCCGTGAGCTCATGCGTCGCATCATCAGCGACGCGCTCGGTGTCGACGGCACCCCGGAGGGCTCGGCGGGGGAGCGCGACGTGCTCACGATCGATCTGCTCAGCGACATCTGGCTGGCCGCGCTGGTCAGCTGGATCTCGGGCGTCGAGCCGGTCGGCTCGCTGGTCCCGAAGCTCGAGAACGCCACCCGCGTGCTGCTGGGCTGAGGCGGGCTCAGCGGCGGGCGATGGTGTAGCGGACCCGCCACTGGTGCACGAGCGAGCCGTCGGGTTCGGTCAACGACGACAGCGCGCCGAGCGCCGCTGCGTGGGCGGCGGAGCGGTCGGCCTCGTCGATCATCTCCCAGAGCTGCCGTGCACCGTGGGACCACGACCACTCGACCCAGTGCTCCGGGTCGCGGAACTCGATGCCGTAGTCGACCTCGAGGTGGTCCACGGAGCCGAAGCCGTGCTCGCCGAGCAGCGCGGTGATCGAGCCGGACGTGGCGAACGGACCGTCCTGCGCCCGGGCCGGCCGGTCGGGGACCGGACGCTCCTCGTCGGGCGGCGGCGGGATGTGCGCGGCGACCGCGCCGAACACCGGGGCGAAGCGGTCGTCCTCGGGACCGAAGGTCGACAACGCCAGGCGACCGTCGGGGGCCAGGGCGGTGCGGAACGAGTCGAGCGCGGCTCCGGGGTCGGGCAGGAAGAAGATCACGAGCCCGGCGAGCACCGCGTCGAACGAACCGGGCTCCACGTCGGGGTGCTCCGCGTCGTCGACGCGCACCTCGACGCCGTCGAGCCCACGCGCCGCGACGTCCGCGGCGCAGCGTTCGACCATCGCCGGCGACAGGTCGATGCCCAGCACCGATCCGCTCGGGCTGACGGCCTCGGCGGCAGGGAACAGCACCGCGCCGCGACCGCTGCCGATGTCGAGCACCCGTTCGCCCGGTGACAGGGCGGCGAGCTGCACGAGCCGCTCGCCGAAGGTCGAGAAGAAGTCGACACCGACCTGGTCGTAGGTCTCGGCGGCCCGGTCGAAGATTCCGGTGGTCCGGGACTTGGCGTCGTCGCCGGGGTCGGTCAGCTCGCTCATCCGCCGATGGTAGGTGAGCGGTCGATCTGGATCCGCTGACCACGGACGGTCAGTCCGACACCGGGACCGGCGCCCGCCGAGGCGCTGCCCCGCGCCGAGGTGCCGTCGATGCTGCCCCGGGCGGTCACCACGTCGATGCCGTCGATGGGCACGTCCATGCGGCCGAGTGCATCGATCGCTGCGGTGAGGTCGCCACGTTCGAGGTGGCGGACCATGTCGAGCGCGGCCACCGTCGCCGCGGTTCCGATGCGGTCACCGGGCTCGATGCGCGCCGCGACGTCGTCGATCCGGTCGTCGGTGATGCCGCTCAGCCGCAGGTCGAGCTGTGGCGAGCCGTCGGGTGACTCGCCGAGCTCGAGTCGCACGCTGACGCCGAGCCGCGTCGGATCCGGCAGGTTGACGCCGAAACGCCGCAGCACCGACGAGGTCAACGTGGCGTGGCTGTTCGCCGTCCACTCCACGACCGTCGAGTGGCGCGGAGGTCCGTCGCCCGCGTCGATCTGTGCCCTGCCGGCCCGGACCGTGGAGCTCGTCGCGCCCGAGACGCCGAGCATCCCGGACGCACCGGCGGCCAGAGCACCGGCGGCCGACGCGTCGATCTCGACCAGCGCCTCGGACCGGGTCGGTTCGGGTGCGTCGAACCAGCCGGTCGCGTCGCGCAGCGCGCCGATCGGCCACGGCGCCGCATCGGACACGCGGATCGCCGCCAGGTCGACCAACAGATCGTCGACCCGGTCGTCGGGAACCTCCCAGGTGCTGCGTCGCACGCCACCGAGTCGCAGTCGTGCATCCGCACTGCCCGAGTCAGCGGCGACCGGGGACGCGACCTCGTCGGCCAGCGAGAACGAGGTGCCCGCACCCGCGCTCAGCACGCCGCCCGCGGCGATGGTCTCGCTGAGGGTGACCCGGGTGGTGTCACCGTCCAGGTCGGCGATGCTCAGGTCACCGGCGACGGTCGCGACGACGGGTCCGACACGCAGGTCGACGCCGCCCACGTAGCGGGTCTCGGAGGGAGCGAAGGCCGGCAGCGGCGCGGCTGAACGGTCCGTGACACGCCCGAGCGAGGCCTCGATCTGTTCGTCGGCCTGGCGCTCGATGCGCGCCGAGAGGTCACGACATCGGCCTGCCGCATCGGTCAGGTCACGGCGGCACTGGCGCCACGTGCCCTCGAAGCGGATCGCATCGGGGCCCTGCCACCCGGCGTGACGGATCCTTCGTTCGGTGCCCGGACCGATCTCGTCGAGCGAACGCGCCGCAGCACGCAGTGCCGCGCTCAGCTCACGGAGCTGCTCCGGATCGGCTCCCAGTCGCATCGCGATCGACCGTACGGACGCGCAGGCGACGTGTCACCGGGGACCGCACCCCGATCCGGCGGCCGTGGCCCCGCGCGGCCTCCTCCATCGGCACATCGGCCGCCCGTGGCAGAGCTCGGCGGAGCAGTCCGCCGTCGGGCCGATTGAACGAAGTGGCGTGAATCTGGTCGATCCCCGACCAATCGCGCGCCAATTCGCCGGACAGAGCAGCCGCCCCCGCTCGAGAGCGATTCCGCGGAAGCGCGAGCGTCGACGGAGGGGCGAGTGTCGGGTGTACTCCCGCGCCGGCTTGGAACGAAAGCGAGCGGTCGAACTCTCCGCGTTTCGTCGCAACTCGGCTTCAGGACGTCCCCCGCAGGCCGGATGCCACGAAATCGACACGCTCGCACGTCCGCGGAAGCGCCAACCGTCATCCGCGGCAGCATCAGCCGCCGTCCGCGGCAGCGTCAGCACCGACCGCCGAGACCTTGGGGTGCCGCTTGCGCCGACTTGGAACGAAACCGTGCGGTCGAACCGCCTGCGTTTCGTCGCTACTCGGTTTCAGGACACACCCCACGGACCGGCGCTCGCTGACGCTCGACGCTTCCGCGGAAGCATCCTGAGTCGCTGCGTTGGACGCTGGACGCTGGACGCTCAGCGCACTGGGCAGCAGCGCTCAGCTGTCGAGGCCGAGGACCTTGGCCGCGTTGCCGCGCAGGAACTTGGGCCAGACCTCGTCCTTGAACGGCACGTTCGGCAGCTCGGTCATGAGGCGCTCGTAGGTGAGCCCTGCGGGGAAGTAGCCGGCGTAGATGATCTTGTCGGCACCGCGTGAGTTCGCGTACTTGATGATCGGTTCGGGGTAGTGCTTCGGGGCGAACGCCGAGGTCGAGTAGTAGAGGTTCGGCCACTTGAGCATCAGCTTCACGGCCAGCTCGGTCCACGGGTCCGCGC
>JALYWI010000002.1 GCA_030852785.1 Actinomycetota bacterium
CACCTGTGGTGCGCCGTCGAGCTCGTCGCGGGCGACGACGCGGCGAGTCACCCCAGGTCGGCCCAGCGGGCACGCTCATCGGTGACGCGAGCCGCGAGACGCGTCCGCTGCTCGGTCACCGGGACCGGCCCCCCGCCACCGGGGGTGGTGCGCTGACGCACCGGCACACCTGGCTCGAGCAGCGCCGCGGCGTCGTCGCCGAGTCGTGGTTCGGCCCGGACGAGCTCGGCGAGGTCCTCGCCGTCGTCGAGGGCCCGGCGCACGAGCGCCCCCACCACGCCGTGGGCGTCGCGGAAGGGCAGACCGTTGCGGACCAGGAACTCGGCCAGGTCGGTGGCGGCCGCGTACGGCGAGTCGGCGGCGGCCTGCATGCGCTCCGGGCGGAACTGCAGCGTCCGGTACAGACCCGCCATCGCACCGAGGCCGAGGCGCACGGTGTCGAGCGCGTCGAACAGCGGCTCCTTGTCCTCCTGGAGGTCGCGGTTGTAGGCGAGGGGCAACGACTTCATCGTCGCCAGGAAGCCGGTCAGATCCCCGATCAGGCGTCCGGCCTTGCCGCGGGCGAGCTCGGCGATGTCGGGGTTCTTCTTCTGGGGCAGCATCGACGAGCCGGTCGCGTAGGCGTCGTCGAGACGGGCGAAGCCGAACTCGTCGGTCGTCCAGAGCACGACCTCTTCGCCCATGCGCGACAGGTGGAGCCCGACGACGGTGAGCGCGAAGAGCGACTCGGCGACGAAGTCACGGTCCGAGGTGACGTCGAGCGAGTTCTCGAAGCGTGCCGCGAAGCCGATGTCGGCCGCGGTGCCGTCGGGGTCGAGCGGCAGCGACGAGCCGGCGAGTGCGCCGGCGCCGAGGGGCGACACGTCGAGGCGGCGACGGCAGTCCGCCAGGCGGTCCACGTCGCGCAGCAGCGCCCAGGCGTGTGCCATCAGGTGGTGCGCCAGCAGCACCGGCTGCGCCTGCTGCAGGTGGGTGTACCCGGGCAGGTACACGGCGTCGTCGCCGGTGCCGGCCTGGTCGGCCCGTTCGGCGAGCACGTCGACCAGGTCGAGCACCCGCTCGGCGATGACGACCAGATCACGCTTGACGTAGCTGCGGAACGCGGTGGCGACCTGGTCGTTGCGGGACCGCCCCGTGTGGAGCTTCGCCCCCGCGGGGCCAGCGAGGTCGGTGACCCTGCGTTCGATCGCCGTGTGCACGTCCTCGTCGGACTCGACGAAGCGGAGCTCTCCGGCCCGGTACTCCATCTCGACGGCGTCGAGCGCGCCGAGGACGGCGCCGAGCTCGGTCTCGTCGAGCAGTCCGCCACGGGCGAGCCCGCGGACGTGGGCCTTCGAGCACCGGATGTCGTCGAAGATCAACCGCTGGTCGTAGCTGAGGCTCTCGGTGAACGCGACGAGCTCCTCGGCCGGTCCGGTGTCGAACCGGCCGTGCCAGAGCTGGCCACGGTCGCCGTCGCCCGCCGTGCTCATCTCGATCCCGGGCCCTGCACGCCCGACCACGTCTGCACGCCCAGACCCCAGATCCGCACGAAGCCCTCGGAGTCCGCGTGGCGGAACCGGTCGGCTGCGTCGTAGGTCGCGAGCCCGTAGTCGTAGAGCGACGCAGGTGCGCGACGCCCGACGACGTCGCAGCGGCCCGGCTGGAGCTTCAGCCGGACGTCGCCGGTCACGTGCTCCTGCGAGGTGTCGATGAAGGCGTCGAGCGCCTCGCGCAGCGGTGAGAACCAGAGGCCGTCGTAGACGAGCTCGGCGTAGCGGTGCTCGAGGCGGAACTTCTCACGCTGCAGGTCGCGTTCGAGGGTGATCGACTCGAGGTCGGCGTGGGCCATCATCAGCGCGAGCGCGCCGGGGGCCTCGTAGGTCTCGCGGCTCTTGATGCCGACGCGACGGTTCTCGACCATGTCGAGGCGGCCCCAGCCGTAGGACCCGACGAGGTGGTTGAGCTCGATGATCAGCTCGTGGAGCGGCCTGCGCTCGCCGTCGAGCGCCACGGGCACACCCTGTTCGAACGACAGGGTGATCTCGCGGGTGTCGGTCGCGGTGAGCTTGGTCATCTCCCAGACCCCGACCGGCGGCTCCGCCCACGGGTCCTCCATCTCGCCGCACTCGATGGCGCGGCCCCAGAGGTTGTCGTCGATCGAGTACAGCTTCTCCTTCGTGGCGCCGACGGGGATGCCGTGGCGGCCCGCGTACTCGATGGAGTCCTCGCGGGTGAAGCCCCAGTTGCGCACCGGTGCGACGAGCTCGAGGTCGGGCGCCAGCGCCATCGACGACACCTCGAAGCGCACCTGGTCGTTGCCCTTGCCGGTGCAGCCGTGGGCGATGCCGTCCGCGTTGTACTTCCGCGCCAGCTCGACCTGGTGCTTGACGATGAGGGGCCTCGACAGCGCCGAGACGAGCGGGTACTTCTGCTCGTAGAGGGCGTTGGCCTTGATGATCGGTGCGAGGTAGTCCCGGGCGAACTCGTCGCGCAGGTCGAGCTCCTCGTAGGCGATCGCGCCGGCGCCGAGCGCCTTCTCGCGGTTGCCGTCGAGCGTGCCCTCCTGGCCGACGTCGGCGGACATGCAGATGACCTCGACGCCGAGGTTCTCGATCATCCAACGGACGGCGACGGAGGTGTCGAGGCCGCCGGAGTAGGCCAGCACGACTCGTTGTGCCATGGGTACGGCTCCAGTTCTGGGGTTCGGGGGAAGGGTGTCGGACTCGACGTCCGGAAGTTCTACTGCGTGGGCGGCCGGTGCACTCAGGCGAGCCAGCCGCTCACATCAGGCCAGCGCGTCACATCAGGCCGGCACGTCACATCAGGCCAGCAAGGTCGTGCACGTTCGCCAGGACCTCGGGGCCACTGCCCTCGGTCGAGATGAGCACGAGGGTGTCGTCGCCGGCGATCGTGCCGATCACGCCCGGCAGTCCGGCTCGGTCGATCGCCGAACCGACGACGTGCGCCGAGCCCGGCGGGGTGCGCACCACGACCAGATCGCCGGAGCGGTCGACCTCGACGACCCAGTCGCCGAGCACCCGGCGGAGGTGGTCCTCGGGGGCGACCTGCTCCTTGGGGAGCTCCGGCACCGCGTAGGCGGTCTCGCCGCCGGGGATGCGCACCTTGATCGCGCCGAGCTCCTCGAGGTCGCGGGACACCGTCGAGACGTTCACGTCGGTGCCGTCCGAGGCGAGCAGCTCGACGAGGTGGGCCTGGTTCGTGACGCGGTGCTCCTCGAGCAGCCGTGCGATGCGGTGCTGTCGCTGCGCCTTGTTGGGCCGGCCGGACCGGAACGTGTTGCTGCTCATCGCAGCGACTCGTCGAGCAGCCATGCGAGCAACCCGCGGGCGGTGTGCATGCGGTTGTGGGCCTGGGGCCAGATGCGGCTCTGGGGACCGTCGAGCACGCCGTCGGTGGCCTCGTCGCCGCGATGCGCGGGCAGGCAGTGCAGGAAGATCGCTCCCGGCGCGGCATGCGCCATGAGCGCCTCGTCGACACGCCAGGGACCGAACGCCTCGACGCGGATACGTTGCTCGTCCTCCTGGCCCATCGAGTACCAGGCGTCGGTGTAGACGACGTCGGCACCGGTGACCGCGGCGACCGGATCCGGCTCGAGCACCACGTCGCAGCCGGCGGCGCGCAGCATCGAGACCGTCTCGTCGTCGAAGTCGTAACCCGGCGGGTTGCTCACCCGGAACTCGATGCCCATCAGCCCGCAGGCGACGCCGAGGGAACGAGCGACGTTGTTCGCGTCGCCGACGTAGGTGATCACCCTCCCGTCGAGTGCGCCGAACTCCTGACGCACGGTGAGCAGGTCGGCGAGCGCCTGGACGGGGTGCGCGTCGTCGGAGAGCAGGTTGACCACCGGGATCGACGCGGCCGCGGCGAGCCGTTCGACCTTGTGGTGCTCGAAGACCCGTGCACCGATGACGTCGACGTATCCCGACAGCAGCCGACCGAGGTCCTCGGCGGTCTCCCGGGTGTCGATGCCGACCTCTTCGTTGCGCAGCGTGATCGGGTGGCCGCCGAGCTGCACCACGGCCATCTCCATCGACGAACGGGTCCGGGCCGAGGGCTTCTCGAACAGCAGCGCCGCTCCCCTGCCCTCGAGCAGCTTCGGCAGGTCGGAGCGCTCCGAGAGGTCGAGGATGCACGCGAACTCGGCGGCGGTCAGGTCGTCGACCTCGAGCAGGCTACGAGGGGTGGTGGTGTCGGTCATCGGTCGGTCTCCTGGGACGGTTCGGGCACCGACCCGGCAGCGGCGAGCGCCGCCCCGACCGAGGCGGTGATCGCGGCCGCGCCGTGGCGGAGCTCGTCGTCGGTCATCAACAGGCTGGGTGCCAGTCGCAGCGCGCTGGGTGTGACGGCGTTGACGACGACACCGGCGGCGAGCAGGTCGGCGGCGATCGTCGCTGCGGTCGCGGCGCCGAGGCGGGCGGTGTCGAGCTCGATCGCGAGCAGCGCACCGAGGCCTCGCACCGAGACCACTCCGGGAGCTCCCTCGAGCAGCTCGCGGACACGTGCGCCGATGCGCTCGGCGAGCAACGGGGCCTCGACGTCCTCCATCACCTGCAGCACGGCGCGCGCCGCCGCGGCAGCCAGGGGCTGGCCCCCGTAGGTGGTGGCGTGGTCCCCGGGTTCGAAGACCGAGGCGACCTCGGTCCGGGCCCAGCACGCCCCGATCGGCACGCCGTTGCCCAGGGCCTTCGCGCTGGTGACGACGTCGGGCACGACACCCATGCGCTGGTGGGCGAACCATGCACCGCAGCGGCCGAGGCCGGTCTGCACCTCGTCGACCATGAACAGGATGCCGCGCTCGTCGCAGAGCCGACGCACACCCTGGAAGTACTCGGGGGTGGCGGGGTTGACGCCGCCCTCGCCCTGGACCGGTTCGAGCAGGATCGCGGCGACGGTGTCGTCGAGCGACCGCTCGAGCTCGTCGAGGTCGGCCCAGGTGACGTGCCGGAACCCTTCGGGCAGCGGCTGGAACGCCTCGTGCTTGGCCGGCTGACCCGTCGCGTGCAGCGTGGCGAGCGTGCGGCCGTGGAAGCTGCCGTAGGCGCTGACCACGACGTGACGTCCCCGACCGCCGAACTTCCGGGCCAGCTTGATGGCGCACTCGTTGGCCTCGGCCCCGGAGTTCGTGAAGAACACCTGGCCGCCGCCACCGAGCAACCGGTCGATCGTGGTCGCGAGCGGACGGTTGTGCTCGTTGCCGTACAGGTTCGACACGTGCAGCAGCCGACGCGACTGCGTCGCCAGCGCATCGGCGACGCTCGGGTGGCAGTGGCCGAGCGAGGTGACCGCCAGGCCGCAGAGCAGGTCGAGGTAGCGACGGCCGTCGTCGTCGTAGAGCCACGAGCCCTCGCCGCGCACGAACGTGACGGCGGGGTCCGGATAGGTCGGCATGAGTGGATCGGTCACGACACGTCCTCTGCATCCGGCACGATCGGCGAGGCCGTGACCATGGTCCCGACACCGGCGTGTGTCAGGAGCTCGAGCAGCAGGACGTGCGGGAGCCGCCCGTCGATCAGGTGGACCTGCCCGACGCCGTGCTCGATCGCCCGCACGCAGCCCGCCATCTTCGGGATCATGCCGCCGGAGATGACGCCGGTGCTGATGTGGTCGCGCACCTCATCCGCGTCGACCTCGGTGATGAGCGACGTGGGGTCGTTCACGTCCGCGAGCAGGCCCGGCACGTCGGTCAGGAAGATCAGCTTCTCGGCACGCAGCGCCTGGGCGATCTCGGTGGCGGCGTCATCGGCGTTGATGTTGTAGGTCTGGCCCGACTCGTCGGACCCGATGGTCGCGATGACGGGGATGAGGTCCATCGACAGCGTCCGCTCGATCAGGACGGGGTTCACCTTCGTGACGGAACCGACGAAGCCGAGGTCGGGGTCGTGGACCTCGGCCTCGAGCATCATCGCGTCGGTGCCCGAGAGCCCGACCGCGACCGGTCCGAAGGTGTTGAGGGCGGTGACGATGTCGGAGTTCACCTTGCCGATGAGCACCATCTGGGCGACCTCGAGCGTCTCGGCGTCGGTCACCCGACGCCCGTCGACGAACTCGGACTCCTTGCCCATGCGACGCAGCCACTCCCCGATCTGCGGGCCGCCGCCGTGCACCACGACGGGGCGCATGCCCACGCGGTGCATCATCACGACGTCCTTCGCGAAGGACGCGAACAGCTCCGGTGAGCTCATGGCGTTGCCGCCGAACTTCACCACGACCACGCGGCCGCGGAACTGCTCGATGTAGGGCAGCGCCTGCAGCAGCACGTCGACGGCGACCTCCGGGTCGCGACGCTGCTGCTCGGCGGACTGCTGTTCGGAGGGCTGCTGCTCGGACGGGAGCGCGCTCACGGGTAGGTCCCGACGAGTGGGAGGCCGGTGGTCTCGGGCAGACCGGCGGCCAGATTGGCGCACTGGATGGCCGCACCGGAGGCGCCCTTGCCCAGGTTGTCGAGGGCGCAGAGTCCGATCACGGTGCCGGTGCGCTCGTCGACCCGGGCGGTGACGTGCGCGACGTTCGTGCCGAGGGTCGCCTTGGTCGACGGCGACCGCTCCGAGACGACGACGAACGGCTCGTCCGCGTAGAACTCCGAGAGGCACGACAGCACGTCGTCGGTGGTCAGATCCGGACGTGCGGGCTGGCCGTAGCAGGTGGCGAGGATGCCCCGGTTCATCGGCACGAGGTGCGGCGTGAACAGCACCGGCGCGCCGATGTTCATCTCCATCTCGGGGGTGTGGCGATGGGTGAGCAGTCCGTAGGCGGTGACGTCGGAGTCGACCGCGCAGAAGGTCGTGTTCGGCTTCGGTGGACGGCCGGCGCCCGAGACACCGGAGGCCGCGTCGACGATGATCCGATCGGTGGTGACGAGGCCGGCGCGCACCAGCGGCGCCATGGGCAGCGACGCCGAGGTCGGGTAGCAGCCCGGGGTGGCGATGCAGTCGGTCGAGGCCAGCTGCTCGCGGTAGAGCTCGGGCAGCCCGTAGACGAAGCGGTCGAGCAGCTCCGGCCGGGTGTGCGCCTCGCCGTACCACTGCACGTAGTCGTCCGAGGTGCGCAGCCGGAAGTCGGCGCCCAGGTCGATGATGCAGCGCACCCGGTCGATCAGGTCCGGGACGATGCCCTGGCTGGTGCCGTGGGGCAGCCCGAGGAACACCATCTCGACACCCTCGAGCAGCTCCGGCGACCACGGCTGGTACCGCACGTCGGGATACGCCGCGGCGAGGCTCGGATAGAGGTCCCCCACCCGGCTGCCCGCCTGGGAGTCACCCGTGGCGAAGCGGAGGTCGAACTCGGGGTGCTGCGCACACAGCCGCATGAGCTCTGCGCCGGTGAACCCGGATGCGCCGATGATGCCGATGGGGATCATGCGACCAACCCTAGCGCATCTTCATGCAGAGTTCTGCAATATCTTGCGCTGTGGTGAGAGAGTGCGGCGCCGTCACCCTCGCAGGGTCGCACCGAGCGACGACTCGACCTCGGCGATGATCGCTGAGCGGGCGTCCGCCACCTCGGCATCGGTGAGGGTGCGGTCGGGCGCCTGGAACCGGATCCGGTACGCCAGGCTCCGTCGACCCGCGCCGAGCTGCTCGGAGCGGAACACGTCGAAGAGCTCGACCTCGACCGGGAGCAGCAGCTCGGGTCGCGAGGCGCCGGCCAGGATCGTCAGGTGCACGTCGCGGGCGGTGACGGCGTCATCGACGACGAAGGCCAGATCGATGTCGCTCGAGGGGTAGCGGCTGACCGACCGGGCCGTCGGGACCTCGGAGGGGATCGAGAGCAGCAGGCCCAGGTCGAGCTGCAGCCACGCGACGCGCTCGTCGATGTCGAACGCCTCGAGCACGCCGGGGTCGACCTCGCCGACCTGGCCGACGACGTCCTCGCCGAGGAGGACCTCGGCGGACCGTCCGGGGTGCAGACCCGGGAGCTCGACGGGTCGCAGGTCGACCGTCGCGATCTCGGCGAGCACGGGCGGCAGCTGCGCGGCGTCGAGCGACCACCGGCCGACCGAACGCAGCAGCAGCTCGACGAGCCGCACCGCCTCGGGTGCCTCGGCGCCCGCGAGGACCACGGCCAGGTGCTCGGTCTCACCGGCGAGCACGCGGTCGGCGAGCGACGACGCGGCGACGTCGACGAGCACGCCGTCGCCGAGCCCGAAGACTCGACCGAGCTCGTAGAGCCGGACACCGGGTGCCCGGTGGCTCGCGTTGTAGGCGACCGCCTTGAGCAACCCGGGCAGCAGCGACGTGCGCAGCACCGACTCCTCGGCAGCGAGCGGGTTGGCGAGCACGAGCCCGTCGGCCGCCAGACCGGCACGCTCGAGGTCGCCGGGCGCCAGGAACGGCATCGGCATGGCCTCGTCGAGGCCGGCACCCACGAGCGCCCGCCGGAGCGTTCGACGGTCGCGCTGCACGGCGCTGAGCTCACCGGTGTGCGGCGAGACCGGCACGGTCTTGGGCAGGTTCGCCATGCCGTAGTGGCGGGCGACCTCTTCGACGACGTCGACCTCGATCGTCGAGTCGGGCCGCCAGGTCGGGACTTGCACGTCCAGGCCGTCGTCGCCGGGCTGCGCGGCGAACCCGATGGGCTCGATGAGCGCCGAGACGTCGTCGGTCGAGAGGTCGAGCCCCAGCAGGCCGTTCACCGTCGAGGTGCGGACGTGGATCCGTGCGGGTTCGGGCAGTCGCCCGGCGACGTCGATCTCGCCCGGGTGCAGCTGCGACCCGCCGATCTCGGCGAGCAGCTGTGCGACGCGGCGTGCCGCGATCGGGGCCATCTCGGGGTCCACGCCGCGCTTGAAGCGCAGCGACGCCTCGGAGTGCAGGTTCAACCGGGTCGACGTCGCAGCGATCACGCCCGGGTCCCACCACGCGCACTCGACGAGCACGTCGGTGGTCGACCCGGAGATCTCGGTGCGCTGTCCGCCCATGACCCCGGCGATGCCGACCGCGACGTCGTGGTCGTCGACGATCACGCCGTCGTGCTCGGTCAGGGTGCGTTCGACGTCGTCGAGGGTGGTGATGCGCTCCCCCGCCCTCGCCCACCGCACCGACAGCCGACCGTCCGGCAGCGTGGCCAGGTCGTAGGTGTGGTTGGGCTGGCCGAGCTCGAGCATGACGTAGTTGGACACGTCGACGACGTTGTTGATGGGTCGCATGCCCGCGGCGAGCAGGCGCTGCGCCATCCATCGCGGCGACGGGCCGAGCGCGACGCCCGAGACGACCCGGGCGACGAACCGCCCGCACAGCTCCGGCGCGTCGATCTGCACCGAGGCGAGCCCCGAGGCGTCGTCGCCGGCGGTGGTCGGGTCGAACGGGGGCACCTCGAAGCGCACGCGCTGGTGGGCGGCGAGGTCGCGTGCGACGCCGAGCACGCTGAGGGTGTCGGGCCGGTTCGGCAGCGCGTCGAAGTCGTAGACGACGTCGCTGCGCAGACCGAGCGCCTCGGTCACCGGTTCACCGAGGGCGACGTCGCCGGGCAGGATCAGGATGCCCGCGTGGTCGTCGCCGATCTCCATCTCTCGTGCCGAGCACAACATGCCGTTGCTGGCCTGGCCGCGCATCTTCCGAGCAGCGATCTCCATGCCGCCGGGCATGACGGTGCCGATCGTCGCGAGCGGCACCCGGTCACCGACCGACATGTTCGACGCGCCGCAGCAGATCTGCAGCGGGACGCCGTCGCCGGTGTCGACGTCGACGAGACGGATCTTGTCGGCGTCGGGATGCTCGCGGATGTCGAGGACCTGGGCGACGACGATGCCGTCGAGTCCTTCACCGATGCGGGTGACCGACTCGAGCTCCATGCCCAGGTCGGTCAGTTGCACGGCGATGTCGTCCGGATCGCCCTCGATCGGGGCGAACTCGCGGAGCCAGGAGAGCAGAACCTTCATCGTGGGTGGTCCATCTTCGTGAGTGGTGCCGTGTCAGAACTGGGGGCGGCTGTCAGAACTGTGACAGGAAGCGGACGTCGTTGGTGACGAACTCTCGCAGGTCGTCGACGCCGTAGCGGATCTTCGCGAGGCGGTCGATGCCGAACCCGAAGGCGAAGCCCGACCACTCCTCGGGGTCGAGCCCGCCGGCGCGGAGCACGTTCGGGTGCACCATGCCGCAGCCGCCGACCTCGAGCCAGGACCCCGAGCGGTCCGAGATGTCGAACTCGGCGGACGGCTCGGTGAAGGGGAAGTACGACGGGCGCAGGCGGCTGGTCATCTCGTCGCCGAAGTAGGCCTTGACGAACGACTCGATGGTGCCGGCGAGGTCACCCATCGTGATGCCCCGGTCGATGACGAGGCCCTCGATCTGGTGGAAGACCGGCAGGTGCGTGGCATCGGCGGTGTCGCGTCGGTACACCCGGCCCGGGCACACCACGTAGATCGGCGGTCCGGAGCCGTCGCGCACGGCGCGCAGCATGGAGCGGACCTGCACCGGCGAGGTGTGGGTGCGCAACAGGAGCTGCTCGGCCCCCACGCCCTCGATGCCCTCGGGGTCGAGGTAGAGGGTGTCCCACAGCGAGCGAGCCGGGTGCTCCCGGGGCAGGTTCAGCGCTTCGAAGTTGAACCAGTCGGTCTCGACCTCGGGGCCGTCCGCGACCGAGAAGCCCATGCCGCAGAACACGTCCTCGAGGCGCTCCCAGGTCTGGGTGATCACGTGGGAGTGACCGGGGCGTGCCGTGCCGAGGAACTCGGTCAGGTCCAGGCGCTCCTGGGCCAGGCGGGCGCGTCGTGCCTCGGACTCCAACGCCTCGCGGCGCACAGCGAACACCGATTCGAGCTCGGCGCGCACCCGGTTGAGCGCTGCGCCGTACGCCTTACGCTGCTCGGGATCGAGGTCGCGCATCGAGGCCTTCGCGGCGCTCAGCTCCGACTTCTTGCCGAGGTAGTCCGACTCGGCGGCTCGGAGGGCCTCGACGTCGGGGATCGCAGCGACCTCGGCCGAGGCGCGTGCGACGAGGCCGTCGATCGACGTCGTGTCGAGTCCGCTCGTCTCCTCAGCCATCGCCGAACTCTCCTGTGCCTCGTGCGTCGGTGTCGCGTCTGTCGCGGGGACCGACATTGTGGCCCACCGTGGTGCCGGTCTGGCCATTCGGTTCTGCCGCCCGACCCGGATCGCCCGCGCGGCGTTGGCGGGCGGCGTCGAAGAGGACCGCGGCGCCGGCCACCGCGGCGTTGAGCGACTCCACCCGTCCCTCCATCGGGATGCGAACCGCGAGGTCGCAGGCGTCGACCACCTCGGCGGGCAGGCCATGGGCCTCGTTGCCGATCACCACCGCCACCGCTCCGGTCAGGTCGACCGCCTCGGGTGCGGGCACCTCGGCGCCTCCGGTGGTCGCGACCGTCGGTGTGCCGGCGGCCCTCAGCGTCGCGAGCAGACCGGCCAGGTCGTCGACCCCCGCGACGGGGACCCGGAACACGGCCCCCGCGGTCGCCCGGACGGTCTTGGGGTTGTAGAGATCGGCGGTGTCGGGGCCGAACAGCACTCCTGCGCACCCGGCCGCCTCGGCGACGCGCACCAGCGTGCCGACGTTGCCCGGGTCCGACAGACCGGCGAGCACCAGCAGCGGTCGCTGCGCCGCGCTCGACGCGGCGATCAGGTCGTCGACCCGGCTGCGCCGCTGGGCGGCGACGGCCACCATGTGCTGCGGTGCATCCAGCTCGAGCACCTTGGCGAGCGCGCCGGCGGTGACGTCGCGCACCCGCAGACCGGCGTGTCGTGCGGCCCACACGGCGTCGTGGTCGAGCGCGCCCGGTTCGACGTACACGGTCTCGATCTCGACACCCGCGTCGATGGCCTCGGCGAGCAGGGTCGGTCCGTCGACGAGGTACACACCCTCGTCGGAACGAACGCTGCGGCGCCTCGCGAGGCGCCGCAGTCGTTGCAGTTCGGGATTCGTGGGGCTGAGAGCGCTCAGCTCTCGGCTCCGACGGTGGCCGACTCGGCCGAGGACGGTGCCGCGGCGAGGGCCGCCTCGGCGGCCTTCACGAGTGCGCCGAACGCTGCGTCGTCACGCACCGCGAGGTCGGCCAGGACCTTGCGGTCGACCTCGATGCCGGCGAGGCGCAGGCCGTTGATGAACCGGCTGTAGCTGAGCCCGTGGTTGCGGCACGCCGCGTTGATGCGCTGGATCCAGAGCTTGCGCATCTCGCCCTTGCGGGCACGACGGTCACGGAAGGCGTACTGCCCTGCGTGCATGACCGCCTCGTTGGCGGCGCGGAAGGTGCGGCTCCGGTTGCCGTAGTACCCCTTCGCCTTGCCGAGTACGGCGCGGCGCTTCTTCTTCGCGTGAACTCCACCCTTGACGCGTGCCATGGGGTGCTCCTTTCGTCAGTGGTGAGTGTCAGATCCCGAGCTGCTTGCGGGCACGACGGTCGTCGCCCTTCGAGAGCTCGAAGTCGCCCGAGAGCGCCCGCTTACGACGCGACGACTTCTTCCCGAGGATGTGGTTCAGGTTCGCCTTGCGGCGGGTGAGCTTGCCGGTACCGGTGACCTTGTACCGCTTCTTCGCGCCGGAGCGCGTCTTCATCTTGGGCATGGCTGTTCCTCGTGGTGGGCGGTCGTGCGGTTGCACGATCGTCGGTGGGTCTGGTGGCTGGCGACTGATGTCGGTCGGGACGTCGTGTCGGTCGGGCCCGTCGTGTCGGTCAGGCCTCTGTGGCCGGGGCCGCTGCCTCGGCAGGAGCGGTTGCCTGCTCGGGTTCCGGTGCAGCTGCGGGTTCGGGTGCAGCAGTCGCTTCGGGTTCGGGTGCAGGAGCCGGTGCAGTCGCTTCGGGTGCAGTCGCTTCGGGTGCAGGGGACTCGCTCGGCGTCGCGTCGGAAGCGGACGGAGCCGATTCCTCTTCGGATGCCTTCTTGGCCTGCGCCGTGGCGAGGGCCTGCGCCTTCTTGTCCGGTCCCAACACCATGGTCATGTTGCGACCGTCCTGCTTGGGCATGATCTCGACCTTGCCCACCTCGGCGACCTCTTCGGCCACCCGGTCGAGGATGCGGCGGCCCAGCTCGGGGTGCTGCATCTCTCGGCCACGGAACATGATCGTGATCTTGACCTTGTGACCTTCGCCGAGGAACTGGGCGACCTTGCGGGTCTTGGTGTCGAAGTCGCCGCCGCCGATCTTCGGGCGGTACTTCATCTCCTTGACCACGATGTTGGTCGCCTTCTTGCGGGACTCCTTCGCCCGCTGCTGCTCCTCGTACTTGAACTTGGTGAAGTTCATGATCCGGCAGACCGGAGGGTTGGCGTCGGGCGCGACCTCTACGAGGTCGAGCTCCATCGATCGGGCGATGGACTGCGCCTCGGGCAAGGCCTTGATGCCCAACTGCTGTCCGTCGGGATCGATCAATCGGACCTCGCGTGCGCGGATCCGGTCGTTGACCCTGGTCTCGTCACCTGGTGAAGCTGCTATAGCCGATCACTCCTCAACATCACGTCCTTTCTGCAGGGATCGCGTCCGTACTCTGTGACAACGCCGAACCGGTCGGATCGCTCCACCGGACACCGCCTCGAAAACGAAACGAGCGGATGCCGAGGCACCCGCTGACACGGACCGGAGAACCGGTCGGTGTGTGAGATCCTGGCGCACTGGTGCCGTGCCGATCGCTCGACGGTGGCGTGGACAGGAGGGGCGGGAGCCCGCTTGGTCAGTTGTGGCAGCTACTGTACCAGCCGATCCGCCCGGGACCAGCATCGGTTCCGACACCCCCTCTGGAGACCGACATGAGCTCACTGTGGACGCCCGACGGCGAACGACGTGTCCCGCCCGCGGCGGACGAGCCCGGCGGGGCGCCCGCGGGCTCCGCACCCGACAGCTCCGATCCGCTGCGCGCCGCGGCCGAGGCGATCGGCGTCGACCTGGACGCCCTGTCGGCCGAGGAGCGCCAGCAGCTCGCCGCCGAGCTCAACGAGATGATGCGGGTCCGCCAGGAGATCGGCGCCACGCCGGCCGCCGAGATGATCAGCAACCACATGATCCGCTTCCTCGACCTGGCCACGATCTACCTCGAGACCGAGCCGCCGTCGTTCGGCGAGGCGGCGACGGCCATCGAGGCCTTCCGCGCCGTGCTCGAGGGTGTCGGCGACCGCCTGGGTGAACAGCGCCCGATGCTCACCGAGGCACTGGGTCAGATGCAGATGATCTTCGTGCAGGTGAAGCAGGCCAACGAGGGCGCCACTCCCGACGCCTAACCGGCGTCGACCAGCCCGGTCGCCTCCCAGCGACCCCGGCGCCCCGGCACGACCTCGAAGCGGACGGCGGTGCCCTCGGCGATGTTCCGAGTGCCATCCGCGATCGCGGTGCAGTGGAACGGCAGCTCGTCACCGGCGTCGGACCGGACGACTCCGAGGCCCACCGCCTCGTCGAAGCTCGTCACCACCCCGGTGTGCTCCGGTGCCCGCGCCACGTGATCAGTGGACGATCTTGGACAACGGCAGTTCGATGATGTCGGTCGCCCCGGCGTCCTTCAACGCCGGGATCAGCACGTTGATCTCGTGCTTCGGGACGACCGTCTCGACCGCGTAGCCGGCGGCCCCGTAGAGCTCGTTGACCGTCGGCGTCTTCATGGCCGGCAGCACCGCGATGACCGAGTCGAGCTGCTCCGAGGAGATGTTGAGCTTCACGAGGACCTTGCCCCGCGCCTCCATCACACCGAGCAGGAGCGTCAGGATCTGCTCCATCGCGTGGCGCTTCTCGGGGTCCTCGTACGCGGCGCGGTTGGCGACGAGCTCGGTGTAGGAGATGAGCACCTCGTCGATGATCCGCAGCCCGGCGGCACGCAGCGCCCGGCCGGTCTCGGTGATCTCGATGATGCAGTCGACGATGTCGGGCACCTTCGCCTCGGTCGCGCCGTAGGAGAGGCGGATGTCGGCGTCGACGCCCTTCGACTCGAAGTAGCGACGGGTGATGCCCATGTACTCCGTCGAGACCCGCACACCCGCGGGCAGATCGGCAGCGCTCTGGTACGGCGAGTCCTCGGGGACCGCCAGGACGACCTTGATCGGCTTGCTCGTGGCCTTCGAGTAGCGGAGCTCACCGAGGCTGACGACGTCGGAGCCGGTCTCCTCGACCCAGTCGCGGCCGGTGATGCCGAGGTCGAAGAGCCCATCGGCGACGTAGGTCGGGATCTCCTGGGGCCGCAGGATCCGCACGCTGTCGATGCGGGGGTCGGAGATGTTCGCCTTGTAGGCGACCTCGGAACTCCGCTGCACGCCCAGATCGGCGGC
>JALYWI010000010.1 GCA_030852785.1 Actinomycetota bacterium
GCAACGTCGTGCGCGTCGTCGAGCGCACCGGCACCCCGATCACCACGATCGGCGACCCGTCGACCCGCTCGATCGTCGGGATCACCGCGTCGCTCACCGACGACCTCATGGTCCTCGAGTCGGTCGCCCCCGACACCCTCGAGCCCTACACGTTGATGCTCGCCACGTTCGGCGCACCCGAGGAGTCGCCCACGGTGCTGTCCGCGGACGACCCGGCGATCTCGCCCGACGGTGCGTTCGTCGTGGCCGTCGGCCCGGACAAGACCGGCCAGGAGCTGATCCGCGTCGCGACCGACACCCTGGCGCGAGCGGTCCTGGTGTCCGCCGACACGATCTGCAACCCGTCGATCTCACCCGACGCCACCCGCGTCGTCTACGGCAGCGGACCGGACTGCTCCCGACTGATGGTCGTCTCGTCGAGCGGCGGCACACCCGTCGACATCACCCCGACCGCGCGACCCGGCACCCCGGACCACGGCGAGGGGTCGCTCGGCTGGACCGTCGACGGCCGCTACGTGACCTTCTCCGACTGCCGGTCCACGTCCGGGCCGGTGACGTGCGGTGGCCAGATCACCTTCCTCGAGGTCGACCAGCGCCGCGAGATCCTCGGGCCGTTCGCGACGACCGTCGCGCCGGTGCGTCGCCCGCTGATCCAGGACCTCCAGATCGACATCGTGCTGACCGGACCCATCGAGTACGAGGGGTCGTTCCCCATCGACGGCCAGGTGGCCGCGGATCTCACCGAGCTGTCCGAGACCGAGGACCTGATCACCGCGGAGCTCACCGACGGCGAACGGCGGCTGTCGCTCGAGCTCCAGGTGCAGCAGGGCGCACGGTACGCCGCGGGCCAGATGACGATCGTCGATCCCGCAGCCGGGATCGACCGGACGTTCCTCGTGCTCGGCACGCCGTCGGTGATCGGACTGCGCGTTGTTTCACTGACGGGTATGTGGATCTCGACCACAGAGTTGCCCGTCGCATCGGGCGAGTTCAGATTGGCGGTGACGCGACGATGACCCCGTCCACTCCGAAGCAGACCAAGCTCCGGCCACCTGCAGCCGGGTGGTACCGGACCCTGATCCGCGACGTCTCGCCGCGCACGCCGACGGGCCGTGCGCCCAAGTCGGTCGCCGGCGACGCGGTCGAGGTGTCGGCACATCTGGTGCGCGACGGCCACGACGTGCTCGCCGGCCGGGTCCGCTGGCGTCGCGTCGATCCGACGGGTGAACGTCGCCGGTGGCAGCACACCGTGCTCGAGGTCGATCCCTCGGGCGCCGCGCGCTGCGAGATCGTGCCCGATGAGCCGGGCCGCTACGAGTTCGAGGTGCAGGCCTGGCGCGATCGTTTCGCGACGTGGCGACGTGACCTGCGGATCCGCGCAGCCGCCGAGGAGGACCTCGAGGTCGAGTTCCTCCAGGGCGCCGAGCTGCTCGAACGACTCGTGCCCGAGGTCCCCAAGGCGGAGCGCGACCGCCTGCGCGACGCCGCGGCGCAGCTGCGCTCGACCACGTGCGCCGACCACGTGCGGCTGACCGCGGGCCTCGACGACGCCGTCGAAGCGCTCACCGTCGGCGTGCCCGATCCCGACGACGTCACCTCGAGCGGCCGCCTGCCGTTGCGCGTCGACCGTGAGCTAGCGGTCCACGGTGCGTGGTACGAGTTCTTCCCCCGCTCCGAGGGCGGGTTCGTCGAGGGAGCAGCGTCGTGGGAGCGTCTCGAGGCGGTCGCGGCCGCCGGCTTCGACGTGCTGTACCTGCCTCCGGTGCACCCGATCGGGACGTCGCACCGCAAGGGTCGCGACAACACGCTCGTGCCCGGCCCCGATGACGTGGGCAGCCCGTGGGCGATCGGTGCCGCCGAGGGTGGACACACCGCCGTGCACCCCGACCTGGGCACGGTGGCCGACGTCGGACGCTTCGTGGCCCGGGCACGTCAGCTCGGCGTCGAGGTCGCGCTCGACTACGCGCTGCAGTGCAGCCCCGACCACCCCTGGGTCACCGAACATCCCGAGTGGTTCTCGCACCGCGCCGACGGGTCCATCCGCTACGCGGAGAACCCGCCCAAGAAGTACCAGGACATCTACCCGATCGACTTCTGGCCCGCCGAGGAGTCCGACCGGGTCGCGCTCTGGGAGGCGTGTCGCGAGATCCTCGAATTCTGGATCGCCC
Source organism: Actinomycetota bacterium (assembly GCA_030852785.1). Classification (GTDB taxonomy): domain Bacteria; phylum Actinomycetota; class Acidimicrobiia; order Acidimicrobiales; family Microtrichaceae; genus JAFAFN01. The sequence continues at coordinate 2,169 of JALYWI010000010.1, forward strand.
GAGGTGTGCGCGTCTTCCGCGTCGACAACCCCCACACCAAGCCGCTCGCGTTCTGGGAGTGGATGCTGCGCGAGGTCCAGGACGCCCACCCCGACACCGTGTTCCTGTCCGAGGCGTTCACCGATCCGCCGATGATGCACAGCCTGGCCGAGGTGGGGTTCTCGCAGTCGTACACGTACTTCACGTGGCGGCACGCGAAGTGGGAGCTCACCGAGTACGGCGAGGAGCTGGCGCGCGGCCCTGCGGCGGGCTGGTTCCGTCCGAACCTCTGGCCCAACACCCCCGACATCCTGGCGGGGCAGCTGCGCGACGGCTCCGTCGAGGTGTTCCGGGAGCGCGCCCTGCTGGCCGCGACGCTCGGACCGAGCTGGGGTGTGTACTCCGGCTACGAGTTCTGCGAGAACGACCCCGTGCCCGACAAGGAGGAGTACCACAACTCCGAGAAGTACGAGGTCAAGCACCGCGACCACGACGCGCCCGACTCGCTGTGGCCGTTCCTGGCGCAGCTCAACTCGATCCGACGGGCGCATCCTGCGTTCGCCCGGATGGACTCGCTGCGGTTCCATCACGTCGACAACGACGACGTGATCGCGTACAGCCACCAGCGCACCGTCGAGGGTCGCACCGACCGGGTGCTGATCGTCGTGAACCTCACCCCTGACGAGGTCCGAGAGGCGACGGTGCACGTCGACCTCGGCGCGCTGGCGCTGCCCGACGGCTCGACCTTCGAGGTGCGCGACGAGCTCACCGGCGAGCAGTGGCGATGGGGAGCGTCGGGCAACTACGTGCGCTTCGCGCCCGGCGACCGCGTCGGCCACGTCTTCTCGATCACCTCGGACTGAGGCGCTCGGACTGAGGCGTTCGGACCGTGGCACTGGACTGAAGCGCTCGGACTGAGGCATTCGGACTGCAGCGCTCTGAGAGCGGCGTTCATCGAGGGCGTCGACGTGATCGGAGCGTTCGCGCGCGCCGATAGCCTGCCAGCGTGAACCAACCTCCCACCACGGGCTCGATCCTCACCGCCGACAACGAGTGGTACCGCTCCGCCATCTTCTACGAGGTCCTCGTCCGCGGCTTCTTCGACGCCTCCGGGGACGGCAACGGCGACTTCCGAGGGTTGATCGCCAAGCTCGACTACCTGGAGTGGCTCGGGATCGACTGCCTGTGGCTGCTGCCCTTCTACCAGTCGCCCCTCAAGGACGGCGGCTACGACATCTCGGACTTCCTCGCGGTGCACCCCGACTTCGGCACCGTCGACGACGCGGCGGAGCTCATCGAGGAGGCGCACCGGCGCGGCATCAGGGTCGTCGCCGACATGGTCGTGAACCACACCTCGGACCAGCATCCCTGGTTCCAGGAGTCGCGCCAGGACCGCACGAACCCGAAGGCCGACTGGTACGTGTGGGGCGACGACGACCAGCGCTGGTCCGATGCCCGCATCATCTTCACCGACACCGAGCCGTCGAACTGGACCTACGACCCGCAGCGCGGGCAGTACTACTGGCACCGCTTCTTCCACCACCAGCCCGACCTCAACTACGACAACGAAGAGGTCCAGCAGGCGATGCTCGACACCGTGTCGCACTGGCTCGGACTCGGGCTCGACGGGTTCCGGCTCGACGCGGTGCCGTACCTGTTCGAGCGCGACGGCACCAACGGCGAGAACCTGCCCGAGACCCACGCCTTCCTGCGCCGTCTGCGTGCCGAGGTCGACGCGAAGTACCCGGGCAAGGTGCTGCTCGCCGAAGCGAACCAGTGGCCCGAGGACGTCGTCGAGTACTTCGGCAGCGAGGGCGACGAGTGCCACATGTGCTTCAACTTCCCGTTGATGCCGCGCATGTTCATGTCGCTGCGGCGCGAGGAGCGCACGCCGATCACCGAGATCCTGGAGCGCACCCCCGACATCCCGGCGGGCGCGCAGTGGGGCATCTTCCTGCGGAACCACGACGAGCTCACCCTCGAGATGGTCACCGACGAGGAACGTGACTACATGTGGGCGGAGTACGCGAAGGACCCGCGCATGCGCCGCAACGTCGGCATCAGCCGCCGCCTGTTCCCGCTGCTCGAGAACGACCGGCGCCAGGCCGAGCTGCTGCACGCCCTGCTGTTGAGCCTGCCGGGCACGCCGATCCTCTACTACGGCGACGAGATCGGGATGGGCGACAACATCTACCTCGGTGACCGCGACGGCGTGCGGACACCGATGCAGTGGAGCCCCGACCGCAACGGTGGCTTCTCGACGGCGGACTTCGCCCAGCTCTACCTGCCGCCGCTGATGGACCCGGTGTACGGCTTCCAGTCGGTGAACGTCGAGGCCGAGCGCCGCGACGCGGGTTCGTTCCTCAACTGGCTCCGGCGCATGCTGCACGTGCGCCGCCAGCACACGCTCTTCGGGCTCGGCGGGTTCGAGCTGCTCGAGGTGTCGACCCCTCCGGTGTTCGCCTACCTGCGCACCGCCGCCGACGGCGACGACACGTCGAACCCGGTGCTCTGCGTGAACAACTTCTCGGGTGCCGCGCAACCCGCCGAGCTGTTCCTGTCGCACCTCGCCGGGCGGGTGCCCGTCGAGCTGCTGGGACGAGTGGCGTTCCCGGCGATCGGCGAGCTCCCGTACTTCGTCACGCTGCCGCCCTACGAGTTCCTCTGGTTCGAGCTCACCGATCCGGCCACCTGACCCTCCGCACTGCTGGGAATCTGATCTCGTTTCGGGGCGATCGCCCCGAAACGAGATCAGATTTCGCCAGCGGCGCCCGGCTCAGCCCCGCTCGTCGGGGTCGAGCGTCACCCCGGCCCCGGTTCCGGTCCGGTCGCTCCGCGGGGTAGAAACTCTCCCATCGACGCCGCATCGTTCACCTCCGAGCTCGCTTCGTTGCTCCCGACGTTCCTTGCGGGACAGCGCTGGTACGCCGTGGTCGACCGCCCCCGGATCGACATCCGCCGGGTGGACACCCTCGTCGACCAGTGGCCCACGCTCCTGTGGCTCCTCGTCGAGGTACGCGCGGATGACGGCCGGGGCCCATCGCAGTGGTACCAGCTGCCGATCGGCGCCAGCCCGGAGCGTCCTGCGCACCTTCCCGACGTGGCGCTGCTCGGGCAGATGGCGACGCCCCGGGGCGACGCCCACCTCTTCGACGCACTGGCCGACGACGCGATGTCGCTGTCGTTCGCCCACCACGTCGCTCCGGATCTGCACTTCCACTCGGTGCGACCGCAGGGCGGCGAGGCCTCGAACACCTCACTCGTCCTCGACGACCGCTACATCCTCAAGGTGTTCCGTCGCGTGCAGCCGGGACCGAATCCCGACGTCGAGGTGACCGAGCAGCTGGGCAAGGTCGGCTTCGGCGCGGTCCCGGTGCCCGTCGCGGTGTGGCGGCGCAACCAGACCGACCTGGCGGTGGTCCGGCGTTACGAACGCAGCCGTGGTGACGGCTTCGAGCTCGTCACGACCTCGCTGCGCGAGATGTTCAACCTCCGGAAGCCACCGAGGGACTGCAAGCTCGACTTCGCGAACGATGCCCACCTGCTCGGCCGGAACGTCGCGGAGCTGCACGTCGCGCTGGCCGAGGCCTTCGGAGCGGACGAGGCCGACGGCGACGCCTGGGCGACCGACATGGCCGCGCAGCTGCACCGGGTCGCCGGTGGCCAGCTCGACACCCAGCGCATCGAGGGGATCTACGACCGGCTGCGCAGCGCGGACGACCTCGGCTCCGCGATCCGCATCCACGGCGACCTGCACCTGGCGCAGGTGCTGCGACTGCAGCGCAACTGGATGGTGCTGGACTTCGAGGGTGAGCCCGCGCGCCCGCTCGAGGAACGTCGTCACCCGTCGTCGCCGCTGCGCGACGTCGCGGGCATGACACGTTCGTTCCAGTACGCCGCGGCCATGGCGCTGCGCCAGCACGACGAGCCCGACCGTGAGCTGCGCGTGCTCGCCGAGGCCTGGACGGTCCGCAACGTCAACACGTTCCTCGCGGGCTACGCGGACGTCGACGACGCCCACCGCCTGCTGCCCAGATCCCGAACGAGTCGCGACGCGCTGCTCAGCGTGTTCGAGCTCGACAAGGCGGTCTACGAGGTCGCCTACGAGCTGGCCCACCGCCCCGAGCTGGTCGACCTGCCCGTGCAGGCCGTCGAACGACTGCTCGACGGCGAGGACGAGCTGCCCGAGTCCGGCGCGGAGCTCTGAGGGTGCCGCGGCGAGCGACCCCGCCGGGCGAGCTCGACCTCCACCTCTTCGCCGAAGGTCGACACCGTCGGCTCTGGGAGGTGCTCGGCGCGCATCCCGGTGACGACGGCACGACGTTCGCGGTGTGGGCACCGAACGCGTCGACGGTCACCGCGGTCGGGGACTGGTGCTCGTGGGATCCCCGCGCCGGCACGGTGCTCGCCGCACAGGGCTCGACCGGGATCTGGTGGGGTGTCGAGCCGGCCGCGACGGTGGGCGACCGCTACAAGTACGAGATCGTGGGCGCCGACGGCTCGGTGAGCCTGCGGGCGGACCCCGTCGCGACCGCGGCCGAGACCCCGCCGGGCACCGCCTCGGTCATCGAACGCAGCGCGCATGTCTGGCACGACGGCGACGACTGGCGCGACGCCCGGGCGGCTCGCAACGAGGGGCGCATGTCGGTCTACGAGGTGCACCTCGGCTCGTGGCGCCGACACCCCGACGGTCGTCCGCACTCGGCTCGTGAGCTGGCCGAGCCGTTGGCCGACTGGGCCGTCGGGCTCGGCTTCACGCACCTCGAGCTGATGCCGGTGGCCACCCATCCCTTCGGTGGTTCGTGGGGCTACCAGGTGACGGGCTACTACGCCCCCGATGGTCGCCTCGGCACGCCCGACGACCTGCGGCACCTGATCGAGGTGTGCCACCGGCGTGGCCTCGGTGTCCTGCTCGACTGGGTGCCGGCCCACTTCCCGCGCGACGCCTTCGCGCTGGCACGCTTCGACGGCACCGCCCTCTACGAGCACGCGGATCCACGTCGCGGCGAGCACCCCGACTGGGGCACCCTCGTGTTCAACCACGGACGCAACGAGGTCCGGAACTTCCTCGTCGCGAACGCCCTGTACTGGCTCGAGGAGTTCCGCATCGACGGCCTGCGGGTCGACGCCGTCGCCTCGATGCTGTACCTCGACTACTCCCGCGAGCCGGGGGAGTGGGTGCCCAACGTGCACGGCGGACGTGAGGACCTCGACGCCGTCGGGTTCGTGCGGGAGCTGAACGCGGTGGTCGCCGAGGAGCACCCGGGCGCACTCGTGGTCGCCGAGGAGTCGACGTCGTGGCCGGGGGTCACCGCGCCCAGCGCGTGGGGCGGCCTCGGCTTCTCGCGGAAGTGGAACCTCGGCTGGATGCACGACACGCTCGGCTACTTCCAGCAGGACCCGCTGCACCGATCCCACCACCACGGCGAGCTCACCTTCCCCCTGGTCTACGCCCGCCACGAACGCTGGGTGCTGCCCCTGAGCCACGACGAGGTCGTGCACGGCAAGGGGTCGTTGGTCGAGAAGATGCCCGGGGACCGCTGGCAGCAGTTCGCGAACCTCCGCTGCCTGCTCGCCTGGCAGTGGTGCCATCCGGGTCGTCAGCTGCTCTTCATGGGCAGCGAGCTGGCCCAACGGCGCGAGTGGTCCCACGACCGTGAGCTCGACTGGTGGCTGCTCGCCGAACCGGAGCACGACGGCGTGCGGCGCCTCGTGGCCGACCTCAACGAGCTCCAGGACCGGGTGCCGGCCCTGTGGAGCGGCGACGACGACCTCGACGGCAACTTCGGCTGGCTCGATGCCGACGACCATCGGCACTCGGTGTTCTCGTTCTGGCGTCGATCCCCGGAGCACGACGACGTCGTGGTGGTCGTCGCGAACCTGACCCCGGTCCCACGACACGGGTACCGCCTGGGCGTGCCGCGCCACGGCGAGTGGCACGTCGAGCTCGACACCGACTGGTCCCGCTTCGGCGGCTCGGACCACGACCTCGCCGTCGGCACCGCGGGCGCTGATCTGGTCGCCGATTCCTCGACGCCCTGGCAGGGGCAGCCGGCGTCGTTGCTGATGACATTGCCACCTCTGGCCCTGGTGGTGCTGACCGCACGGGTGTGAGGCGGCGGTAGCGTCGGGCGGCGTGGACGTCACCGTCAGTTGCCATCGACACCCCGATCGTGCCGCCGGTGTCAGCTGCCAACGGTGCAACCGGCCGATCTGCCCGCAGTGCATGCGACAGGCGTCGGTCGGCTTCCAGTGTCCGGACTGCACCGGGACCAACGCCGAGCGGGTGGTCCGGGCGCCCGCGCTGTTCCGCGGTCACTCCGAGGTGATCGTCGGCAAGGTCATCATCGGCATCAACGTCGCGGTCTGGCTGGTGGCGACGCTGGTCGGCGGTGACCCGACGTCGATCTCCGGCGCCGTCTACGAACACGGCGCGCTGTTCGGCCCTCTCGTCGCGGACGGCGACTGGTGGCGGGTCGTCACCGGGTCGTTCATGCACTCGGGGGTGCTGCACCTGGGCATGAACATGCTGCTGCTCTGGTTCCTGTCCCAGGAACTCGAGCCGGCGCTGGGTCGGGTGCGCTTCGCGATCCTCTACGGCGTGTCGCTCGTCGGCGGTTCGCTCGGCGTGCTGGTGCTCTCGCCGCTGTCGCCCACCGTGGGTGCCTCCGGCGCCGTCTTCGGACTGATGGGCGCCCTGATCGTGCTGCAGCTCCGCGCGAAGCAGAACCCCTGGCAGTCCGGCATCGGCGGCCTGGTGCTGATCAACCTGCTGCTCACCTTCGCCATGCCGAACATCTCGGTGGGCGGCCACCTCGGCGGACTGCTCGCCGGCGCCGCTGCGGGTGCGGTGCTGCAGCCGCTGCGTTGGCCCCAGGAGGGCGCGGCGCTGCGTTCGACCGCCGTGGTGCTCTTCGGGGTGACGCTGCTCGTCGGCGCGTACGCGGCGGCGTGGATCCTCGCCAGCCCGCCGTACTACTGAGCAGGCCGAGGGTGCCGGCTCCGCTCAGTCGCTCGCGAACCGCTCCCGGAGGTTGCGCAGGTTGGCGCGCCAGACCCGGCGCAACACCGGTCGGGCGACCCACGCGCCGACGGGCCCGCCGAAGTACCACGGGAACTGCAGGCGCTCGACCCACGTGAAGCGGGTGCGGCCCCTGCGCGCGGGTCGCAGCTCGAAACGACCCGTGCCGGTGACCAGACCGTGGTGTCGCACCCCCATCTCCCTGCCGGGTCGCCAGCTCGTGATCTCCATGCGGTCGACCAGCCGGAACGGACCGACGCGGGTCTCGCAGTCGAAGCTCGTCCCCACGCCGGACCGACGCTCCGAGACGAAGTGGATCGAGACGGCGTCCTGCATCCAGTCCGGGTGGCTGGCGATGTCCTGGATCTCGTCCCACACCTGCGAGGGCGTGGCATCGAGGGTGGTACGGACCTTCAGACGTGGCACCGACGAACCCTACCGACGGCCTCGGCGGCTGTGACGTCGGTCGCTCGGCTGGTCCGCCGGGCGTCGAGGCGGCACCGTGTTGCGATGTCCGAGCATCTCACCATCGAACCCGGCGACATCCTCCGCGACACCACGCCCCACGCGGTGGCCGGTGTCGAGGGGCGTTACTCGGCCTTCATCCCCGAGGCCTGGCGGATCCTCTACGCGTTCGGCGGCTCCACGATGGCCGTCGCGCTGCGCGCCGCCGCGGTGCAGCTCGACCGTCCCGACCTGGACCTCGTGTCGGCCGACGCGACGTTCTGCCAGGCGGTGCCGTGCGGCCCGGTCGCGGCGCACGTCGAGGTGCTGCGCAGCGGCCGCAGCGGCGCCCAGGCGCTCGTGCGGCTGTGGGCACTCGACCCCCACGACCGCGACGCCACCGGACCGGTCGGCAACGACCTGGTCGTCACGTGCGTGTTCGGGGTCCGCAGCGACAGCGAGTACCGCTTCGTGGGTGCCCAGCCGCCGACGGTGACCCCGCCGGAGCTGACCGCACCCCGCGGCGCGATCGACGAGGACTCGATCTTCGCCCGGATCCCGTACCACTCCCAGACCGAGTTCCGCCCCGTCGGCCACACCATGCAGTGGGGCGACGAGCTGAGCCCCGGTGAGCCGCGCAGCGCCTCGTGGTTCCGGTTCCACGTGACCCCACGACGTGACGACGGCACCTGGGAGCCGGCGACGCTCGCGCTGCCCGGTGACATCCTCGGCCCCGCGGTGCACCTGGGTCTGGGCAGCACGCCGGATCCGTTCCTGGTGATCAGCCTGCAGATCAGCCTGCAGTTCGTCGCCGAGGTCCGCTCCGACTGGCTGCTGCAGCACACCCGAGCGCACGTGGCGGCCGACGGCTACTCGTCGGGCACCGCGGAGCTGTGGGACGAGGACCTGCAGCTCGTGGCGATCGCCACGCAGTGCGCCAAGCTGCAGCCCATGAAGCGGGGCTGAAGAGGGGCTGAAGCGGAGCTGACGCTGCCGAGCGGGCTCAGTCGCCCCGGCGTCGGTAGACGCTGACGTGCGAGGTGCTCTCGGCTCCGAACGGGGTGCCGCGCCAGTCGCACCAGCGCGACGCCACGACGAGTCCCGCCGCGTGCGCCCAGCGGTCGAGCTCGTCGGGTGGCACGGCACGGATCTGCCACGGTCGCAGTCGCACCGCCTCGCCGTCGCGCAGCTCGATGTGCTGTCCGGTGACCACCGAGGACTCCGGATCGGACTCGGTCGCGATCATGACGACGCGGTCGACCTCGACCGAGCGCAGCTCGAGCAGTCGGCCGGGGCCCGCACCGGGCGACGCGGGCACGAAGCACTCGACGACGAAGGCGCCGCCCGGACGGAGCACGTCGGCCGCCGAGGTGAACAGCGACGCCTGCGACGACGGGTCCGTCAGGTTGAACACCATGTTGAACGCGGCGAGCACCACGTCGAAGGGACCCGACGGCCACTCCGCCCGGCGCGCGACGTCGGCGTGCACGCCGATGACACCGACGCCGTCGTCGAGCTGCTTCGCTGCGAGCAGGTCGAGCATGTCGGGCGAGGCGTCGAGGCCCGTCACCCGGTGGCCCCTGGTGGCGAGCGGTACCGCCAGACGCCCGGTGCCGACACCGAGCTCGAGCACGTCCGCCGGTCGTCGTCCCACGAGGGCGTCGAGCTGGTCGACCGCGTCGAGGGTCGCGGCGTCGGCCGGGTACCAGTCGTCGTAGACGTCCGAGAAGCTCCGGCCGTACGTCGTGGCGTCGAACTGGTCACCCATGGGTCGCAGTCTGCCAAGTCCTGGGCGGTACATTCGATCCGTGGTCGACACCAGCGGGCGGGACACAGGGGCACGCGCCTCGGGCGCGGGCGTCGCCACCGCCCGCGGTGATGCCCGACTGCCGCCGCAGGAGCCGCACAGCGCCGCCGATGCGCTGGCCGACGGCTCGTCGCCGGTGGCCGACCTGCATCCGGTGGGCCCCGCCGCCGTGCTCGACGGCGGCTTCGACCTGTTCCGCTTCCGGTTCCGCCGTCTCGTCGGCTTCGCTGCCTGCTTGTTCGTGCCGCTGACCGTGGTCGATCTGGTGCTGATGGCGGCGGTCGGCACCGAGACACCCGAGCGTGTGGCGATCGGGCCGTCGATGTTCCTGCTCGGGTCGGGCGACAGCTGGTCGTGGGCGATCCTGGTCGGGCAGACGGTCGCGCTGTCGCTGCTCGGACTGTGCGTCGGTCACCTCGCCGCGTCGGCCGCTCGCGGCGTCGACGTGTCGTTCCGCGAGATGGGCCGCCTCGCGCTGCGTCGCTGGTGGGTCGCGCTGCTCATCGTCGTCCTGACCGCGTTGCCGCGCGCGCTGCTGTCGTGCGTCGTGTTCCCGGTCGGCTGGCTGCTGGCCGACGGGCTCTTCTTCATCGCCTCGTCGGTGGCGGGCGCCGAGGGTGTCGGGCCGTGGCGGGCGGTGACCCGCAGCGTGTCGCTCACCCGTGCCCGCTTCGGCAACGCCCTCGTGATCTGCCTCGGCAGCCTCGTGATCTCCCAGGTCCTGCGCATCTCGCTGACCGCCGGCCCGGCGCTGCTGCTGTCGAGCTTCGCGCTGCCCGAGTCGGTCGTCGGCGTGGTGGCCCGCCTGGGCACGGTCGTGCTGCTGCTCGCCGAGCCGATCACCGCGTGCATCGCCGCACGGGCGTACCTCGACCTGCGCGCCCGCCACGAGGGCCTGGACCTGCAGCTGCGCGCCGAGCGGGTCCTCGGTGACGCGCACCGCACCTCGGTCGCACTCCAGCCGGCGACCGGGCGCCGATGATCGCAGCCGGGTCGACGACCGCCGTTGCGGCACTGGTGCTCCAGGCCGATCCCGGCGCCCCCGACCCGGCCGAGGTCGCCGAGCGGGTCGAGCAGATCATGTCGCGACCGGAGTTCGACTACGGGCCGTCGTGGTTCGACCAGCTCGCCGAGTGGATCGGCAAGCAGCTGGAGCGATGGTTCGGCGACATCGAGCCCTCGGGGGCGCCGCCCCAGGGCGGGCAGTTCCTCGGCGGGATCGGCTCGATCCTCGCCTGGTTGATCATCATCGTGGCGGTGCTCGCGGTGATCGGTGTCGCGGTCTACGTGATCGCGAACCGGATCCGGCGTCCCGACGGCGACGACACCCCGGCGACCGAGACCGAGATCGAACACCGCCGGGCCGCGTCGGAGTGGCGCTCCGACGCGGAGCGACTGGAGTCCGAGGGCGAGTGGAAGCTCGCCCTGCGCGCCCGCTACCGGGAGCTGGTCCGAACGCTCGTCGATCGACGCCAGCTGCCCGACGTCCCCGGGCGCACCACGGGTGAGCTCCGTGAGGACCTCGCCCGGACGACGCCCACCGCCGCGGGCGACTTCGATGTCGCCTGCCTGCTCTTCGAGCTGCCCTGGTACGCCGATGCGCCCACGGGGGCCGACGAGAACGCCGCCTTCCGTGCCGCCGCGACCGCCGTGCTCTCGGCGCCGACGGTCGAGCCCGACGACGACTCCCCGGGCCGGGGCGACGGAGCCGGCGACTCGACGCTGGTGGTGATCGGGTGACGAGCACGCAGGGCGGCAACGGCTCCACGGCCGGGTCCGGGCGCGGCGCGTGGGTGGGGCTCCTCGTCGCGGTGGTGGCGGTCGTCGTGGTCGTGGTCCTGATGACCAGGACCCGGCAGCTCACGCCGTTCATGGTCGACTCGACCGCCCCGGAGGGCTACGCCGCGATCGCCGAGCTGTGGGAGGACGAGGGCGCTCGGGTGCGGGCGCAGCCGTCGTCGTCGCTGCTCGACACCGGCGCCGTCGAGCCCGGCGACCGCACCGTCGTGGTCCCCGTACCCGGCTACGCCTCGGAGCAGGAGCTCGCCGAGCTGCGCCGCCTGGCCGAGGCGGGCGCGACCGTCGTGCTGGGCGAGCCGTGGCCCCTCGGCGGGACCGGGAGCGGCGACGAGCCCGCCGGCGGCGAGCCGTCGGAGGACTTCCTCGGGCCCGACGACCTTCCCTTCGAGAGCTTCGGCGGCTCGTACGGCGCTCGGGAGCTGGCCGACACACCCGCCGTGCCACGGGGACCGGGCGACTGCGACATCCCCGGTCTGGACGCGCTGGGCCCGATCGACGTGGCGTTCGCATGGGACTTCCCACCCGCCCGCGGCGACCAGACCTGCTACGGCGACCCGGCGACGAGCGCCGGCGAACCGGTCGACGAGCTCGTCGTGGTCTCGGCCCGCCAGGTCGGCGAGGGCCGCGTGATCACGTTGGGCTCGCCGTACCTGTGGGTGAACGCACGGCTGCAGCCGGCCAAGGAGGACGGCGGGCGACCGCTCGCGAACGCCGCGACGGCCCTGGTGCTGACCGGCGCGACACCCGGTGTGCAGATCGACGTCATCGACCCGACACCGAGCTCGGACCCGTCGATCGAGGGCTCCGAGGGGCCGCTCGAGCTCATGCCGCTGCCGGTGCGCCTCGCGCTCGCGCAGCTCGTCGTCGTCGTGCTGCTCTTCCTGTGGTGGCGGTCGGTGCGCCTGGGTCGCCCGGTCGAGGAGCCGTTGCCCGTCGAGATCGCCGGCTCCGAGCTGGTCGTCGCCGTCGGTGACCTGTTGCGCCGCAAGGGCAGCCCGGAGCGGGCCGCCGCCGCGCTGCGCAGCGACGCCCGATCGGTGCTCGCCGCCCGTCTGGGCACCACCGGCGCGCGCGACGAGGTCCTCGTGGCCACCGTCGCGGCTCGCAGCGGCCGGTCCGTCGACGACGTGCACGCAGCGCTGATCGGCGGCGCCCCGGTCGACTCCAGCGCCACCCTCGTCCAACTCGCCCGTACCCTCGACTCGATCCGCACGGAGGTCCTCAGTGTCCCAGAGCCCGCCTGAACTCCCACCCGAGTTCGCCCACGAATCCCGACGCGACCCGCGTGAGGCCGTGCTCGCGCTCCGAGCCGAGATCGGCAAGGTCGTCGTCGGTCAGGACGGCACGCTGTCGGGGCTGATCGCGGCGCTGCTGGTGCGTGGGCACGTGCTGCTCGAGGGTGTGCCCGGCGTCGCGAAGACGCTCATGGTCAAGACGCTCGCCGAGGCGCTCGCGCTCGACTTCAAGCGTGTGCAGTTCACGCCGGACCTCATGCCCTCCGACGTCACCGGACAGCTGGTGCTCGACCCCTCCGAAGGGCGACAGCGCCTGCGCTTCCGCGAGGGACCGGTGTTCACCAACCTCTTCCTCGCGGACGAGATCAACCGGACGCCGCCCAAGACGCAGTCCGCGCTGCTCGAGGCGATGGAGGAACGACAGGTCACCGCCGAGGGCGAGTCGCTCGCACTGCCGGACCCCTTCGTCGTGATCGCGACCCAGAACCCGGTCGAGCAGGAGGGCACCTATCCGCTGCCCGAGGCGCAGCTGGACCGGTTCATGTTCAAGCTGCTGGTCGGCTACCCGACCTTCGAACAGGAGACCGAGGTGCTCGGGCGCCACCACCGAGGGCTCGACCCCCACGACGTGGTCGCGGCCGGTGTCCGGCCCGTCGCCGGCGTCGCCGACCTGGCCGCGGCGCGGTTGCTCGTCGACGCCGTGCAGGTCGAACCGACCGTGCTGGAGTACATCGTGGCGCTCTGCCGGGCCACCCGTGAATCGCCGTCGGTCGACCTGGGTGTGTCACCCCGAGGAGCGACGGCCCTGCTGCACGCGTCGAAGGCGTGGGCGTGGCTGTCGGGCCGCGGGTTCGTCAGCCCCGACGAGGTCAAGGCGGTGGCCAAGCCGACGCTGCGCCACCGGATGGTCGTCCGACCGGAGCTCGAGCTCGAGGGCGTCACCGCCGACACCCTGCTCGACAACATCCTCGCCGTCGTGCCGGCGCCCCGCTGAGCCGGTCGCCCACCGCATGCTCCTGCTGCCCACCCGCCGTGCCGCGATCGTCGCCGCCGTGGTGGCGGGCGCGCTCCTGCTGTTCCCCGGCGACGACGTGCCCGTGCTGGCCGCCGTCGGGGCGCTCGCGGTGCTGCTC
>JALYWI010000022.1 GCA_030852785.1 Actinomycetota bacterium
TGACCCAGGCGATGGAGCGCCCCGGAGCCGACGCCCCGGTGGTCAACGGCCGGCAGAAGAGCCGCAAGCCGTGGCCGGTGGAGTTCTACTCCAGCGCCGTCGGCAAGAAGTGGGTCATGGCCCTGACCGGCATCGGGCTCATGGGCTTCGTGTTCGCCCACATGGTCGGCAACCTCAAGATGTTCCTCGGCCGGACCGAGTTCGACCACTACGCCGAGAGCCTGCGGTCGCTGCTCTACCCGATCCTCCCCCACCACGTCCCGCTGTGGGGCCTGCGCATCGGGCTGATCGTCATGTTCTTCCTGCACATCCAGTCGGCGTACTCGCTGACCCGGATGAACCACCGCTCCCGCCCCGTGAAGTACCAGTCGCCCCGCGACTACATCGCGGTGAGCTTCGCCTCACGCACCATGCGCTGGACCGGCATCATCGTCGGGCTCTACCTGCTGTTCCACCTGGCGGACCTCACGTGGGGCTTCGCCAACCCGGACTTCGTGCGGGGCGCCGCCTACGACAACCTCGTGACGAGCTTCGAGCGCTGGCCGGTGTCGATCCTCTACATCGTCGCCAACATCGCCCTGGGCATCCACCTCTTCCACGGCGGCTGGTCCATGTTCCAGAGCATCGGCATGAACAACCCTCGCTACAACGGTGCGCGCCGTGCGTTCGCCGCCGGCTTCGCGATCGTGGTGGCCGGCGTCAACTGCGCCTTCCCCATCGCCGTGCTCGCCGGGATCGTGCACTGATCCTGCGGTCAGTCCCCCGCGACGCCACCGCATCGACCTGCATTCCACCGACCGCCGACCGCCCGACTCTCACAGGAGCCCACTGACGTGGCACTGACGCTCGACTCGAAGATCCCCGACGGCCCCCTCGCCGACAAGTGGACCAGCCACAAGTTCAACCTGAAGCTGGTCAACCCCTCGAACCGCCGCAAGTTCGAGGTGATCGTGGTCGGCACCGGGCTCGCGGGTGCCGCTGCAGCCGCCTCGCTCGGCGAGGCCGGGTACAACGTCAAGGTCTTCACGTACCACGACTCGCCCCGTCGGGCGCACTCGATCGCCGCTCAGGGCGGCATCAACGCGGCGAAGAACTACAAGAACGACGGCGACTCCGTGCACCGTCTCTTCTACGACACGATCAAGGGCGGCGACTACCGCGCCCGTGAGGGCAACGTGCACCGCCTCGCCGAGGTGTCGGTGAACATCATCGACCAGGCCACGGCGCAGGGTGTGCCCTTCGCCCGCGAGTACGGCGGCCTGCTCGACAACCGCTCCTTCGGTGGCGCCCAGGTCGCCCGCACGTTCTACGCACGTGGCCAGACCGGCCAGCAGCTGCTGCTCGGCGCCTACCAGGCGCTCGCACGCCAGATCCACCTCGGCACGGTGCAGCTGTTCAACCGCATGGACATGCTCGACGTCGTCACCCACGAGGGGCGGGCCGTCGGCATCACCGCACGCGACCTGCTCTCGGGCGAGGTCAGCTCGCACTCCGCACACGCCGTGCTGCTCGCGACCGGCGGCTACGGCAACGTCTACTTCCTCTCGACGAACGCCAAGGCCTGCAACGTCACGGCCACCTGGCGTGCCCACAAGAAGGGCGCGGCGTTCGCGAACCCCTGCTACACGCAGATCCACCCGACCTGCATCCCGCCGGCGGACGAGTTCCAGTCGAAGCTGACCCTGATGTCGGAGTCGCTCCGCAACGACGGTCGCATCTGGGCACCCTCGGCGATCGACGACAAGCGCGTCGCGAGCGAGATCCCCGACTCCGAGCGCGACTACTTCCTCGAGCGCAAGTACCCCGCCTTCGGCAACCTGGTCCCCCGCGACGTCGCCTCGCGCAACGCGAAGACCGTCGTCGACGAGGGCCGCGGCGTCGGCCCGCTCCAGAACGGCGTGTTCCTCGACTTCTCCGACGCCATCCAGCGCTTCGGTCACGAGACGATCAAGGCCCGCTACGGGAACCTGTTCGACATGTACGAGCGCATCACCGGCGAGGATCCCTACAGCACGCCGATGCGCATCTACCCCGCCACCCACTACACGATGGGTGGGCTGTGGGTGGACTACAACCTGCAGACCACGGTCCCGGGCCTGTTCGCCCTGGGCGAGGCGAACTTCTCGGACCACGGCGCGAACCGCCTGGGTGCCTCGGCGCTCATGCAGGGACTCGCGGACGGCTACTTCGTCGCTCCGCAGACCGTCGCCGGCTACCTGTCGGACCTGCTCGGCACCAAGCCGCTCGAGACCACCCACGAGGCGTTCACCACGGCGCACAGCGAGACCCAGGACCGGGTCGACCAGCTGCTCGCCGTGAAGGGCACGCACTCGGTGGACCACTACCACCGCGAGCTCGGCAAGCTGGTCTGGGACTACTGCGGCATGAGTCGCAACAAGGCCGGACTCGAGACCGCACTGCGCGACATCCCCGCGATCCGTGAGCAGTTCTGGTCCGACGTCAAGGTGCTCGGCGAGGGCGAGAGCTACAACCAGTCCCTCGAGAAGGCACTGCGCGTCGCTGACTTCATGGAGATGGCCGAGCTGAAGGTGCGCGATGCACTGCACCGCGAGGAGTCCTGCGGCGGCCACTTCCGCGAGGAGCACCAGACCGAAGAGGGCGAGGCCCAGCGCGACGACGAGAACTTCGCGTACGTCGGCGCATGGGAGTACGGCGGCCCCGACATCCAGAAGGACGCGGTGCTCAACAAGGAGCCGCTCGTGTTCGAGAACGTCCAGCTGACACAGCGCAGCTACAAGTAGCCGGCCCCGCCACCACAGCGACGACAGGACAGGGAAGACCACACGTGAGCAACACGCTGAATCTCAAGCTCAAGGTCTGGCGCCAGGACACCGCGCAGGGCCCGGGCCACTTCGAGGAGTACACGACGGCCGTCGCGGACGACGCCTCGTTCCTCGAGATGCTCGACTACGTCAACGAGCAGCTGATCGACGACGACAAGGAACCGATCGCGTTCGACCACGACTGCCGTGAGGGCATCTGCGGCAGCTGCGGGCTGATGATCAACGGCCAGGCGCACGGCCCCCAGAAGGGCACCGCGACCTGCCAGCTGCACATGCGCAAGTTCTCCGACGGCGACGAGATCGTCATCGAGCCCTGGCGCGCCGCCGGCTTCCCGATCATCAAGGACCTGGTCGTCAACCGTGCGGCGTTCGACCGCATCGTCGAGTCCGGCGGCTACATCTCGGTCAACACCGGGGCTGCGCCCGACGCCAACATCATCGCCGTGCCGAAGGAGGCCGCCGAGTCCGCCATGGACGCGGCCGCGTGCATCGGCTGCGGTGCGTGTGTGGCGGCGTGCCCCAACTCCGCGGCGAACCTCTTCACCGCCGCCAAGATGCAGCACCTGAACCTGCTGCCGCAGGGCCAGCCGGAGCGCTTGGCGCGCTCGGAGTCGATGGTGGACACGATGGAGGAGTTCTTCGGCTCCTGCACGAACCACGGCGAGTGCCAGGAGGCGTGCCCGAAGGAGATCTCGATCGACTTCATCGCCATGATGAACCGGGACTACCTGAAGGCGAAGCTCGCCAACCGCCGACGGACCGGCCAGAAGAAGGTCGGCTGACCATGCGTCGGACCGCGGTCGCCGTCGTGGCGTTCGCGGTGGTCGCGCTCGCCGCGACCGGATGTTCGTCGTCGCCGGAACAGGTGACGGCGTCGATGACCTCGCCGCCGCGTCCCGCGGCCTCGGAGCTCGCGCCGGAGGACCCGGCCGCACCGTCGGTCCCCGGCGATCCGACCGACCCGACCGACGAGTTCGAGCTGCCCGAGGAGTTCTCCGAGGGACTCGACGACTTCGGCAGCGGCATCGACGACATGCTCGAGCAGTTCGAGTCCGAGCTCGGTGTGGCCGGCGAGTGCCTCGACCTGCTGATGAAGTACGCCGAGCTGATGGCCTCGGCGTTCGGCATGATGCCGGGCTCCTCGAGCCGCGAGTCCGTCGTGGCCGAGCTGAGGGCCGCGCTGCCGGCGGATCTGCACGACGAGCTGCAGGTCATCTCGGATGCGCTCGCGTCGGTCGAGAGCGGCGGCATCTCGGGCATGGGTGCGTTGGCCGACGAGGAGTTCACCGCGGCCAACGACGCCATCGTCGACTGGCTCGAGACGTCGTGCGGCGCCCCGAGCGCGCCCGGCGAAGGCTCCTGACCCCTCGGACCACGAATCTGACGGGGCGTCAGACATCGCGGTGACACCTTCGATAGGGTCGCCCCGATGAACGCACGACCGCGGTTCCGCGTCGGCGTCTGGGGGACGGGCAACGTGGGACGTGCCGCCATCCGGATGACCGACGCCCATCCCGACCTCGACCTGGTGGCGGTCTTCGTCGCCGACCCGGACAAGGTCGGCCGTGACGCCGGCTCGATCGCCGAGGTCGGGCGCGACCTCGGCGTGGCGGCGACCGCGGCGTCGTCGGCCGCAGAGGTCACCGCCGCGGGCCTCGATGCCGTCATCTACGCCTGTTCGGGCGACATCCGTCCCGACGAGGCGGTCGAGGACGTGCGTGGCTGCCTCGCCGCAGGTCTCGTCGTCGTGACCCCCTCGATCTACCCGCTCTACGACCCGACCAACGCGCCGGCCGAGCTCATCGAGCCGATCCGCGCCGCGGTGGCCGAGGGCGGCGGCAGTCTGTTCGTCTCGGGCATCGATCCGGGCTGGGGCAACGACATCCTGCCGGTGCTGCTCTCCGGTCTGTCCGGCACGATCGACCAGATCCGCTGCCAGGAGATCTTCGACTACACGACCTACGACCAGCCCGACTCGGTGCGCTACCTGATCGGCATGGGTGAGCCCATGGACTACGAGCCGCCGATGGTCGCGCCGACCGTGCCGACGATGGTGTGGGGCGGCCAGGTACGTCTGATCGCCCGGGCGCTCGGAGTCGAGCTCGACGAGATCCGTGAGACGCTGCTGCGCCGCGAGCTCGACGAGACCGTCACCAACTCGATGGGCGAGTTCGAGAAGGGCACCCAGGGCGCGCTGCGCTTCGAGGTGCAGGGCATCGTCGACGGCGAGCCGGTGATCGTCGTCGAGCACATCACTCGCATCCACCCCGACTGCGCACCGGACTGGCCGGTGCCGCCCGACGGCGGCGACGGCGCGCACAAGGTCATCATCGAGGGTCGCCCGCGCATCGAGATCAACGTCGAGGCGACCGACGAGGGCGGCAACCGAGCGGCGGGCGGCAACGCCACCGCGGTCGGTCGGCTGGTCAACGCGATCCCGTGGCTGCGAGCAGCGGGACCGGGTGTCTACGACGCACTCGACGTGCCGCTGACGCCCGCGACCGGCAAGCTGGGACGAGCGTGATCGAAGCAACCGATCCAGGGGGATCCACATGATCGTCGAAGTACCAGAGGGCAAGCACCCGATCATGTACGTCTGGGGCGAGATGGTTCCCGGCATCGGGCCCGCGGCGTCGAACTTCTCGATGAAGGTCTACGAGGACACCACGCTCGGTCTGCGCGAGTTCGAAGCCGCACGGCTGCGCATGTCGCAGATCAACGGCTGCCTCTTCTGCCAGGACTGGCGCACCGAGATGGACGGCGTGAAGGTCGAAGAGGGCTTCGACACCGAGGTCGAGAACTGGCGCACCACCGACGCGCTCGACACCCGGGCGAAGCTGGCCGCGGAGTACGCCGAGCGCTACGCCCTCGACCACCACGGACTCGACGAGGAGTTCTGGACCCGCATGAAGGCCGAGTACACCGACGCCGAGATCGTCGAGCTGTCGATGTGCCTCGGTTCGTGGCTCGCGTTCGGGCGACTCAACCACGTGCTCGGCCTCGACGCCGCGTGCGTGCTGCCCGCCTCGGTCACCCCCTGACCCCAGCGACCCCTCCCCCGCCCTACCCGGCGAAATGACACCTGTTTTCGATGCGATGGCATCGACGACGGATCAGGTTTGGTCCGCAGAGGCTCAGGTCGGGGGCTGGTTCCACTCGATCCAGCCGCCGCCGGTGCGGCCGGTCGCTGCGTCGGTGATGCGAGCCATCGCCCGGGGAAAGCGAGCCTCTCGGCCGTCGGGGTGCACCAGCAGCACCGGCGAGAACGCGAGCGGCTCGAAGGTCAGATCCAGCTCACCGAACGCGGTCGTGTTGCGGGTCGCCAGCCCCTCCCGGCCGAGTTCGGACCGGGTGCGCACCGCGTCGCTCTCACGGAACTCGGTCGACGCCGGCGGCAACTCGTAGCCGACGCCCCAGTCGCTGTCCTCTCCGAAGAAGCCACCTGCGGTGTGCCACCGGGTGCCGTCGTCCAGGCGTCCGGCGGTCCAGCTCCAACCCAGCGCCCACCAGTCGCGCGCCGCGCCCCAGGAGTGATCCCGCTGCCCCCAGCCCTCGAACTCGATCTCGTCGCTGCCCACCAGGATGCGGCCGTCGACCCGGCAGGGGATCTCGTAGCGAGGCGTGACATCGGCCGGCCACTGGTAGGCGGCACGGTCGGTGTGGAAGTCGAGCTCGAATCCGAACGGGATCCGCTCGCCGCGTGGCTCGTGGTACACCTCGGCCGCGTCGTCGAGCTGGATCGCGAACGCCTCGAGGTTGATCGACATGTGCTCGAGCGGTGTCTCGATGACGTGATCGGCCCAGAGCCCGTCGTGGCGCAGCTCCAACGACGTCGGCGACTTGGGCATCGGGATGTCGTTCTCGATGACCGTGACCAGCGGACGGTCCGGACCGACGAGGCACGCCCAGTACCAGACGGTGCCGAGCCCGGGGTTGAAGCCGATGCGCACGTAGCCCCCGAGGGACAGGTCGTCGCTGAACCAGTCGAGGTAGTACGACTCGTTCCAGAGCATCGAGTCGTCCGGGGTGTGGCGGCGTTCGTCCAGCGGATTCGGTGTCGGCATGCGCCGCAGTCTGTCAGGACGGCGGTGGCTCGCGTCGCCCCGCGCCGAGGAGCCTGCCGGGCGTCAGGTCCGAGCGAGCACGACCGGCGAGGCCGGTAGTGTCACCCACCATGCAGTACCTGAGCGACGAGTGGATGACCGCCGCGGCGGCCGACCTGGCGGCGAGCGATTCGCTGAGGGCGGCGACTGCCGACGCGGAGCTGACGATCCAGTACGAGGTCGCCGGGGCACCGGGCGGCAAGGCGGCCTACGGCATCACCTTCGACCACGGCGCCGTGTCGCTCGAGCCGGGCCCGCACAAGGATGCCCAGGTGCGCTTCGAGCTCGACTACTCGAGCGCCGCAGCGATCGCGAGCGGTGAGCTCTCGGCCCAGGCGGCGTTCATGCAGGGGAAGCTCAAGCTCGGCGGTGACGTCGCCGTGCTCATCCGCCAGCACGCCCTACTCGAAGGGCTCGACGACGCACTCGGCGACCTTCGGGGACGCACCGAGTTCTGAGCCACTCGGGGCGGCCCCTCGGCTGCGAGCCTCGGCTGTGAGCGTTCGAGCCGGCATCGGATCGGCGCCGCCCAGCACGTCGCCGATCCGATCCGACCCATCCCCTCAGCTTCCGACGGACGCTCGGAGGCCGAGGGAGCGCCCGGCCGGCAGGCCGGGCAGAGCGCCCGACATCAGGTCGGTGCCTCGATGCACGCCCATGCGTCGATGGGCACGTTGTAACCGAAGTCGATGAGCCGCGGAGGGTTGACGACCGTGAGGCCGAGCTCCGCGCAGATCGTGACGGCGCCGGTCGCGTCGGCCGAGCGGACAACGCTGTTGTAGTCGGCCGGTGTGCCGGTACAGGTGCCGTCCTCCGAGAGCGCGGGGTCCGAGCCGGTCGCGAAGCCGTGCGCGTTGGACTCGGTGTTCGCCACGCCGGTGAAGTGGAAGTCCGGCACGCCGGGCACCACGCTGTCGATGCAGCCCGCAGCGAGCCATCGTGTCGACGGGTCCTCCGGAGTGCCGGGCGGATCGGGTGCGCAGGCGGACAGCGCTGCTCCCGCTGCCAGCAGCGCCACGACGATGGCGGCGCGCCGTTGTCTGGATCGAGTGGACGTCATTTCTGTCTCCCCCGTTGTCATCGGCGCTCCAGCGCCGAGTGGCGAGTCGGTTCTCGCCACTCATCGGAGTCTGCCGGATTGTCCTTGCACGCGCATCCATTCGCGCGGGGTGCGGGATCGCCTTCACCCTCCGTGCGGTGTGCGGGGATGTGCGGGTCAGACGTCGATCTGCTCATCGAGCAGCGCAAGGTCGTCGGCCGAGATGAGACGCACCGACATGGCGTACTCGACCAGGCGAGCACGACGGTTGCTCGCGAGATCGCCGGGGCCGCCGTGGAGACCCTGCACGCCGACCTTGGCCAGCTTCTCGCACACGTTGTCGAGCTTCCGGTTGAAACGACGGATCGTCCAGCCGAGCCGTTCGGCCGCCTCGGACGACGACGGCAGCGTGGCGTTCGTGCCACGACCGCCGATGCGCAGCATCGGCTCGGCGAGCGCGACGATCAGCAGGCGTTGGTCCCGGGTGAAGGTCACGAGTCCGATGGTCGTCTCACCGGTCGAGTCCGGGAGCCCCATCGGATCGGAGAACACGGGTTCGGAGATGTGCACGTCGACCTCGTAGGTCGTGCGACCGGCGGTGAAGCGGACGATGGTGTGCTCGAACACGAGCGGCAACCGGGCGCCCGGGGCGAGCCAGGCCTGCACCCGGGCCTCGGAGTCCGACACGGTGGCGGCCAGCTGGTCGCCGTTGTTGATGATCCAGCTCAGACCATCGGCCGAGCCGACGCGCAGGAAGTGGCGATGCAGATACGGGTTGTCGTCGAGGACGACGTCACCCTCCCGCCCCAGGGTCAACCAGTCACCCACCGGCACGCGGTGTTGCTCGCCGCAGTACTCCACGATCATGGCCATCGCCGCCGCCCTCCTGCTCGGCCGGCCGTGCTGCCACGGCGACCGATCTCCCACTCCGCGCAGATGGTACGCGGCGCTGGGAGCGGCGGGAACCCCGACCCGTGGGTCGAGCCGTCTCCCCTTGGGCCAGCCGCCTCCCGCGCTCCGCCCTCGGTAGCGTGTCCGCCATGCCCGAGCTGCCCGAGGTCCAGGCCCACGCCGAACGGTTGACCGCCGAGTTCTCCGGCGCCACGATCGCCAAGTTCGTGCCGATCTCGTTCTCGGTGCTCAAGACCGCCGTGCCCGCAGCATCGGATGCGGTGGGACACACGCTGGCCGGCTTCACGCGGCGCGGCAAGGTCCTGGTGATGCAGGTCGACACCGGCGACGGCGCCGAGCTGTCCTTCGTGATCCACCTCATGCAGGGCGGTCGCCTGATCCCCGATGAGAAGCAGTCGGCGAAGCCACGCAACGGCATGGCCCGCTGGGTCTTCGACGACGGACGTGCGTTGCTGCTCACCGAGGCCGGCAAGGAACGCAAGGCCGGCGTGTGGGTGATCGCGGGTGATCCGAACAAGCAGCCGCCGCTCGACCACCTGGGTGTCGACGCGGACGTCGCCACCATCGAGCAGCTGACCGCCGCGCTGCACGAGAAGAACCAGCGTCTGCACGGCTTCCTGCGCGACCAGCACGGCGTCGCGGGGCTCGGGCGCATGCTGGCCAACGAGATCTGCCACACCGCGAAGCTCTCGCCCTTCGCGATGACCAAGAAGCTGACACCCGACGAGATCGAGACCCTGCATGCGTCGATCTCGACGTGCATCGCGTCGGCCCTCGAGTTCGAGCGAAGCATGGAGCGCATGTCGAAGTCGGCCGAACGGCCCGGTGCGGTGCACCACCGCAGCGGCAACGAGTGCCCCGTCTGCGGCGACACCATCCGCGCCGTCGAGTACTCGGCCTACGAGGTGGACTACTGCCCGACGTGCCAGACCGGCGGCAAGGTGCTGGCCGACAACACGACGTCGAAGTTCCTGAAGTAGTCACCGAGACCTCGGGACCCCTAAAGCGAGGCGGAACGGCCGAGACCCTTTTGTGGTCACATCGAGCGATAGTGTGACCACATGGAGATCGGGGTGCGCGAACTCAAAGCGAAGCTGTCGGAGTACCTGGCGCTCGTGTCGTCGGGTGAGGAGGTCACCGTGACCGACCGGGGCCGCCCGGTTGCCCGACTCGTCGCCGCCCATGGGCGCTCGGACGTCGATCGAGGGATCGACGAGGGGTGGATCGAGGCACCCCGCCGTCACACGCTCGGACCTGCTCGCCGCTTCGAGGCCCGGCGGTCGGTGCTCGAGGTGCTCGACGAGGACCGCGGGTGACGCTCTACGTCGACTCCAGCGCGTTCCTGAAACGCTACGTGGACGAACACGACTCCGAATCAGCGGTCCACCTCATGGGGACGGATCCGGTGCTGGTCACCTCTCGGCTCACCGAGGTCGAGGTTCGACGCAATCTCACACGGCTGCTCTCGGGCGACGACCTCGCTGCGGCGCGCCGCCAGCTGAGCGAGGACCTGGACGCGGTGGCCCTCATCGCGCTCGATGCGGCGACGTGCGGCGACGCCGCATTCATCGCCGAGCGGACGCTGTGTAGATCGCTCGACGCGTTGCATCTGGCCGCTGCCCGACGCGCCGGCGAGCACACCGCGGTGCTCACGTTCGACCACCGTCAAGCGGCCGTTGCTCGTGAGCTCGGTCTCCAGGTCATCGGCTGCTGAGCCGCGATTGCTGCGGACGTGCGCCACGGCCGACGCAGGTGACGGTACGCCTGCGGGGTGCAGCCACCCTCGACCTCGCCCTACGGCGCCGCTGCGCCGTTCGGGGGCTGTGGGTACACCTGCGGCGACCCTGCCACACCGTCCCGAACAACTGGACGGTTCGGTGACATTCGGTCACAGCGTCCCGTTTTTCGGGACACTTCGGCCCAGAACGTGTCAGAC
>JALYWI010000024.1 GCA_030852785.1 Actinomycetota bacterium
CACTGCCGACGGCGGCCCGATCGATCCGGTCGACGCGGACGTGGCCGCCCCGTTTGGTGTCTGCGGCATCGGCGTCGGCGTGCTCGGCGACTCCGCATCGGACTGCTCCGGGGCCGGCACCACGGCCGACACCGGCGGCACTGCGGCCGACGGTCCCGCTACTGACGGCGTCCCCGCCGACGGCTTGACGATCGGCGTGCTCGACGACCTGACCACGGGTCTGATCGGTGCGTCGGCGGTTCCCGTCGACGCCGACGTGGCCGCCCCGTTGGGCATCTGCGGCATCGGTGTCGGCGTGCTGGGCGAGTCCGCATCGGACTGCTCGGCCCGGGTTGCCTCGGCCACCGTCGAGGCGCCCCCGGCCAGCACCCCGCTCCCGGTCGCGCCGTCCGCACCGTCCACCCCGTCCACACCGTCCGCTCCGGCGGACGACGCCCTCGGCGTGCCGGCCGCGATGCCGGCCAGCGTGCTGGACGACATGGTCCGGGGAGTGGCCGACAGCGTCGTCGGTGCTCCGAGGGTCCCGACCGCCGAGGCGGTCAGGACCTGGCTCGCTGCCACCGGCTCCGGCTCCGGCCTGATGGCCCTGGCCGGCGTCGGCCTCTCGTTCCTGTTGACGGGTCTGGCCGCTCGGAAGCGGGGCATCCCCATCGGCTGATCGATCCGGTCGATCGATGTGGCCGACCGGTCCAGCCGGGACGATCCGGTTCATCGAGAGTGCGCGGTGCGGGCGTCCCCGGTCGGGGCGCCCGCTCCGGCGCGCCGCTCAATCCTCGGGCAACTCCGCGAAGTCGCGCTTGGTCTGGTTGTACCACTTCAGGCCCGACACCGGCCGCCGCCAGCGCTTCTTCATCGCGGCCAGCGCGGCGTCGTGATCGGTCTCGCCCGCCGCGACCGCGTCCTTCAGGTGCTGGTCCTGCTGTTGGATCACCTCGTCCGCGTTCTCGCCGGTCAGCGTGAACTCACAGGGTCCGCCCAGCTGCTTGCAGGTCATGGTCTTCATTCGATGGTGCCCTTCTCGTCGGTGCGCCCGATGGAGCCGACGGCCCCGGGCACGTCTCGACCGTAGGTGGGCCGGCCTGCACGTGACTTCTTCGATCCTGACCGATCGCAGTCGGCGCGATCCGGTCGCTCCGTCAGGCCGGTTCCACGACGCGCAGCACTGCCAGCGTGCCGACCGGACGCATGGGACGTACCTCGACCTGCACTTCGCGCGCGCCGCCGCGGGTCGCCACCAGGGGTTCCGGGTCGGCCGCGATGTTCGCGACCCAGTCGGAGGAGCCGCGCACGGTGCCGACGAACAGGTGGTTGCCGATGCGGGCCGCCAGCAGCGGCGTGCGGCGCGGCTGGCCGGAGCGTCGTCCGATCGTGTCGACGACGACGACCCCGGCGCCCAGCGGCGCGGGTGCCAACCAGCCGCGCCGCAGCACCGGCTCGACCAGCCCGTTCACACCCCGGAACACACGTCCTGCACAAGCGAATCCGTCCATGGGCGTCCCCTACCCACTTGCGGCGGTCCTCATCGGCCCGGTGGTCCGACCCGGTCCCAGCGTCGTCGGCCCACGGGCGTCGCAGGCCGGCTACGCGTCGGCGGTCTCGCGGGTCTGGCGCGCCCAGAGGGCCGGCTGGATGATCGGGAACTCGATGCCCGCGGCGTCGAAGGAGTCCTTGATGCGACTGCGCAGCTCCCGAGCGGCGACCCACTGGTCGGCCGGGTAGCTCTTCACGGCCACCCGGATCACGACCGACGCCTCGCCGAGGGACTCCACACCCCAGAGCTCGGGCTCCTCGAGCAGCCGCGCCGGCGAGTCGGGGTCACGCCACATCGCATCCGCGGCCTCCTTGATGAGCCGTCCCGCTTCGTGGTGGTCGGAGCCGTAGGCGACGGCGATGTCGAGGATGACCCGCGACCAGCGCTGGGTCATGTTGCCGACCTCCTTGACCTCGCCGTTGGGGACGAACCAGAGCGTGCCCTCGACGTCACGGAGCTTGGTCATGCGCAGCGTGATGCCCTCGACCACGCCCGAGGCCCGACCGACGTCGATGATGTCGCCGACCCCGTACTGGTCCTCGATCGTCACGAACAACCCGGCGAGGAAGTCGCGCACGATGTTCTGCGCACCGAAGCCGAGCGCGGCACCGACGATGCCGGCGCCGGCGAGCAACGGCCCCAGGCTGATGTCGAGCTGCGCGAGCGCCACGAAGACCGCCGCCACGAAGATCACGACCGACGCAGCGCTGCCGAGCGTCGAGGAGATCGTGGCCATGCGCAGCGCGCGGCGCTCCGCGACCAGCCGGGACGGACCGTCGGCACCCACGTGTCGAGCGGAGCGAGCCTCGAGCCGACGCAGGTAGCGCCGGATCCCACGACGGACGAGCCAGTTGGCAGCGAGCGCCACGAGCAGCACGGTGGCCACCGCGAGGGGCACCGAGGCGATCCACTGGGCCGCTTCGGCGACGGTCCGGTTGCCGGTCCAGGCCAGCACCTGTCGACAGACCGGTCCGGGTTCGCCACCGCACGCCTGCACGACCGAGACGAACGTCCGGAACTGGTCATCGGTGAAGCCCTCGGGCGGACCGCTGGGCAACGTGGTCGTCACTCCCTGCTGGTCGTCGACCGCCGGTGCCACCGTGTCCGACGGTGCCGACGGTGCGCCTGACGACGGCGCGACGGTGCTCGGCGTCGCGCCTCCTGCGCCGCCCCCGCCGGTGGGGTCGGCCGGTGCGACCGTGGTGGTCGGCCCAGGGCTCACCCCTGCGACGGTGGTGCTCGGCCCCGCGGTGGTCGGCACCGCGGTGGTCGACGCGGAGCTCGTCGTCGTGGGTGCCTCGGTCGTGCTGGTCGTCTCGGGGGCGGGCTGCGCCGCCGCAACACCACCGATCACCGCAGCACCACCGATCACCACCAGCAGGAGCACCGTGAGTGCGGCGACCGCTCGATGGCGGTGCAGCCGCGGCGCCCGAGGGGCGCGCGAAGTGGCGCGACGGTGGTGAACGGGCATCCAGCCTCCTTCGAGGTCGGCGACCTCGGGACGAATGGCAGTTCTCGTTCCCAGGATCGGCCCCCGGCCAACCGGAACAGATGTCACCCCGCGGCGGGGCGGGTCCGTCAGCCCTTGGCGGCGTGGGTGTACGTCGTGGCGTCGGTGCGGAACTCGGGATGCCCGTAGCTGCGCAGGCGCTGCTTGAGGGTCCAGGTGACCGCGGCGTCGGTGATCGGGCGCAGCGGCGCGATGCGGTCGAGCATCTGCACGGCCTTCAGCCGCCCGAAGATCAGCGGCGCCGCGGCGGCCACCTTCAACTTGTCGCCGTTGTCCATCGTGACGCCCATCTCGGCGGCTCGCTCCGCGTCACCCTGGAGGAAGACCTTGATGAAGAACGCGGTGCTGAAGCTGCGTTCGAACGACTCGGCGATCCGGTTCGGCAAGGAGCGGTCGGGGCGCAGGTAGGCGCCCATCGTCGCCCGGACGAGCTCGCCGCAGGTCGCGTCGTCGAAGCCCTTGCGCAGGGTGGCCGCACGGGCGAGGAACACGCGCACCATCCCACCCGGATCGGTGGGCAGCAGCTCCTCGGGCAGACCGAGCAGGTGGCACCGGTACCGGGCCATCTCGATCTGGCAGCGCTCGTCGTCGTTGAACTCGTCACGCCCCGCCCTGATCGCCTGCGTCGCGAGCATGAACGACGAGATCAGCCCGGCGGGCATCTGGTCGACCTGCGGGATCGGGATGCCGAACTTCGCCTGGTCCCAGCGATCGCTCCTCCGAAGGGCGTTGTAGCGCACCATCGAGTGCATCAGGCGCACCATCGCGGCCGCCTCGAAACCCGGCCCGTCGCGTCGCATGCCACCCGGCAGCACCGTCGTGGCGAAGAAGCTGGCCGTCTCGTTCACCCGTCGAGCTGCCCGCTTGTCCGACAGCGAGCCGGTGATGGCCATCGGCAACGCCGCGTACTCGTTGAGGAACGTCGCGAGGAACGCACCACGGATGCCGAACGGCGCCGCGAGCGCAGCGGACACGCGCTCGCTGCGGGCACCCTGTTCGACCATGTCCAGGTCGATCCAGTCGGGCACGACCTCCATCGCCTCGATGAAGGCGACCAGCTCATCCGGTGCGTCCTCGACGGCGTCGAGCCCGTCGCGGCAGGCGACGCGCACCATCTCGAGCATGCGCTGCATCCCGAAGTCGGGCATCCGAGCGACGTAGGCGTCGCAGACGACGTCACCGAGCATCGTCGCGGTGGTGATGACGTCCATCAGCTCGGTGTCGGCCAGCAGCTCCTCACGCGAGATCCGCATCTTCGGGGGCAGGTCGGTCTCGTCGTCGGGGCCGAGCGCGAGTCGCTCCGGGACCAGGTCGAAGTCGATGTCGCCGTACATGCCCGGCAGCTCGTCCCGCTGGAGCCGGACACGTTCCTTGAGCGTTGCAGTCGCCATGATCCCCCTCGACGGCCGGTCACCCTTCGCGGGACCAGCGGCGAGCTGAGTCTACAAAACTTGACCGCCTGGTCTAGTTCTTGGCGTACGGTCGGCGGTGGAAGCCCTCGATCCGCGTGACGGCGCGCCACTGCCGTGCCACTTCCTCGTACCACTGCCTCGAACCACTGCCTCGAACCACTGCCCAAGTGCCACTCCGACGGAAGGAACTCCCGCCATGGCCGACACCGGTCTGCTCGACGACATCGACCACACCACCCCCATCGGTTCGTGCCTGGCTGCCTGGCACCGGCTGTTCCTCGGCGAGACCGACGCGCTCGCCCGGGTGCTCGCCGATGACGTCGTGCTGCACTCCCCCGTGCTGTTCGCGCCCGTCCGGGGCAAGGAGCTGGTCAGCCTGTACCTGACGGGCGCCGCGATGACCTTCGTCGAGGGCGCTGCCGCGGGGAGCGGTGGCTCCGGGCCCGCCGGCGACGACGGATGGGACGGCCGGTTCCGCTACGTGCGGATGCTGACCGGCGAACGCGACGCCGTGCTCGAGTTCGAGACCACGATGGCGGGCAAGTACGTCAACGGCGTCGACATGATCACCTGCGACGACGACGGCATGATCGTCGACTTCAAGGTCATGGTTCGGCCCCTGAAGGCCGTCGAAGCGGTGCGCGAGATGATGGCGGCCGCCCTCGAGACGCTCCAGTCCTGACGCGCTGCAGTCCTCTCAGAGCGCCGCGAGGTGGGCGTGCACGAGGGGGACCACCGAGGAGCCCTCCCCCGTCGCCGCCGCGACGCGCTTCATGGATCCCGCCCGCACGTCGCCGACCGCGAACACGCCGGGGATCGACGTGGCCAGGCTCTCCGGGGGCAGCCCGTCGACCCACGCGCTCCGCGGCACGTCACGCCCGGTGAGCACGAACCCGCGGTCGTCGAGCGCCATCTGCGGTGGCAGCCACTCGCAACGCGGATCGGCGCCGAGCAGGAGGAACAGCCCGGCACACGCACGTCGGACCACCGCGCCGTCGACGGTGTCGCGCAGTTCGATCCACTCCAGCTGCGCGACGCCACTGCCGTCGACGACCTCGCAGCAGGCACGGACCTCGATGCGACGGTTCGCGGCGATCTCGTCGATCAGGTACTGCGACATGGTCGCCGTCAGGCCGTCGCGGCGCACTGCGATGGTGACCGACCTGGCGAAGCGCGCCAGGTGCAGCGCCGCCTGGCCCGCGGAGTTGCCGCCGCCGACGACCACCACGTCCTGGCCCTCCATCTCTCTCGCCGCGGTCATCGCGCTGCCGTAGTAGACGCCTCGGCCGGTCAGCGCCTCGACCCCCGGCACCGCCAGCTTTCGGTAGGCCGCGCCGGTCGCGATCACCAGCGCACGTGCGCGCAGGTCGCCGCCCTCGGTGTGCACGATGTGCGGTGTCGACGCCGACGAGGGGGTGATGCCCCCGGCATCCCAGCCGGCGATGAAGTGAGCGCCGAAGCGTCGGGCCTGGAGCCGTGCCCGCTGGGCGAGGCGCATGCCGGAGATGCCCCGTGGGAAGCCGAGGTAGTTGCGGATCATCGAGCTGGTGCCGGCCTGGCCGCCGATCGCCTCGGCCTCGAGCACGACCGTGCTCAACCCCTCGGACGCGCCGTAGACCGCCGCGGCGAGCCCCGACGGGCCGGCGCCGACGATGCACAGGTCGAACACCGAGTCCTCGTCGATCTCATCGGGACGTCCGTAGAAGGCGGCGGCCAGCTCCTGGGACGAGTGCACGGCGATCACACCCGTGGTGAGCACGTCGACGAGCGGCAGGGTCGGCTCGCCGTCGTAGGCAGCGATGATCTCGCGTCCGATCTCGGAGTCCGGCTCGTGCACGCGGTGCGGCATGCCGATGCGGACGAGCAGGTCACGCAGCGACTGCGTGAGGGGGTCGTGGGCGACGCCGACGATCCGCACCGCTTCGACCTCGGGGTCGAGCACGGTCGAGCCCCAGTCCGAGAGCAGCTCGGTCACCGCGTGGTGGAACTCCTCGTCGCGTGGGCCGCGGGGCATCAGCAGCAGTCCGTCGAACTTGCCCCTCGTCTGACCGATCCGCAGCGCCTCGCTGTCGGTCTGGAAGCGCTCGAAGGGAACGACGACCAGCCCCCGTGAGCTCGGCACGATCTGGCGGCAGTCGTACAGCGTGGTGAGGATCGCTCGGAAGGGATCCTCGGGGTGCGTCGCCGCGAACAACGACGAGTCCACGACCACGAGCGCCAGGTGGCCTCCCTCCGAGGTCACCTCGGCGTACAGCGCCGAGGCGTCGGCCGCCGAGCGGATCAGTCGGACGTCGTAGTCACGGGAGTAGCGACCGAACTCGCCGAGCAGCAGCTCCGCATTGGCGTCCGCGACGAGCAGGATGACCGGGTGCATCGGGTCATCCTGCCAGGACGTCGCGCTCGGATGGCGCCCTTCGTCGGGCGAGGGCCGACCCAGGGTCGGGCGCCGGTCGGTCAGACGGCGACGGGCGTGCTCTTCGACGTCACGGCGCCGCGGAGGTCGGCGTCGGTGAACGGCCCGAGCGCACCCTCGCCGGTCGCCCAGCGGTACAGCGCCACGCCGAAGACGGTGCGACAGGTGGCCGCCCGGATGGCGCCGAGCAGGATCAGCACCGCACCCACCAGGCCCATCACCGCGCCCAGCGCGATCAGGGCGGTGCCGTCCACGCCGACGGCGAGTGCGACGCCGCCGCCGAGCAGCAGGAGCCCGGGCAGGGTGAACTTCAGTCCGATGCGTGCGCCGATGCGCACGCTGCCCATGACCGCTTGGCCCCAGGTCGTGCGGATGATGCTCGCGGAGCGCTTGACCGCCGCGACGCCGCCGAGCCGCTCGAGCACGATGACGGGCATCACGAGGGTGGTCACGACGGCCCACGCGGCCGCGAGGAGACCGGCGAGCAGCGCTCGGACGATCGAGGTGATCACGCCGCTCTCGCCGTCGCCGCGGATGAACGACACGAGTGCGCCGACGACCATCGAGATCGCCGACCACTGCAGGAGTGCGCCCTTGCGGGAGTGCGCGGCCGCTCGTGCGGCCGACTCGTCGACCTCACGGCCGTGCAGCACGTCGTCGGTGACCTGCACCAGGCCGGCCATCTGGATGTTGGCTGCGGTCGAGCCGGCGAGCAGTCCGAGCACGACCACGATGGCGCCGGCGATCAGTGCCACGAGGTTGAGCTGATCGCCCGGTTCGTTCAGGCTGCCGCCGACCACGATGCCGAATCCGAGCGCGACCCCGAGGCCGCCGGCGATGGCGCCGTGCACCGCGGCACGAACCGTCCAGCGGTTCATGCCGGGTGTGGTCCTGACCAGTTCGTAGGTGGTCGTCGTCAGCTGCCGGCTGTCGCCCCATCGGCTCATGGCGGTGGTCCTTCTGTGGTTCGGATGCGACGTGGCGTCGCCCGATACCTGTCGGCCCGCCCGGAGCGTTGCTGGAGAAATTCTGGTCAGTCAGCGCTCCGTCGGCGGTCCTCTGCCCGCGGCCCGGCGACGGCCCGTGGGCCCGGTCGTGCGGTGCACCGCTGGGCCGGGACGCCGGTGAACCAGCAGCCGACCTCGGCGAAGCAGTGCAGGGCCCAGCTGCCCAGCCACGTCGCTCGGTGGCGCCGACGGATCGACCGGAGCTGTCGGTGCCAGGACTGGTCGTGGGCGAGCTGGTCCACGACGGCGTCGAATCGCTCCGTGAGCTCCCCCGCCGCCCCGTCGTCGTGATTGGTCGCGTGCCGGAGCTTCCGCCCGGCTGCACGTCGTTCGACCCCCACTGGCGTCCCCCTCCGTCGTCGACCCACCCGCACGGGGTGAGACGAACGTCACACGGGAGCGTATCTCGTCAGATCGGTCCCGTCGGCGGATCCAGCACATCGACCAGACCCCACTCGTGCGCGGTCGCCGCGTCGATCCGGATGCGCGACAACGCGAGTCGACAGGTGCGGTGCCGACCGATCCGGCGGGTGAGCGACACCGTGCCGCCCGCGCCCGGGATCAGGCCCATCTCGACCTCCGGGAGACCGATCGACACCCCGCCATCGGCGCGCACCGTCGAGGCGAACGCGGCCAGCTCGATCCCCGAGCCGATGCACGCACCGTGCAGGCGGACGGTGAGCCGATCCGCGACGGCCGCCAGGGAGCGGCCGATGCTGCGTTCGAGACGGATCAGGTGCGCGAGC
Source organism: Actinomycetota bacterium (assembly GCA_030852785.1). Lineage (GTDB taxonomy): Bacteria > Actinomycetota > Acidimicrobiia > Acidimicrobiales > Microtrichaceae > JAFAFN01. The sequence continues at coordinate 8,620 of JALYWI010000024.1, forward strand.
GATGCATCCGGTGCCGTGCCGAACTCGTCCAGGTCGCCGCCGCTGCAGAAGTCGGGGCCCTGACCGTCGAGCACCACTGCGGTGATCGTGGGGTCGAGCTGCACCAGGTGCAGCTGCTCCACCAGGGCATCGCGCATCGACACATCCAGCGCATTGCGCCGCTCGGGTCGGTGCAGCGTGAGGTGCAGCACGTCGTCGATCCGCCGTACCAGCAGCGGCCCGTCCCGCAGCGGCCCGTCGTGCGGGGCGCGGGTCGGCCGTCGCGTGGCCCGGCGCTCCTGATGCTCCCGGCGCTCCTGGTGCCAGCGTGCGAACTCGGTGCCCGCCTGCAGCACGCCGTAGCTGGCGGACTCGGCGAGCAGGCCGGCCTCGACGGTCATGTCGTCGCTCACCCGGAGCAGTTCGACGAGCGTCGACGCGGCGTGCGGGTGGCGCGCCACGGTGTCGACGACGCTGGCGAGCTCGTCGTCGTGGTCGGTCCCGAGCACGAGGTCGCACCACGAGGGTTGCTCGGCGAGGTGGTCGGACCTGGCGACCACGACCGCCCGCAGACCCGCGAGCGAGCGTCCTGCCAACGCGGCGCGTGCCGCCGGTTCCACGTCGACCACCAGGACGCAGGGCCCGTCGCCCCCGGGCAGGCGCACGCCGGGGTCGTCGATGAGGTCGCGCAGCTCCTGGGTACCGACGTGCACCGCCTGCATGGTCGTGGTCGCTCCCCCGAGGTCGTCGCCGTCCGGCCCGACGCCGACGGCGGGACGGAGCCACAATGTTCCCACGATGAGCTCGACGACGGCGTCCCTCGATGTCGATGTGCACGAACGGAGCCGCTGGGTCGCCGCCGGCCTCGACCGACTGACCGGACCCGTCGACGGTCCGGCACTCGGACCGCCGGCGGGATTCGTCGGCCGCCTCGACGCGTTGACCGCTCGCCTGGCGACCGCAGGAGCGGCACTCGACGCCCAGGTCGACGTCGACGGCCTGGGAGCCCTCGCCGTGCGAGCGGAGCTGCTCGACCACACGCGTCAGGGGCAGGTCAGCTGCGGCGGCTCGTGCCACCTGGTCCGGGCGGACGACGGCTGGTTCGCCGTCTCACTCGCGCGGCCCGACGACTGGGAGCTGCTGCCTGCGTGGCTCGGGGTGAGCGGCGTCGACCACGACTGGGACGACGTGCACCGGGCGGCTCGCACATCGAGCGTCGCCGACGCGGTCGAACGAGGTGTGCTGCTGGGACTCCCGATCGGCGCACTCGGCGAGCGCTCGCACCGACCCGCCGCCGAGGTTCAGCTGACGGCCGCACCGTCCGGCGCGTCGCCGACTCGGAGCGCGCCACGAACCCTGCGGTCGTTGCGTGTGGCCGACCTCAGCAGCATGTGGGCCGGGCCGCTGTGCGGTTCGATCCTGGCCGCCGGCGGCGCCGAGGTGCTGAAGGTCGAGTCGCTGCATCGTCCCGACGGCACGCGCTCGGGCCCTGCGGCGTTCCACGACCTGCTCAACGGCGAGAAGCGCACCGTCGTCGTCGACCTGACCACGTCGGACGGCATCGCCGAGCTGCAGCAGTTGCTGCGATCCGTCGACGTGGTGATCGAGTCCTCGCGACCACGAGCGCTGCGCCAGCTCGGCATCCGCGCCGAGGAGCTGCTCGACGCGCCCGACGGACCCGCGCTGTGGCTCTCGATCACCGGGCACGGTCGTGACGGGGTGGACGGCGACCGGGTCGCGTTCGGCGACGACGCCGCGGTCAGCGGCGGGCTCGTCCGCTGGTGGGAGGGTCGACCCCACTTCTGCGCCGATGCCGTCGCCGATCCACTGACCGGACTGTGGGCCGCCGCGGCGGTGCTCGAGGCGTTGGTCGACGGTCGCCGCGGACTGCTCGACGTCGCCATGTCAGGTGTCGCCGCACGCTTCGCCGACGGTGCACCCGATCCGGGTCCCGAGCGCACGGAGTGAGCGGGCACGACGCGATCCTGTTCCACCGGGTCCGGGTGCAGGGCCGGCTCTGCGACGTCCTCGTCGCCGACGGACACATCGTGTCGGTCGGCGAGGCGGTCGTCCCGACCGGCACGGCCCCGACCGATGCCGCACCGGGCGAGGTCATCGACGGCGACGGCGCAGCGTTGCTGCCCGGGCTGCACGATCACCACCTCCACCTCGCCGCACTCGCAGCCTCGCTCGGCTCGGTCGACGTCGGCCCGCCGACGGTGACGACCCCAGAGCAGTTCGCCGCCGCGTTGGCGCGTGCCGACGCCGCGCTGCCGGCAGGACGGTGGATCCGGGCGGTTGGGTACCACGAGTCCGTCGCCGGACCGCTCGACCGGGACCTGCTCGATCGCCTGGTGCCCCGACGGCCGACACGCGTCCAGGACCGCACCGGCCTGCGCTGGACGCTCAACTCCGCCGGACTCGACCTCGCGAAGGCCGACGAAGCGCCGCACCCCGGCATCGCACGCGACGAGCACGGACGGCCCACCGGCGCGGTCGACCGTGGTGACGAGTGGATCCGTACGGCGACCGGCGGAGCGTTCCCCGACCTGGCGCCGGTCGGACGGACCCTCGCTGCGCTCGGTGTCACCGGTGTCACGGACTGCACCCCCTACGACGAGCTCTCGGGGCCGTCCGCCATCGCGGCGGCGGTCGACGCGGGTGTGCTGCCGCAGCGTGTGTACGTCACCGGCGGCGTCGGCCTGGCCGATCGGCCGCTGCCGTCGCCGCTGCACACCGGACCGGTGAAGATCCTCCTGGACGAGCCGAGCCTCCCGGAGCTGTCACAGCTCGTCGCGGCCATCGCGCACGCCCACCGCGCCGATCGCAACGTGGCGGTGCACGTCGTGACCGCCGCGACGCTCGCGTTCGCGCTCGCCGCCTGGCACGAGGCCGGTGCGCACCCGGGTGATCGCATCGAGCACGGATCGGTGATCACACCGGCAGCGATCGACCCGATCGCCGCACTCGGCCTCACCGTGGTGACCCAGCCGGCGTTCGTCGCGGAGCGCGGGGACCGGTACCTCGCCGAGGTCGAGGACGACCACGACGACCTGTACCGGTGCGCCACGCTCCTGGCGCGCGGCGTGCCGGTCGCCGGCAGCTCCGATGCTCCCTATGCGCTGCCCGATCCGTGGCGGGCGATCGACGCCGCGGTCACCCGCCGGACATCAGCCGGTGCCGTGCTCGGCGCCGACGAGCGGTTGCCCCTCGAGCGGGCCTACGCCCTGTTCACCGGCGATCCGCTCGACCCCGGACGCCGTCACCGACGCATCGAGCCGGGTGCGCCCGCCGACTTGGTCCTGCTCGGCCGCCCCCTCGACCGCTCCCGGCCGCCGAGTGCGGCGGATGTCCGGGCGACGTACGTCGCAGGTCGACCCATCTGACCCGGCCGGTCGGACCGGTCGGCGTCAGATGGTCGCGCCGCTGGTCGCGCCGCTCAGTCGTCGCTCCGCAGCAGCAGGACACCCGACGGCGTGCCGCCGCCGGTGGTCACCACTGCGGTCCGCGCATCGGCGACCTGACGTGCTCCCGCGTCGTGGCGCAACTGCAGCACCGCCTCGTGCAGGAACCCGAAGCCGTGTGTCCGCCCCTCGGACAGCTGCCCGCCGTGCGGGTTGATCGGCAGCGCGCCGTCGAGCGCGATCGTGCGGCCCCCGTCGATCCAGTCGCTGGCGCCGCCGAGCTCGCAGAAGCCGAGTGCCTCGAGCCAGGACACGGCGTTGAACGTGAAGCCGTCGTAGACCAGCGCGACATCGACGTCGTCGGGTCCCAGGTCGGTGCGGCTCCACAGGTGGCGGGCCTGGCCGAGCACCTGCGGCTCGTGGGTCAGCACGTCCTGGTCCCACGACACCCGCTCGAGGATCTGCGTGCCGACCGCCTCGATCCGGATCGCCGAGCCGCGCAGGTCGCCCGCCACGGACGCGTCGGACACCACGAGCGCGATCGACGCGTCGCACGGCACGTCGCAGTCGTAGAGGCCGAAGGGTGACGTGATGGGACGAGCGTCGAAGTAGTCGTCCATCGTCATCGGCTCGCGGTAGATCGCGTGCGGGTTGAGCCCGGCGTTGCGGCGCCCGTTGACGGCGACGTGCCCGAACAGCTCGCGGGTGGCGCCGTAGCGGTGCAGGTACTGGTTCGCGTTCATGCCGATCCAGTTCGCCGCGGACATCGCGCCGTACGGCGCACGCCACTGCATCCAACCCGACAGGCCACCACCGGGAGGGGCCAGGCCGAGCGTCGAGAACGTCGACTCCCACACCGTGCGGAAGCACAGCACGTGACGACACAGGCCGCTCGCCACCGCCATCATCGCTGCGATGACCGCTCCGCCGGGTCCGGGGATGTCGCCGCCGCCGTTGACCCAGGTCGGATGGATGCGCAGCGCTTCCTCGACCGCGGTGACGCCGCCCTCGCTCATGCCCATGCCCGCGGCACCCGGGTAGGTCGACAGTCCGTCGATGTCGTCGATGTCGAGTCCGGCGTCGTCGAGCGCGGCGAGGCACGCGTCGATCGTGAGCGACAGCGGATCACGCATGAGCCGGCGGCCGATCTCGGATCGACCGATGCCCGAGATCACCGATCGGTCCTCGAAGCGCTCCGAGGTCAACGGCGCTCTGGGTGCGGGCAGCTTCGGCTCGTCGACCGGGTTCGACAGCATCCGCCCCGTCGGTGCGAACACCGGGACCCAGACGTCGCCGTGTTCTTCGAAGCCGACCTCGACCTCGGAGCCGATGCCCACCGAGCCGTCCTCGATGAGACCGGGATCGACCGAGGGAAGGTCGCTCGTCAGGCGGACCGTCGGATCCTCCACGAGCGCGACCACCGCGATGACGTACGGCGGCTCGAACCCCGGCAGCCACTGCCGCCGGTTGACCGTGAACCCTGCGATCGTCGCCCGGCCGGAGACGACCGTCGGGGTCCACGACCTGCTGCGACACGACGGGCAGATCGGCGTCGGCGGGTGCACGAGCGTGCCGCAGTCGTCACACCCCTGGATGCGGAGCCGGCCGTCGGAGCCCGAGGTCCAGAACCACTCGTTGGCCGGAGTGAGCTCCGGCAGCGGTCGTTGCACGGCGGCGCTCAGCTCCGTCCCATCAGCAACTTGGCGAGGAACGTCGCCTCCGGGAACGACTCGGTGATGCCCGAGCTCATGTAGCCGGCGTCGGTGATCATGGTGATCCCGTTGACCGCAATCGCTGCGTCGCTGCACAGGAAGACCAGCGGGTAGGCCTGCTCCTGGGGCGTCGACGCCTCGATCTGGAGCGCCTCGCGGTAGTCCGCGCCGAACGCCAACCAGGTGTCCTCGTTGGCGAGCGCCAGTGGGGTCTCGGTCGGTCCGGGACAGATGGCGTTGATGCGGATGCCCTTCTGGAGCATCGGGAACGCCTGGCTCGCGACGTACGCGCAGACGACTTGCTTGGTGTGGTAGTAGTCCGCCTTCTCGTTCTCGTGGAACCAGGCGGCGCCGCTGTCGAAGTCGGTGGTCTCGAGGGCACCCTTGATCGCCTCGATGTTCGCCTCCCAGCCGAGACCGGCCGCCGAGGAGATGAAGGCGATCGCTCCGCCGGCGCCCAGGTTGCCGAGCTCGATCATGCGATCGATCAGGTGGCGGTGACCGACGAAGTTGATGCGCTCGATGCCCGGCGTGCCGTCCGCGACGCCGGCGCACGCCATGATCACGTCGACCGGCCCGCACTCGTCGATCGCGGCGTCGATCGAGGCCTGCTCCGCGAGGTTGACCGAGACCGCCTTCGCTCCCGCCAGGGTGACCTCGGCGTAGTCCATCACGACCACCTCGGCGCCGGCGTCGAGCACCAGCTCGGCGGCCGCCGCGCCCATGCCGGTGGCGCCTCCGACCACCAGCACTCGCTTCCCGTCGTAGCGGAAGGCATCGAAGATCGACATTGGAGAACTCCTTGTTGGTGGAACTGCGGGGTGGATGGAACTGCGTGACTGGGTGGTTCGTGACTGGGTGGTTCGTGACTGGATGGGACTGCGTGGGAGCCGGCGCCGGTCAGAGCGCCCGAGCGGCGTCGACCGTGCGTTCGCCTGCGGCCCTGACCATGGCGTCGACGCTGAACGAGGCGAGCAACTCGCCCGACTCGTCGTGCACCCGGCACTCCGAGTGCGTGATGCCGTCGCCGGCGAAGGTCGATTCGTGCTGGTAGAGCATCCAGCGATCGGCGTGCACCGGGGCGTGCATCGACAGCGAGATCGCGTTGACGGCGGTCGACAGGCTGCGGTGGGCATCGTCCTGGCCGTGGCCCGGATGTGGTCGCAGCGCTGCGGCGATCGACATGGATCCGCAGAAGTGGGCGAGCAGCGCCGCGCCGACGGCGGGGTCGTCGGGCGCGTCGGGCACCCGCACCCACGCGTCGATCCGGGGTGGTCCGACGGGTGCGTCCGGGTCGCCGGAGAAGGCGCCGTCGA
>JALYWI010000051.1 GCA_030852785.1 Actinomycetota bacterium
TCCCTGCTGGGCGGTCCACGAGATCCCATGTCGGGGTCGCTGCTGGGCTGCACCGAACCGATCAACACGGGGCCGCACCACGAGACGGTCCAGGCCGCGCTGCACCACCTGGTCGTGTGGAGCGCCGGGGGCGAGGCACCGCCGGAGTCGCCGCGCATCGAGCTCCAGGACGGTGATGGCGACGGCGACGAGGTGGTGATCGCACGCGACGAGCGAGGCATCGCCCTCGGTGGCGTCAGGACGCCGCTCGTCGACGTGCCGATCTCTGCCTCGACCGGCGAACCGGCCGGTGGCGCGGGTCTCCGGGAGCTGGTCGAGGACGGCGACATCTGCGTGCTGTTCGGCACCACGGTCCCGTTCGACCAGCCGACCCTCGTCGAGCTGCACGGCGGCTTCGATGCCTACCTCGCAACGTTCCGCGACGCCGCGGCCGAGGCGGTGGCCGCCGGGTTCCTCCTGCAGCCCGACGCGGACGATCTGGTCGCCGAAGCCGAGCAGCACCGCTCCCTCTTCGGCTGACCGGATCGACCGTCAGCCGGCCTCCCGGCGACGACGCAGCCCGAGCAGCACCAGCCCCGCCGCCACGGCGACCGCAGCGAACCGGATCGGCAGCGCCTGGTCGGTACCCGTCATCGCCAGCGCCGCAGGTACCGACGGCCCGCGTTCGCCGGGCTCCGCACGATCGTTGGTCGCGTTGTCGGCCCTGACCTGCGCGACGTCGAGCGCAGCTACGTCGTGGTCGTCCTCGTCGCCGGACAACGACGCGTCGACGTCGTCGGTCTCGCGGAGCGCGTCGTTGTCGGGGTCGGTGTCCGGCGTCGAGTCGACGTCGCGCACCACCTCGGTCGCCGTCGAATAGGTGCGCGCCGAGTCGGCGGTGATCTCCGCACGGTTGACGTAGGCGTCGCGTGTGATGTCGTCGAGACGTGCCTCGAGCGTGATCACCTTCGCCGCACCGGGGTCGATGGACGGCAGGTCGTTCCACGACAGCGTGCCCGGTCCCGCCACTGCGCCGTCGGTCGCGGTGACGAACGCCATGCCGTCGGGCAGCACGTCCTGCACCGAGAAGACCCCGGACGGCACGTCGCCCTGGTTCTTCACGACGATCTCGAACCGGATGGTGTCACCCAGCCGAGCGCGCTGTCCTGGCGGAAGGCGCTTGATGAGCGCGAGGTCGTAGCGGACCGTGACGTCGACCTGCGCGACGTCCTCGTCGTCGAAGCCCGCATCGGCACCGACGCCGGCGTGTGCGAGCTCGGTGTCGTCGCTGCCGCTGGTCGCCGGGTCGCCGGGTGACGAATCGACGTCGGTCACGGTCTCGGTCGCGTTCGAGTAGCCCGAGGAACCGTCCGCGATGATCTCGGCGACGTTCAGGAACGGTCGTCGGGTCACGTCCGAGATGCGCGACGTGAGGGTCAGGTCGACCGATGCGCCCGGGGCGAGGTCGGCGACGGTCCAGAGGACCGTGCGTCCGTCGGCCGAGACGACGCCACCGTTGTCGGCCGCGACGACGGCGAGTCCATCGGGCACGGAGTCCTCGACCTGGAACTCGGCGGAGGGCACGTTGCCCTGGTTGACGACGCGAACGGTGAAGACCGGCGTCGCGTCGTAGCGCTGCGACGACTCGACCACCTTGATGAGCGCCAGGTCGTAGCGCACCGACGTCGTCACCGTGGCGACGTCCTCGTCGTCGAAACCGACGTCGACGCCGACGCCGGCGTCGTCGATGGAGGCGTTGTCGACCGGACTCGTCGCCGGATCTCCGGGTGTCGAGTCCGCGTCGGTGACCGAGTACGCACCCGAGCTGTCGGCGGTGATCTCGGCCGAGTTCATGAACTCACGACGGGTCAGGTCGACGATGCGCATGTTGACCGTGAGGATCGTCGACTCACCGGGCGCCAGGCTCGGGAGATCCGTCCACACGACGCTGTCGGTCGGAACGGACAGATCTCCGCCGCTGTTCGCTGCGAGGGCGACCATGCCGGCGGGCACCAGGTCGGTCACGGAGTACGCGCCCGAGGCGACGTTGCCCTGGTTGGCGACGGTGATCGAGAACGTGGCGGTGCCGGTCGGATCGATCGCCGCCGGACCGGTCTTGATCAGGGCCAGGTCGTAGCGGGTCGTGACGTCGGCCACGGCCACGTCGGCGTCGTCCTCGGGGTCGACGCCCTGGCCTGCGGACGAGATGGCACCGGCACCGACGTTGTCGACACCGGCGACGTCGTAGTCGCCGTCGTTGGTGATGTCGGTGTCGGGTGTCGAGTCGACGTCGCTCACGGTCTCACCGGGGATGTCGTAGGTCGATGCCGAGTCGCTGCTGATCTCGGCGTGGTTGTGGAACGGAGCGAGGGTCTGGTCCGTCACCGACGTGTCCAGATGGAGGGTTCGCGAGGTGCCGGGTGCGAGACCGTTCAGGTTCCACACCACCCTGTCGGGAGCACCTGCGGTGCCGGGCACGAGCTCGCCGCCGTTGGCGACCGGTGTCACGACGCGAAGCCCGGCGGGAACCGTGTCGGTGACCGTGTAGTCGCCCGAGGGGAGCGTGCCCTGGTTGGCGACGACGATGTCGAACCCGACAGCTCGCGACGTGAGGTCGACCGTTCCCACGGTCTTGGCCAGCGCCAGGTCGTAGGTGAACGGCGGGCTGTCCGCGATGTCGGCGTCGTCCTCACCATCGGCGACGTCGTCACCGACGTCGGGGAACTGTCGGCTGCCCGCCTCGATGATGTCGTCGTTGTCGACCGTGGGGTCGGCGGCACCGACGGCTCCGTAGCCGTTTCCGTCGGTGACTCCGTTGCCGGTGTTGTCGTTCGTGATGTCGGCGTCCGGGGTGGAGTCCGCGTCGGTGGTGGGCGTCACGACGCCGCCGGACTCGACGAGCGCGCTCGAGTCGGCGCTGATCTCGGCGTAGTTGCGGAACGGGCGGAGCGACCGGTCCTCCGGACGGGTCGTGATGACCAGGGCGCGCTGCGCGCCGGGCGCGAGTGACGTCGCCACGTTCCAGACGAGCGTGGTGCCCGTCGCCGACGAACCGCTCGACGAGCTCGGGGGTGTGGTCGCCGAGACGAACTCGAGTCCGGGCGGCAACACGTCGGTCACCTGGTAGCTGCCGGACTCGACGGTTCCCTCGTTCGAGACGACCACGGTGTAGACGAGCTCGCCGGAGCTGTTGAACTCGCCCGTCGTGGCGAGCGCCAGGTCGTAGTCGGCGCTGAGGTAGCTGGACTCGTCGGAGTCGGTGACGTCCCCCGAGCCGCTCGGCGGAGTGCCCGGCGGAAGGGCTGACCCGTCATCAGCGACGGGGGTGCCCTCGACGAGGGCGACGTTGTCGTAGTCGGTCCGCTCGGCCACACCGGTCGCCGTGCAGACGAGCACGGCCCCGCGGTTCAGCGCGAACGGCGCCGTCGCCGATGAGGACAAGCCATCGGCGTTGGTGCCGTCGGACTCGACGACGCAGTCGGTCACCGCGAAGCCCGCGGCGTTCTGGCCGCCGTCGTCCTCCAACGTGACGTCCTCGAGGCGGCTGTTGCCGGTGTTCGTCAGGGTGTAGGTCCACGTCACGGGCCGCCCTTGGAACACGGTGACCCCGTCGCCCGCCCGGGCGTCGGGCCAGTCGGAGTCCTTGGTGACCTTGTCGATCGACACGGCCGGCTCCGCGGTCCACAGACCGGCGTCCCAGGTGCGATCGACCTCACCGGAAGGTCCCGACGCGGTCAGGGTGATCGGGGAGGAGTCGTGGTAGCTGCCCGTCACGTCGCTGCCGGTGGCGATGCGAGGAAGGTCGGAGTCGGTGGTGCTGTTCGCAGGTCCCTGGTCCCCACCGGACACGCTGGCTCCTTCGGGCGACACCAGGTATCCCGCGGGTGGGTGGACCCGGACGACGTAGTCGCCGTCCGGCAGGCCGGCACCGCCACCGGAGAAGAGGTACTCCCCGTTCATGTCGGTGAACGTCTCGTCGAGCGGCGTCGACAGGTCGGCCGCGTCGAAGAGCACCACGCGCACTCCGTCGATGCCCGGCTCGCCCGCCGTCGAGGTGTCGGCCGACTGCTGTCCGTCGAAGTCCCGGTCGTACCAGATGCGATCGCCGATGCCGTTCAGGACCGGGGGTTCGGTGACACGGATCTCGACCTGGGGTGGTTCGGCGAAGAGCCGTGACGGCTGGGGTACACCGGAGGGCAGGTTCGCGGCGTCGGCGCCGTAGGCGAAGCTGTTGACGGCCCGCGGACAGTGCGTCGGGTCGGTCTCGGCGGACTGCGGGGCGCAGTCGTCGACGAACTCGTAGTCGTCGGTCGGTTCGGTGCCGTCCTGGTCGTAGGTGTCGTCGTTCACGGGGGCGCGCATGTCCCAGGTGAAGTTCGCCGAGGCGCCGCGGGCGAGCACGGCGGCATGGGAGAACTTCACCGAGCGGAAGCTCGGGAGCTGATCCGCGCTCGGAGCCGTCACCCAGCCGGGCGTCTGGCAGCCGCTGGTCGGGCCGCCGACTTCACCACGACACGGGTTCGTGGCGGTCGAGTAGCTGACCGTCCAACCCGACGGCGCCTCGATCGGCGAGATCAGGTATGGCGTCCATTCGCTGTGCCGCGGGTTGAGCGCGCCGCCCGACCCCGAGATCACCGCGGTGTCGCCCGGTCTGGGGAAGATGTCGATGAAGTCGATGCCGTCGACATCGGTGTTGCCGGTGTTCTGCAGTCGCAGCGACCAGGTCATCCCGCCGCCGGGCACGGTCTGCGCGGCGATGAGCGACTCGCTCGGGTCGCAGGTCGGTCCCGGTCGGAAGACACCGCCGTCGAGGTCACCGGTCACGCACTTCTGCGAGGCGAGCTCGATCACCGGTTCGACCACGACGTTGCGCGTCGACGCGCAGCTCGGCGTCGTGTTGCGACAGTGCCCGAACGCTCCTCCCCCATCCGGGCGGACCGTCGCGGTGTTGGGATAGACCCCCGTCGGCGCGATGCCGCCGGGGTCGGCGGCTCCGGCCACCCTGATGACGTAGCTGACCGACGGCGACGTCTCGCCGGGCTCCAGGACCCCGGTGTAGTCGAACCGCATCGGTGTCGCACCGGCGTCGCACGTCGGCAGTGGAGAACCGACCGACCAGCCGGCACCGAGCGTCGGCGCGCCCTGGACGATGAAGTGCTCGGGGACGCAGTCCTCGACGTAGGGATCGACCAGGTCACCTGTCGCGTCCGCCGAGTTGTCGACACGGATCCCGTACGTGTTGGTCTGTCCGGGCTGGCGACTGGTGCTGGTCGACGTCTTGGTGATCCCGGCATGCGGTAGCGGTGGCTCCAGCAGGTACTGGTCCGACGAGGTGTCGACCGAGTCGACGCCGTCGCTCGTGACGATCAGGCGGGATGTGTTCGTGTAGAGGCCGCCGACGTTGGACGGCGCACCCAGCGTGCCGTGGATCGTCTGGCCGGTCGCGGCGAAGTCACCGGGAACGGAGTCCGATGGACCGCCCCAGACCCAACGGATGGACCGGAAGCCGCTGACCGGAACGGCCGGGTCGCCGCTCTCCACCCCGGCGGCGATGGTCGTGGTGGTCGCGAAGTCGTCGTCGGATCCCTCGATCGTCGCGGTGATCGGACTGTTCCAGGTCCCGGGTTCGACACTGGTCGCCGAGAAGCTCTCGGGCATGCCGTCGCCGCTGGACGCCGCGACGCCGTCGTCGAAGCCCCAGGTGCCGTCGCGCAGCTCGACCCGGTCGACCGGCAGGTCGCTGTCGATCGAGCCCGAGAGGTCGAAGCGGACGGCGTCGCCAGTGGTGGCGTAGAAGTTGTCGGCGCCGGCCTGGTCCCTGAATCGCTTCTGGGTGTCGAAGTCGCCGAGACCCTGCTCGAGCAGGAGCGTCGTGGACCACGGCGCCACGCCGAGCCCCACGCCGGGGTCGGACGGCACGTTCTTCCCCAGACCCGACGCGACGTCGGTCTTCACCGCGCCGTCGACGTTGTCGTCGTTCGCCGGGTCGACCGAGTCCGGGTCGACGTAGCCGATCGGGAAGCGAGCGGTGACCGTCATCCGGAAGCACCCGTCGCTCCCGATGGGCGGGCGGTTCGACGAGTCGAACGTCCACGTCACGGCCGCTGCGCCGTCCGACACACCGGCGGTGTCGCCGTCGTCGGCGAACACGCCGCCGTGAGAGGCGCCGACGAACTCCGTGCCGGCGGGCAGCGTGTCGGTGATCTCGAACACCGGCCACAGCGACGAGGTCGGCGGGCCGCACACCGATACCCGCCAGACGTGGTTCCGGTTCATGCGGGTCCCGGTCGTCGGACCGATCTTCGACACCGCCCAGACCGGAGCGGTGGCGGTGATCGACGTGGTCGCGGTGGTCGACTCGTCGAGGTAGGACGCGTTGTCCGGGTCGCCGATCGTCGCCGTGTTGGAGACGATCTGCGCGTCGACGGGCACGGTCCCCACCGGCACGCGCACGGTCACGAAGATCACTCCCGACGTTCCTGGAGCCCACGTTCCCGCGGTCGACACCACGGCGGGCGGATCGGTCGAGGTGTCCAGGGTGAAGCCCGACGGCCACACCGACGCCGGACCGGTGGCGGCCACGAACTCGAGGGGAGCGACCTGCCCGAACACGTCGGTGAAGGTCGGGATCGGGTCGCGGAACGTCGCTCCGTCGCAAGTGTCCGAGGCAGGAGTGTTGTTGGAGCAGGTGTAGTTGATCGCGTACTGGATCTGGTCACCCGGGGCGGCGGTGGTCTGCGGCGTCGTCTTCGACGTCAGCTGCGGCAGCGCGTCACCCGGCGCTGCACCCGCGGTCGAGGTACCGAGTGAGGTGCACAGCATGGCGACGACGGCGGCCGCGGCGGCCGCCAACCTGAACGCAGCAATGCGGCGTCCGCTCCGGGAGCCGTGGTTCGTCCGGACCTGGGCGGTCACCGACATCGAGCACACCTTTCCGGACGCATCGAAGCGTCCACGTCTCGGCATCCGGCGCTCGAGCGCACAGGACGTCGACCTCTTGCTCGGCACCGATCCGTGCTGCTTGAGGTCGGCCGGGGTGACAACGCGTGCAGGAGGGGTGACAACACGTGCAGGCGAGGGTGACAACTTGTGCAACGCCTTCGCTGCCTCGCGTTCGGCCAGATCTGCGGAGCGCGTCTGGGAGAATGCAGAGGTGGGCGAACTCGACTCGCGGGCGCAGTACCTCGATGTGGCGGCATCAGTCGTCGGCCTGGACCCTGCGGGCGAACCCGCGTTCGCCCACCTGGTGTCCCCGGTCAAGGTGGGCGACGTCGCGGACCGTCTGGGAGTCTCGCGGGCTGCGATGTACAAGCTGTGGCCCACCCAGCACGAGTTCTGGGTCGACCTGGCGACTCACCTGATCACCCGGGACGCCGACGAACCGTGGATCGTCGGAGCGGTCGTCGGCCTGGCCGACGAGGTCGATCCCTCGGCCCCTGATCTCTTCGAGGCGACCCGCCGCTGGTTCGGGAGCGTCCAGCAGCAGTTCGCGGCGGACCATCGTCTCGTGTTGCGTTCGGCCTCGCTCGCCTACCCCCTGCCGGAGGACACGGCGGCCCGACGCATGCAGCTCGAGCGTCGTGATCGGGCGCGAGCGGCGCGCTCGGTGGAGCAGGCCCTCGTCGCGGCGCGCCGTCGTCCCGTGCCGTCGCTCACGGTCGACGACCTGACACTCGCGATCGCAATGCTGGTCGACGGCAGCGCGATGTTGAGCTGGACGGCGCCCGACCTGATGCGAGCGTGGGCCCCTTCGGTCGAGGACGGAGCAGGTCCGTGGTCCGCCCTCGCGTTCGCCGTGCGATGCGTGATGGCGGAGCTGACCGAGCCCGGGCCGCCACCCGATCGAACGTCGACCTTCGACGGGGAGCCCGAGCCCGTTGCGCGCGAGGAGTGGCGGGCTTCGCCGCGCACTCCTGCGCAGGACCGGGCGCTGCGGGCGGGAGCGCAGATCATCGCAGAACTGGTCGCCGAGGCAGGTCGGGGCGACGGCTCGCAGACAGCGCGCGGCGATGTGCTCGGGCACATCACCATCGATCGGGTGGCTCGCGCCGCGGGAGTGTCGCGTCGGCACCTCTACAACCTGTGGGGGTCCCAGGCGAAGTTCCGGGCCGACCTGCTCGCCCACCTCAGCCGACGCGAGTTCGTCGACTACTTCGCTGACTTCGACGACGCAGCGTTCGAGTCGCTGATCTCGTTGGACGATCCCGACGAGCTGGCGCTCACCATCGGAGAGCTGGTCAACCGGGAACGTCCCACGACCGACGATCAGACTGCTCAGGCCCGCTTCGCGTTCCGGGGACAGCTGACCGATCCTCGGGTCCGCACGCGCATGCAACAGAACCTGGAGCAGGCCGTCGCGGAGCAGGCCCGACGGCTCCGCGATCTCGCCGATCTCCTCGGACTGGACCACGACGCCGGACTCAGGAGCGAAGAGACCAGCCTGCTGTTGATGATCGCCGGAGGTGGCTCGGAGCGGCTCAACGGCATCGACCCCGACACGGTCCGCGCCGAGCTGCCCTACCGCGCGGGGAAGTGGTCGCTGTTCCCGATCGTCGTCCAGAGCATCATCAGCCAGAGCATCCGAGCGAGGTCGGCGCCCCCGTCCGCGTGTTAGCTTTCGCTGCCCATGGGGTGGAACTTGCGTCGGGGACGGCTCACGTGCGCGCTGGTCGGACTCGCGCTCATCACGGCTGCGTGCACCGACCGCGGCGCGGGCGGTGACGATGCTGCGGCTCCGACATCGACCGCGACAGCGCCGACCTCCACGACCGAGGTCCGAGACCCGGACCTCTGCCCCGATGCGCCCTGGATGGCGAGGGGCATCGGTCCCTCCGAGCGAGCCGAACGACTGGTCGCCGCCATGTCCCTCGACCAGAAGCTCGCCCAGACCCACGGCGACGCCCAGCCCGAGGACTTCCGGATCGTCCCCGGCGTCCCAGAGCTGTGCGTGCCGGACCTGACGGTCACCAACGGCCCTGCAGGCGTGGGACCGTCGTTCGAAGCGCTCGGGGGCGACCCGGCGACCGCCCTGCCGGCTCCCTTGGCGTTGGCGGCCACGTGGGACCCGGCGATGGCCGCGGCGTTCGGCGACGTGATGGGCGCCGAGATGCGACAGACCGGCCGCAACCTGCTCGAGGCGCCGGACGTCGACGTCGCCCGGATCCCGTTGAACGGGCGCACCTTCGAGGCCTTCGGTGAGGACCCGCTGCTGGTCGCCGCGATCGCGGTGCCGCAGATCCGCGCGGTGCAGGACCACGGGATCATCGCGATGGCCAAGCACTTCGTCGCGAACGCGCAGGAGACCGACCGCATGACCATCTCGGCCGAGGTGTCCGAGCGAGCGCTGCACGAGCTGTACCTGGCACCGTTCGAAGCAGCGGTGAAGGACGCCGAGGTCGCGTCGATCATGTGCGCCTACAACCGGGTCAACGGCACCCACAGTTGCGAGAACCAGGAGCTGCTGCGAGGGGTCCTGCGCGACCGATGGGGGTTCGACGGCTTCGTCCAGTCCGACTTCTTCGCGGCCCACTCGACGGTGCCGTCGGTGGAGGCCGGCATGGACCTCGAGATGCCGATGCCCGAGGTCTACGGCCAGCCTCTGACCGACGCGGTGTCGTCGGGCGCGGTGTCGGAGGAGCGGATCGACGCGCTGCTGATGCCGCGGTTCACGAAGATGTTCGAGTTCGGGTTGTTCGACCGAGTGCCCTCCACCGAGCCGATTCCCGTCGAGGAGCATGCCGAGACCGCCCGCGAGATCGCCGCGGCCGGGACGGTGCTGTTGCGCAACGAGGGTCGGATCCTGCCGCTCGGCGACGACGTCACATCGGTGGCGGTCGTGGGTCCGTGGGCCGACGTCGCGGCGACCGGCGGGGGCGGCAGCTCCAAGGTGAACCCCATCCGCACCGTGACACCCATCGACGGCATCCGGACGCGCGCCGGCGACGAGGTCGAGGTGATCGCCGTACCCGGCGACGACCCGGCTGCGGCAGCGGCGGCCGCTGCTCGGGCCGATGTGGCGGTGGTGATCGTCGGCGAGGAGCTCAGCGAGGCGGTGGACCGGACCTCGCTGTCGCTGCCCGACGGGCAGGACGCGTTGGTCGCAGCGGTGGCCGCCGCCAACCCGGACACGGTGGTCGTGTTGCACACCGGCGCGCCGGTGCTGATGCCCTGGCTGGAGTCGACCGCCGGGGTGTTGATGGGCTGGTATCCCGGCGGAGAGGACGGCACCGTCACCGCCGAGCTGCTCTTCGGTGACGCTGAACCGGGAGGCCGGCTGCCCATCACCTTCCCGGCGTCACTCGACCAGCTGCCGACCGCTGGCGACCCGCTCGTCTACCCGGGCAACGGCACCATCGTCCGCCACACCGAGGACCTGGCCATCGGTTACCGCCACTACCTCGGCGAGGGAGTTGATCCGTTGTTCCCGTTCGGGTTCGGGTTGAGCTACTCCGACGTCGAGCTGTCCGGACTCGACGCGCCGCGCTCGGTGTCCGCCGGTGACACCGTCGACGTCGACGTCACCGTCGAGAACCGCGGCGAGACAGCAGGGTCCCAGGTGATCCAGGTGTACGTGACATCACCGCCGGAGGTCGGAGCCCCGTCGGCGCAGCTGCGGGGGTTCGCCAAGGTGCGCCTGGACGCCGGCGCCACCGAGACCGTCACGATCGAGCTGGACGACCGGACGTTCTCGCACTGGGACGAAGCCGGCGACGACTGGGTCGAGACGTCGGGCACCTACGAGCTCCTGGTGGGCACGTCGGCCGTGGACACGCCGCTGCGCGCCGAGATCGACTTCTCGAGCTGACGCCGTTCGTCGTGCCGCAGAGGCCTCGAGGCCTGCAGGCTCACTGGCCGGGACGTCGCGAGGCCGTTCTCGTGAGGGGTTCGCTACCTTCTGCCGGCATCAGCGGCGCGGTCGGGGGTCCTTCGACCACACGCCGAGGACGAGGGGGTCCCAGTGCTGGATTGGTCCGACGAACAACTCGCCATGCGCACCGCGGTGCGCGACTTCGTCGAGAACGAGGTCGTCCCGATCAGGGAGGACCTCGAGCACGGCGACCTGCCGCCCTACGACGTGCTGCGACGCTACGTCCACACCTTCGGCATCGACGAGATCGCCCGAGAGCGCTTCGAACGTGAGACGAGCGGTGGACCCGCGTTCACCACCGAGGAGCGCTACGAGCGCGCCGTCCTCACGCTGCTGCCGATGGTGGAGTTCTGCCGCCACTGCCCCGGACTGGTCACCGCGATGGGCGTGTCGATGAACCTGGCCGGCAACGCGATCAAGCGGGGCACGCCGGAGCAGCGTGATCGCTGGGCGCTCCCCCTGCTCACCCTCGACACGGTCGGTGCCTGGGCGATCACCGAACCCGACAGCGGATCCGACGCGTTCGGCGGCATGCGGGCCTCGGCGGCCCGCGACGGCGACGAGTTCGTGCTCAACGGCTCCAAGACGTTCATCACGAACGGCCCGCACGCCGACACCACCGTGTTCATCTGCAAGCTCGACGACGGCGCCACCGCGCCCCGCGAGCGAAAGGTCCTGTCGTTCGTGTTGGACCGCGGCATGCCCGGCTTCGAGCAGTCACCGCCGCTGCGGAAGATGGGACTGCACTCCTCGCCCACCGGCGAGCTGTTCCTCTCGGATGTGCGCGTCGGCGTCGACCGACTCATCGGCGGCGTGCAGGTGCTCGACGACCGCCCTGCGAGCGAGAAGGCGACGGCGTCCGGGGGCGCGGCGAAGAAGGACGCACGCGAAGCAGCACGTGCGACGTTCGCGTCGGAGCGGGCGAGCATCGCCGCCATGGCGCTCGGTCTGATCGAGCAGTGCGAGGACATCGCCGTCGACTACGCACGCAACCGCATCCAGTTCGGTCGTCCGATCGGCGAGTTCCAGCTCATCCAGGCGAAGCTCGCCAACATGGAGGTCGCTCGGGTCAACGTCCGCAACATGTTGTTCCGCTACCTCGAGACCGTGCGCTCCGGCGGCAGCCTGACCTTCGCCGAGGCATCGGCGATCAAGCTCTACTCCGCACGGGCAGCCACCGAGGTCGCGCTCGACGCCGTGCAGGTGCTCGGCGGCAACGGGTACATGGCCGAGTTCCACGTCGAGCAGCTCGCCCGCGACGCCAAGGTGCTGCAGATCTACGCGGGCACCGACGAGCTCCAGACGACGGCGATCGCCAAGGACCTCTTGCGCAGGGACCGGGCGGGACGCTGACGGCACGCAGCGATCCGATGCAACCGGATCGCTGCGGACCTACCATTCGGACGGCGTCGGGATCTCGCCACCGACGCTGGTGCCATCGGGGAGGCCTATGGCCAGCGTCACTGATCCGGATCACCGCTCGAGCCGTTCGACGCGACGACAGCGCGTCGTGCTCGGCGCCCCACTCGACCTACGAGCCGCAGGCTGGGGCGGCGCTGCGGTCCTGGTCGTGCTCGTCGGTGTCTTCCTGGGCAGCGGCGGCCTGCAGTGGTTCGACGCCGCTCTCGCGGGCTACCTGATCGGCGTCCTGCTCGCGGTGTTCGCGACGGTCTACCGGTACCTGGTGTGGCTCCAACGCCCTCCGACCGAACGTCTGAACCAGCGCGGCTGGGAGTCGTTCCGGATGTCGGGCCGCCGTGGCCGGAACGCCGTCGGGCTGATCGGACTCGTGGTGACCAACCTCTTGACCCAGGGGTTCATCCGACGGCGCTCGACGGCACGCTGGGCGGCGCACCAGCTCGTGTTCTGGGGCTGCATCCTGGCCGCCGCGGTGACGTTCCCGTTGACGTTCGGCTGGCTGCACTTCGAATCCGTCGGTCAAGGTGGTGGCCGGTACCGCGCCTTCCTCTTCGGTGTCGGCACCGCATCGTTCGAGGCGACCAGCGTGTTCGGTTTCGTCACCTTCCACCTGCTCAACATCGCTGCCTTCCTGGTGATCGCCGGGGTGCTGGTGTTCCTGTACCGACGCCTGCGCGACCCCGGAGCGCTCGCGGTCGAACGAGAGGGCGACTTCCTCGCGCTGGCCGGGCTGTTCGCTGTGTCGGTGACCGGGCTGTTCCTCACGGCATCGAGCCTCTGGTTGGAGGGCCGCTACTACAGCTTCCTGAACAACCTGCACGCCCTCACCGTGATCCTCGGGTTGCTCTACATCCCGTTCGGGAAGCTGTTCCACATCTTCCAACGCCCGGCGAACCTCGGCGTGCACTACTACCGCGACGCCGGAGCCCGTGGCGACCAGCAGCACTGCCGGAGGTGCGGAACGGAGTACGCGTCGGCCATGCAGGTGAACGATCTCAAGGAGGTGCTGCCGATGGTCGGATTCGACTACTCCTCACCGAGCGGCAACTGGCAGGACACCTGTCCTGCGTGCCGGAGGGCCAGCGTGACACTTGCTCAGACGGCGCGAGTCGGAGGGTTCGGCTGATGGCCCGACCACCGGTCACCGAGCATGAGCTGATCGAGCGGTACGGACCGCACATGAACCAGGCGCCTCCCGGCGGCTGGAACACAGGCCTGACCGTCGACCGAGAGGTCGAGACACACTGCTGCTTCTGCGGTCAGCAATGCGGCATCAAGTTGAAGGTCGCCGACAACGAGGTGGTCGGCTTCGAACCTTGGTACGACTTCCCTTTCAACGAGGGCAAGCTCTGCCCGAAGGGCGTCAAGCGCTACCTCCAGGGTGCCCACCCGGACAGGTTGCTCGACCCGCTCGAGCGGGATCCCGAGTCGCCGGGCGGGTTCCGCGCGACCACTTGGGACGCGGCGCTGGACCGGACCGTCGCCGAGATCCGCCGCATCCAGAACACCTACGGCAAGGACTCGTTCGCGCTGCTGTCGGGTGTCTCGCTCACCAACGAGAAGTCCTACCTCATCGGCAAGTTCGCTCGGCTCGCGCTGCAGACGGCCAACCTGGACTACAACGGCCGGCTCTGCATGGTCAGCGCGGGCGCGGCGAACAAGTTGGCGCTCGGAATGGACCGCGCCACCAATCCGTGGAGCGACATCCCGCTCGCCGACGTCGTGTTCATCGCCGGAGCGAACGTCGCCGAGTGCGCGCCGATCACGACCAGCTACGTGTGGCGAGCCCGTGATCGCGGGGCCAAGGTCATCGTTGCCGACCCCCGGGTCACACCGCTCGCCCGTACCGCCGATGTGTTCCTCGGGCTGCGGCCCGGCACCGACTCGGCGCTCATGGGCACGATCCTCCACGTGCTCATCCAGAACGACTGGCTCGACCACGAGTTCATCGACGCGCACACCCTCGGCTTCGACGACGCGGCCGACGCGGTCCGCGACATGACGCCGTCGTGGGGTGCCGAGATCTGCGGGGTGCCCGAGGACCGGATCCTCGAGGCGGCCCGGCTGTGGGGGACCTCCGCCACGGGCATGCTCCTGCACGCACGCGGCATCGAGCACCAGTCCAAGGGCGTCGAGAACGTGCTGAGCTGCATCAACCTGGGCCTCGCGACCGGCAAGTTCGGCAAACCCGGCTGCGGCGTCACGACCATCACGGGTCAAGGCAACGGACAGGGTGGCAGGGAGCAGGGCCACAAATGCGATCAGCTCCCGGGAAACCGGGACATCTCGAACCCCGAGCACCGCGAGTACGTCGCCTCGGTGTGGGGGTGCGACGTGGACGAGATCCCCGGCAAGGGGATCACTGCCCAGGAGATCGTCGACGCCATCCACGACGGCGAGATCAAAGGGCTGCTGTCGATCTGCTTCAACCCCGCCGTGTCGCTGCCCGACACACGCCACACCGCCGAGGCGCTCGACAAGCTCGAGTTCTACGGCGTGATCGACTTCTTCCTCTCGGAGTCGGCCCACCATGCCGACGTCGTGCTGCCCGGGTCGCTGCACGAGGAGGACGAGGGAACCTCGACCTCGGTCGAGGGCCGCACGATCAAGATCAACGCAGCCGTGTCACCTCCCGGGCAGGCTCGCCTGGACTGGGAGATCTTCGTCGATCTCGCCGGACGGCTCGGACGGGGGAGGTACTTCCCCTACCGATCCACGCGTGAGATCTTCGACGAGCTGAAGGTGGCCTCCCACGGTGGCACTGCCGACTACTTCGGCATGACCTGGGAGCGCATCGAGGACGAGCACGGCATCTTCTGGCCGTGCCCCGAGCCCG
Source organism: Actinomycetota bacterium (assembly GCA_030852785.1). Classification (GTDB taxonomy): domain Bacteria; phylum Actinomycetota; class Acidimicrobiia; order Acidimicrobiales; family Microtrichaceae; genus JAFAFN01. The sequence goes on from JALYWI010000051.1 coordinate 15,102, forward strand.
GTCACCCCGGCACACCCCGCCTGTACGAGGGCGGCCGGTTCGCCCACCCCGACGGTCGGGCACGGTTCCACGGGGTGCCCTTCCGAGAGGCAGCCGAGGTCGTCGATGACGAGTACCCCGTGTGGCTCACGACCGGCAGGGTGATCTCGCAGTACCTCTCGGGCACGCAGACCCGTCGCATCGGCCCGCTCGTCGAGCAGTATCCCGAGCCGCTCTGCGAGATGCACCCGCGGCTCGCAACGCGACTCGGTGTCGGGTCGGGCGACCTCGTCCGGGTCACCTCCCGGCGCGGCTCCATGGTGCTGCCGGCACGGGTGGTGGAGTCGATCCGGCCCGACACCGTGTTCATCCCCTACCACTGGGCGGGCGATCGGTCGGCGAACCAGCTGACGAACCGTGCGCTCGACCCGATCTCGAAGATCCCGGAGTACAAGGTCTCTGCGGTCCGTGTCGAGAAGGCCGACGGTCACGTCCAGATCCGGGACCGTCGAGTCACCACCCTGCAGGAACGAGCCGAGGGAGCCAGCCAGTGAATCCACTCGTCGGTGACAAGATGTTCGTGATCGACCAGAGCCGCTGCATCGGCTGCGAAGCATGCGTGCAGGCCTGCGAGGAGTGCGGCACCCATCGCGGGCAGTCGCTGATCCACCTCGAGTTCGTCGATCGCGGCGCCACCACCCAGACCGCACCGATGGTCTGCATGCACTGCGACGACCCGACGTGCGCCGAGGTCTGCCCGGCTGACGCGATCAAACAGAACGAGGACGGCGTGGTGCAGTCCGCGCTGAAGCCGCGCTGCATCGGCTGCTCGAACTGCGTGCTCGCGTGTCCGTTCGGAGTGCCGAAGTACTTCGCGCTACCGGATCAGATGATGAAGTGCGACATGTGCTACGACCGCACGAGCGCGGGTCTGGCTCCGATGTGCGCATCGGTCTGTCCCAGCCAGGCGCTCTGGTTCGGCACCGAGGAGGACTTCTCCGCGACCCGGTCCGGCGAGCTGCTGCACGAGTTCCGGTTCGGCAACCAGGTCGTGCCGACGAAGGTCGCGACCGTCGTCGACGACCTCCTGCCGGGACCCATCGACGTGATGGCGGGCTCCGAGGCGGTCCGCTGGCAGGACGACCCGTTCGGACTCGAGGAGGCTGCGCCGTGAGCTCCCCGGACCGCGACGACCGAGCATCGGCCTCGTCCGACCCGCTGTGGCGGGACGAGTTCCCGCTCACCTCGTCGGGAGAGGAGCTGATCGCTCGGCGGGACTTCACCCGGTACCTGCTCGCCGCATCGGGTGTCTTCGCTGCGGGGAGCGTCGGCGCGGCTGCCTGGGCGAGCCTGCAACGGTCGAACACCGGGGAGCCCCGACCGATCGTCGAGCTCTCGGACGTTCCGGAGGGAACCGAGCACCTCTTCAGGTATCCGGACGACGACGCACCCGCGATCCTGGTGCATCTACCGGGTGGCGAGCTGCGCTCGTTCTCGCAGAAGTGCACGCACCTGGGCTGCGTCGTGTTCTGGCAGGCGGATCAGGACCGGCTGTACTGCCCATGCCACGAGGGCGAGTTCGATCCCCGCAGCGGGGACCCGACGGCGGGGCCGCCCGAACGGCCGCTCACCCGTATCGACGTCGAAGTGCGCGACGGCACCGTCTGGGCCCTCGGAGTGGACCAGGCATGAGACCCTCGGTCGGCGCAGATCGCCGGCGCAACGGCGGACTGCTCGCGTATCTGATCCTCCTGTTGTCGCTGCAGGCCTTCCTGCTCGTCGTCGCGCTCGAAGGAGTGCTCGCCCACGAGCCCGGTCTTGCACGCGCCGCCGCTGCGTTGTCGGTGGTGGTGGCAGCGGCCGCATTCGGTCTCCGATGGTTCATCCGACATGACTGATCCGCAACGAGCAGCGTGAACGCCGAGGAGAACCAGCATCCGACCGATCTCCCGGGGCCACGACGCCCCGGACCGATCGGCGGCGAGATGAACACCGTGCTGCACGGTCTCGGCACGAGGTTCCGAGTCCCTGCCCTGGTCGAGCGCCATTCCTCCACCACGATCATGGGGGCGTTCGCGCTGGTCAACGGCGTCATCTCGATCGGGATCATGTCGGCGGCGGCCGTGCTCACCCGGCAGCCGCTCATCTTCCCGTCGCTCGGACCCACGGCGTTCCTGCTCTTCTACACACCGACAGCGCCCGCTGCGTCGCCCCGCAACACCCTCTGCGGCCACGCGATCGGCGCCGCGGCGGGCTACCTGTCACTGGTCCTCTTCGGACTGACCGCCGCAGCCCCGGCGCTCGCTACCGAGGTGACGTGGGCTCGCGTCGGTGCTGCCGCCCTGTCGCTCGGTCTCACGAGCGGGCTCATGGTCTGGTGCCGCGTGCCGCACCCGCCTGCGGGTGCGACCACGCTCATCGTCTCGCTCGGCATCCTGCGTGAGCCCGAACAGCTCGTGGTGCTGATGCTGGCCGTGGTGCTGCTCGTCCTCCAGGGCTTCGTGATCAACCACCTCGCAGGCATCGACTACCCCCGCTGGGCGTCCCAGCAGCAGCGCTGAGCCACGACGCGCTGCACACCGCGACCCGTGCGACGACCCGGCTGTGATGCGGTCAGCGGGTCGACGGCAGGGACGACAGCTCCTGCAACCGGGAGAACGCTTCGTCCACGAGCGCGCCGAGGTCGCTCGATTCGTCGTTCAGCCACTGCTCGTACGCCGTGTTCGCCGTCCCCAGGGCCACCTGGGCGATCAGCTGTGGGACGAGCTCGTCGGGCGCCGTGTCCAACCGCCGCGCCGCATAGCGGGCCAGCACGGCGACCCAGTCGTCCTGGTGCAGCGCCGCGTTCGCCCGCAACGACGGCGTGCGCATGACGAGTCGCATGCGCTCGCGGTGTGCGACCCCGCCGTCGGTGTGCACCCGGTTGAAGCGCATCACTGCGTCCGCGATGACGTCGAAGATCGGCCGGTCGTCGGGCTCGGACGCGAGCCACTCCTCGAGCGCCACCAGCAGAGCGCCGTACTCGCTGAAGGGGATCTCGTTCTTCGAGGAGAAGTAGCGGAAGAAGGTGCGCCGCGAGATGCCGGCGGCGGCAGCGATGTCCTCGACGGTGACGTGATCGAAGCCCTGTTGTGCGATCAGCTCGAGTGCGGCCTTCTCGATGGCGGAGACCGAGGTCATGTGCTGCGACTTCCTCACACGAGCCATCCGCTGCAAGCCGCCATGGGGGCTGTTCTACCCGACCGCAGCGAGCCGGGGGTCACTCGACCGGCCTCGCCCGTCGCTCGAAGTCGTCGCGGTCCTCCTGCGGGCGTCGTTCGTTGAGCGCCCACACGACGCAGAACTCCATGCCGGCGGGATCCTTCATGACGACCCAGCAACCCGGATGGTCGGCCCACGACCTGACGACCTCGGCGCCGGCCCGCTCCAGGCGGGCGACCTCTGCGTCGAGGTCGTCGGTGTGGATGTCGAAGTGGACACCCGCGTGACCGGACCGCACACCCTGGACCACCACGCGGTTCGGCGGCATCGCGTCGCCGAGCACGTGGTACTGCGGCATGGGCGTGGCCTGGGCCTCGGCGGCGAGCGCCGTCGCCCAGAACTCGACCGTCTGGTCCTGTGTCGCCGAGGGTGTGTCGATCACGAAGGTGTTCAGCAGGATGCGGTGCATCGATGGCCTCTCTGTCGGGCCCACGGCGGGGCCGGGGCGGGCGCGTCGGCGGTCGGAGCCCTCACGAGCTGGCGCCGCCGTCGACGGTGATGGCCTGGCCGGTCAGGAACCCGGGGGCGTCTCGGCACAGCCAGACGCCGATGTCCGCGATCTCGCTCGCCTCGGCCAGACGTCCGGCGGGGTTGGTCCGGATGAGCCGTTCGATGACCTTCTCCGGCATCGAGCTCCGGAACATCGGGGTGTCGACGGTGCCGGGACAGATGGCGTTGACCCGCACGCCCGCACGGGCGTACTCGACCGCGGCGGCCTTGGTCAGGCCGACGACGCCGTGCTTCGCGGCGGTGTACGCCGGCACCGTCGCGGCGGCGCGCAGCCCGGCGACCGAGGCGCAGTTCACGATCGAGCCCCCACCCGACGCGATGATCGCCGGCAGCTCGTAGCGCATGCACGAGAACGTGCCGGTCAGATCGACCGCGAGCACCCGGCTCCAGTTCTCCATCGTGCACTCGGCGGTCGGTTTGCCGTGCTCGCCGTCGATCCCGGCTGCGTTGAACGCGGCGTCGAGGCGGCCGTTGCTCGCCACCGCGTGCTCGACGGCGCTGCGCACCGAGTCGTCGTCGGCGACGTCGCAGCGCACGAAGCTGCACGTCCCCAGGGCGCTCAGCTCGGTCTCGACCCTCTGCCCGGCTGCCTCGTTCACGTCGGCCAGCACCGCGGTGTAGCCGGCGCGGACGAACGCCTCGGCAGCGGCACGGCCGATGCCGGATGCGGCGCCGGTCACGAACACCACCCTCTGGTCGTTCGACGTGGTCATGGTCGGTCTCCTCCGCGGTGCTCACCGGGTGACAGGCGGTCGATCACCACGGCGCCGTCGCACATGACGAGCTTGAGCGCCTGCTGCGGCCGGGCCAACAGCGAGAGGTCCGCGACGGGGTCGCCGTCGACCACGATGAGGTCGGCGAGTGCACCGGCGTCGACGACGCCGACCCGTGCGGGTGCGTCCGCCAGCAGCTGTCCGGCGTTGCTCGTCCCCCAGCGCAGGACGTCGAGCGGTTCGACGCCGTCGATCGCTGCGTAGAACTCGAACTCGCGGCCGTAGTTGCCGACCTGGTGGTCGAGCGGGTCGTTCTCGATCAGCGACCGGAACACCCCGCTGTAGTCGTCGCCGATCAGGATGCGGACGCCCGCCCGGTGAGCGACGGGGATCGTGGCGCGCATGTGCTCGTAGAGCTCCGAGGTCACGCCGAAGAACCGGCCGTAGCCGATCTCGAGCACGCTCCACAGGTAGACCATGCTCGGCACCCAGTAGGTGCCCGCCTCGACCATCCGCTCGATGCACTCGTCGTCGATCTCGTCGCCGTGGTCGATGATGTCGACGCCGAGATCGAGGCACTCGAGGATCATCGCCTTGTCGGTGACATGCGCTCGGACCTTGGCGCCGCGCTCGTGGGCGGCCTCGACGATCGATGCGAGCTCCGGCCGTGACATCGTGCGGCGGTTGGCGCCGGGGATGCCGTGGCCGGCGCTGGCGAAGACCTTGATCGTCTCGACCCCCCGGCTGGTCTCGGTGCGCACCAGCCTGCGGAGCTCGTCGGGTCCGTCGCCGCAGAGGTCGATGCCCGGCTCGGTGTGCGCCTTCCACCAGGCGCTGCTGTTGTTGACGTCGCCGGTGGTCCCGATGTGATGGCCGCAGGCACGGATGCGGGGACCGTCCATGATGCCCTCGGCGATCGCCATCTTCAGCTGCACGTCGATGTCGTGGGCGCAGCCCGCTCCGGAGTAGCCGGTGAACCCGCTCTCGAGCAGCACCCGACAGGTGCGCACGCCGATCGCCATCATGACGCCCGGCGGCAGCTCCTTGCCCGGCCGGTCGCCGCTGGTGAGCTCGTAGCGGAAGAAGTCGGGGTGCAGGTGGCTGGTGATGAGCCCCGGCATCAGCGTCATGCCGGCCAGGTCGACGACATCGCCCTCGACCGTCGGATCGTGCGGCGCGACGGACTCGATCGTGCGGCGTTCGACGCGCACGTCATGGAGTCCGGGCAGCAGGTCGTGTCCGTCGAAGACCCGGGCGTTGGCGAACGTCAGCGTCACGACATCACTCCGCTGCCCGGCCGCGGTGGCTCAGGCGCCACTCGGGCGGATAGCGCTCGTCGTTGTCGCGCACCGAGTTGGTCAGCCCTCGTTCCATCATCTCGTCGAGGTCCATGGCCGAGGGGTCCGAGCGCATCTGGGGCCCCATGGACTCGAGCAGTCCCGAGATGATGCTGCCCATGTACTCGCCCTTCTGCTGCTTGAAGATCTCGAAGAAGACCTTCTGGACGAACACCGTGTCGGTCGGCCGCGACCGCGAGCACGCCAGCGCGTAGCGCTGCGTCATCGCCTCGAGGTCGTCGAAGGGCACGACGGTGTTGACGAAGCCGCAGTCGTACATCTCCTGCGCGGTGAAGGGCCGGCCGGTGAACACCATCTCCATGAACCGGCGCAGCCCCATCGTCTCGCACCACTGCCACATCCGCGCCGCGTACCCCGCGTAGCGGAACGCCGCATGGCCGAACAGGGCGTCCTCGGAGGAGATGATGATGTCGGCGTCCGCCGCCTGGTAGAAGTGCCAGCCGTAGCAGTAGCCCCTGACCTCGAGGATGCTGATCTTCTTGAAGTCCTGCAGGCTGCGCATGCCGGCGCTGGGGTCGGTGTAGTTCTGCAGGTTGTTGGCGCCGTAGCGGTACGCCCTGCGCGGCGGGTACTCGACGTCTGCGTCCTCGGGGATGCGCAGGGCTCGCTTCATGCCGGCTCCGTCGGGGTCCGCCATGATGCCCATGAGCTCGGGCAGGTCCGCGCCGCTGCCGAGGTTCGGGCCGTTCGCCCGGATCACCAGGACCTTCACGTCGTCGTCGAAGTTCGCCTGGCGGACCAGATCGGCGTAGCGGTGCTGCGCGCCGATGGTCATCGCGTTCAGGTCATCGGCGCGGTCGAGGGTGATCGTGGCGATCTTCGTCGCCGGGTCCTTCTCGTAGAGGACGATCTCCTCGGGTGACGGTCGATCCTGGTCATCGGTCATGTGCCGTGCCTCCTCTGGTCCGGTCGTTCGGACGCGACCCGTTCGGGACCGGCTGCTCCGGGTGCGAGCCGTTCAGGCGCGACTCGATCAGGGCGCCGAGCTCGAACAGGCGGACCTTGCCGGTCGTCGTCCTGGGCACGTCGTCATGGCCGATGAACACGATCCGGCGCGGGATCTTGAAGCTCGACAGCACCTCACCGAGCGCACCCCGGATCCCGTCCTCGGTCGGGTGCTCACCCGGCGCCGGGACGACCGCTGCGACGACGAGCTCGCCGAGGGTCTCGTCGGGCAGCCCGGCGACGAGCGACAGCTCGACGTCGGCCAGCGCGTTCAACGCCGCTTCGACCTCGAGGCGCGACACGTTGGCCGAGTTGGTCTTGATCATGTCGCCGGTCCGGCCGACGAAGAACGCGAAGCCGTCGTCGTCGATGCGGACCAGGTCGCCGGTCGGATAGAAGCCGTCGGGGGTGAACACCTGCGTTCGCGGGACCTTGTAGAACCCGCTCATCAGTGCGCCGCCGCGCACGTGCAGCTCTCCCACCTGACCCGGCGCGACGGGCTCACCGGTCTCGGGGTCCACGACCCGACGCTCGATGCCGTTGACGGCGCGGCCGGCGGCGCCCTGCTTGCCCTCGGGCAGCGGCTGGTCGACCGGCAGCGCGCTGTGGATCGAGAAGGTCTCGGACATGCCGAGCGGGTTGCCGCGCCGCCGGGTCGGGATGCGCTCGCCGTCGGCGTCGACGGGGCGCGCACCGAGACCGCGGATCGAGGAGATGTCGAGGCCTCGCTCCGCGGCAGCGGCACGCAGCGCGGCGAGCATGTGCCAGACGATCACGCAGGTGACGCCCTGCGCCTCGACGGTGTCGAGCACGTCGTCGACGCCCGGGCCGGGCGGATAGACGAGCGTGGCGCCGGTGGCGAGCACCTGCAGCGCGTACGCGATGCCACCCATCCAGAACGCCGGCAGCAACGGCATGGTGCGGTCCGCCGCGGCGATCCCGAAGTACGACGCCAGGACACCGGGTTGAGCTGCGACCGACCCCTGGTGGTGCACCACGGCCTTCGGGGTGGCGGTGCTGCCCGAGGTGTAGACGACGAACGCGTCGTCGCTGGGGCCGACCTCGGACTCGACCGCGGCGAGCAGCGCATCGTCGATCGCGTCGGGCCCGTCGGCCTGCGACAGGAGCTCCTCGACGGGCCGGGCCCACGAGAGGCCGGCGTCGTCGTCGAGCCAGACCGACCGCAGGTAGGGCGCAGCGGTCAGGCGCAACGCTCCCGCCTCGGCATCGGCCAGACCGGGCAGTGCGGCGCTGAGGGTCTCGGCGTAGTCCCGCCGCAGGAAGCGACGCACACCGATCAGGATCTGCGCGTCGCTCGTGCGGATGATGTGGGCGAGCTCGCTCGGTGTGCCCAGCGTGGTCATCGGCGTGACGAGCGCACCGATCCGCAGCGCGGCGCAGAACGTCGTCAGCCACAGCGCGCCGTCGGGGGCGAGCAGGCCGATGCGCGTGCCCTTGCCCGCGCCGCTCGCGAGGAGCGCCCGGGCCATGCGGGCCGTCCGACGGTCGAGCTCGCGGTACGTGAGCGTCGCTTCCCGGGTGACGAGCGCGGGGTGCTCCGGTCGAGCCGCGACGGTGGTTGCGAGCAGCTGGGGAAAGGTCGCCGACGCGTCGGACGCGGCCATCGCCTACCCGTCGCCGTTCGAGCGTGGACCGCCCACCACGGCATCGACGCCGTCCCACCGATCGGCGGCCTTCTTCATGTGTGCGAACCACCCGGTGCGCATGTCGCTGGGTTCGAGCAGCTCGACCATGACGCCGAGCGACGGCGAGGTGTCGACCCAACAGGTGCGGCTCGACGCGACCTCACCCTCGAAGGCGAGCTCGGCACCGGCGGCCAGATAGGCGTCGCGCTCCGCCTCGTAGTCCTGGCAGATGACCGCCAGGTGGTGCAGCCCGAACTCGCCGGGGAGGAACATGTCGCGGAACACCCCCGGCTGGTCGCCGTCCTGTTGCACGAGCTCGATCTGCAGGTCGCCGGCGTAGGCGATCGCGGCGGTGACCTCGGGGAACTCCGCGGGGACACCGCGGTGCCGGCCGTCGTCGAACGGCACACCGTCGAACCAGAAGAAGGGGCCGACACCGGACGTGGTCGCCCAGGCGTCGATCGCCTGTCGGAGGTCGGGAACGACCCAGCACATCTGCATGAAGTTGCTCGGCGGGAGCACGGACGTCATCGCTCGACCGATCCTGCTCAGCTGATGACCGGGAAGCGCTCGTCGCCCAGCGGCTTCCACTGCCGCATCCCGTCGGAGTTGAAGTTCGGACACGGCGAGCCGTTCCAGCAGGCGTCGGCGGGTTGCGTCACCACGAGGTACGCCCAACGGGGACGGTCCATGGTGTTGGGTCCCGAGCCGTGGATGGTGAGGTGCGTGTGCACGGTGATGTCGCCGACCTCGTAGGTCATCGGATCGGACATCTCGAGCTCGTGCAGCTCGGGGAACACCGACAGCGCATCGCCGTCGCCGTAGGCCGTGTAGTCGCCGAGCACACCGGCGCGGTGCGAACCGCTGACGAACGACATGGTGCCCGCCTCGGGTCCGTACGCCTCGAGCGGCATCCAGAACGTCATGCCGCCCGAGCGGTCGACCGCGAAGGTGATGAAGTCCTGGTGGAACGCCGTCGGGCCGTTCCCCTTGTGCAGCGACTGCTTCGAGTTGGGCAGCTTGGGCACGAAGAAGTCCGAGTAGTACCGGACGGCGACGCCGTCGCCGTCCGCGGTGGCTCGGCGCTGCAGGAGCTTCGCGTTCCGGCCGACCTCGGCGAGCAGCGGCTGCAGCACGGGGTTGGTCAGTCCGAAGCTGAGGTGCGCGTTGAAGTAGTCGAGGCCGAACTTGCCCTCGGCCGCCGCCTTCTCGAAGCCGGGCGGGATGGGGTTGCTGTCGGCGTCGTCCCCCATCGCCTCGCGGGCCAGGTCGAGGGCGGCGTGGATCACGTCGGGATCGACGAAGCGCTGCAACTTCACCCACCCGTGCTCGTGCAGGTGGTCGACCTCGTCGGTGGTCACCGGCCGGCAGGGGCCTGTCCGTGTGGTGCTCATGCGAAGATCCCCGGTCCGGTGCGGAAGGCGTACAGGCCGACGGCCTCGTCCTCTGGTGGTGTGTAGGGCGTGGCGACCTCTGCCACGGTCGGGCCGATCCGTGCGGCGACCTCGGTCAGCGCCGAGCGGTCGAGCCCGTAGACGTGGATCGCGGTGTCGGCCAGGTAGCGCCGGGTGTGCGCCGGATCGATGTCGTGGAACGTCGCCCGCAACGCCTCTCGCGTGTGGGGCCAGGTGCCCTCGGCGTGGGGGTAGTCGTCGCCCCACATCGTGTTGTCGACGAGGTCGTGCTCGACGCCGTACTTCGCCTCCCAGTTCGAGAGGAAGCTCGCACCGATGTAGCAGTTCCGTCGGAAGTAGTACGACGGCGGGTTCGGTAGCGTCGCCCGCAGGTGCGCCGCGGCAGGCCCGGTGTAGAGCCCGTCCATGTCGGCGACGACCTGGGTGGCCCAGTCCATCCACTGCTCGGTCATGACGAGCTTGAGCCCCGGGTGCCGCTCGAAGACGCCGCCGAGGATCATCACCCACACACCGCGTCGGGTGCGCCAGGTGGTCTCCATCATGTACATCGACTGTGCGCCGTCGCCCTTGTAGGGGTAGTGCTCACCGCCGCCACCGTGGGTGTTGAGCGACATGCCGGTCTCGGCGCACACCGCCCACAGCGGCTCCCACACCGGGTCGTTCAACATCGGGAAGTCGCCCCGGGGCGCCGGCAGGTTGATGCCCTTCAGGCCCGCCTCGGCCGCCCACTCGACCTCTCGCACACACGCCTCGGGGTCCGAGATCGGGATGTGCGCGATGCCGGCGTGACGCTCCGGTGCCTGCGACACGAAGTCCGCCAGCCACTGGTTGTACATGCGGACCCCGACGGGCTCGAGGTCGTTGTAGCGGGTGTCGCCCCACGTGATGAGCCCGGTGGTCGAGAACGGGACGGACTGCCCGTTGAGGCCGCCGTGGTAGATGACGGCCGCAGCGACGCCCGCACGATCCATGTCGGCGACGCGAGCGTCGTGGTCCTGGAGCCCGGGACAGAAGCTCGCCTCGACGCTGCGACGCATGAACGCCATGTCGACCTGGTTCGCGTTGCGGATGCCGGCGACCTTCGCGAACTTCTCGGCGTCCTGCGGAGTGAGTCGCCGACCGAGGGACCAGCTCTCGTCCTCGTCGTCCTTGGCCGCCTCGCTGGAGCGCCACGACATCAGGCCGTGTGCCTCCATCTCGGTCACGAACCGGTCGAAGTCCTCGCGACGACCCGCCGGGCAGTACTCACCCAGCTGGTCGACGACCGACGGACCGACGTGGCTGTCGACGGACACGACGATGTACCGGTCGCTGTCGGCGACCACCTCTGGTGCGACGAACGGGTCGACCGTCGACATGTCACCACCCCCCACTGACTGGCTCGAACCGCACACTACGCCGGTGGTGGCACTGAGTGCCACCACCCGTTCCACTGAGCGGATCAGTGCGGCAACGGCGCGTCGTTGTTCAGTCCCGCGGCCATCAGGTAGAGGCAGAACTCGTTGCCCTCGGGGTCGGCCATGCAGCGCCACGAGAACCCTTCGAGCTCGTGGGTGACGCCGGGCTCGAGCCAGGTGCCGCCCAGGCCGAGGATGTGCTCGGTCGGACCGTCGAGGTCGTCGACGACGAGATCGAAGTGCGCCCGGTTCTTGCCGACCTTCGCCTCGGGGACACGCTGCAGCACGACCATGAGGCCCTCACGGTTGGCGCCGAGCGCGGTGTAGCGGCCGTCGT
>JALYWI010000071.1 GCA_030852785.1 Actinomycetota bacterium
GTCGACCAGCGCGTTCGTCGCCGCAGGGCTCGCGCCGTCCGGCAGCGATCCCGCCGGTGGTCGCGTCGAGCGCGACGCCGCGGGTCGTCCGACGGGCCTGGCACGTGAGCACGCGGTCGAACCGCTGCTGTCGCTGCTGCCCGACCCCGACTTCGACGACCTGCTGGCGGGCCTGACGAGCTGGTCGGAGCGACTGCTGCGCCAGGGCGTGACGTCGATCAGCGCCATCTGCCAGACGACGCCCGAAGGACCCAGCGGCGGCGCCGGAGCGCTCGAGTCCATGGCGTGGTCGATCTTCGTCGAGCAGCTCCCCTTCGACGTGCAGACGATCCTGATCGCCCCCGACCTGCAGGCCGTGCGCGACGCCCGCGACACTCCCCTGCACCGGCCCGAGCTCGGGCGACGGGTCGACGCCGTGAAGCTGTTCCTCGACGGCACCCTCGGCGGTCGCACCGCCTGCATGCACCACCCCTTCAGCGACGACCACTCGACGAGCGGCATGTCGACCATCGACGAGAGCGTCGCCGAGCGGCGGGTGCTCGAGGCGCACCTCGAAGGGCTGCAGGTGTGCCTCCACGCGATCGGCGACCGGGCGAACGACCAGGCGCTCGACCTGCTCGAGACCGCGATCCGTCGCCACCCCGGCCCGCACCGCCACCGCGTCGAGCACGCCTCGGTGCTGACCCCCGAGGCGGTCGAGCGCTTCGCCGAGCTCGGCGTCACCGCGGTCGTGCAGCCGATCAGCCTGCGCAGCGAGCAGCGCTGGCTCGGCGCCCGCCTCGGCGAGCGCATCGGCCGGGTCTACCCGTTCCGCGACCTGCTCGACGCGGGTGCGGCCGTCGCCGGGTCCTCGGACGCGCCGATCGAGGCGACCGACGTGCTCGCCGCCATGGGCGTCGCCGTCGAGCGACCGGTCGCCACCGAGCAGGCGATCACCGGTGCCGAGGCACTCGCGATGTACACCTCGGGCGGCGCCGCGGCCCGCATGGCCGAGGACCGACTCGGGCGGCTCCGGGTCGGCCACCGCGCCGACATGGTCGTGCTCTCCGACGACCCGACCACGTGCACGCCGGCGTCCATCGCGGACATCGAGGTGCTGCGCACCGTCGTCGCCGGCCGGACCCTGCACTCCCATCCCCACTCCCGCTCAGGTGCACCGCCCCGCAGCTGAGCGACCCGAACGACGACCCCGAACCCGAGACGACTGAGAGCACCTCCACGATGTTGATCCCACCCGCCGACAGCCACCGCGCCGAACAGACCCGTTTCCTCTCGACCACCGAAGCGCGCGGCGCCACGTGGTCGAGCGTGACCCATCCGCGGGTGGGCCCCGACGGCGGCGAGCTGCGCACCGACGTCGCCCGCTTCGGCGCGCCGGTCGGTGAGGCATCCACCGTGGTGCTGGTGTCGTCGGGACTGCACGGCGTCGAGGGCCACGCCGGCAGCGGTCTGCAGCACCTGCTCGTCGACTCCGGTCGCTTGGAACGCCTCGCGCCCGGCCTGGCCGTCGTGCTGATCCACGCGGTCAACCCGTACGGCCATGCGTGGAGCCGCCGGGTCGACCACGACAACATCGACGTGAACCGCAACTTCATCGACGGCCCCGACCTGCCGGCCAACCCCGGCTACGCCGCGATCGACCCGATCCTGAACCCGACCGAGCTCGACCCCGACGACCAGTCCTTCCTCGGGGAGCTGCTCGCCTGGTGGGCAGAGGTCGGCGACGTCGAGGCGTTCGCGACCATCAGCGGCGGGCAGTACAGCCACCCCCACGGCGTGCAGTTCGGTGGCACACACCCGAGCTGGTCGAGGCGGGCGCTCGAGACGATCTGGTCCGAGCAGCTGGTCGGCGCGACGGACGCTGTCGCGCTCGACCTGCACACCGGACTCGGTCCGCTGGGTCGCCAGACGGTCTTCCAGACCGCCGACGCCGACGAGCCGGGTGCCGTCGCCGGTTCGGGTTGGTTCGAGGACTGGATCTACCGCACCGACCGGTCGAACCCCGTCGACCACGGCCTGCTCGGACCCGGCTTCGACGCGTGGGCCGCCGGCGACGCAGCGGGCGACGGCGCCGGCAGCGGCGTGCGCACGAACACCTTCGTCCTGGAGTTCGGCACGCACGACCCGACCCAGGGCGTCACGGTCTTCCGGGCCGACAACTGGCTGCACCAGCACGGCGACCCGACCTCGCCCGTCGGCGAGCGCATCCGCTCCGAGATGCTCGACTTCTTCTTCGTCGACGACGACGGCTGGCGAGCGTCGGTCGCCGAGCAGGGCCTCGACGCGATCCACCGCGCGCTCGACGGCGTCGAACGCGGCGACCTGCGCGCCGCCTGACCCGACCCAGCGCGGTCCGCGGGACCGTTGCTCAGAGCGGGCTGTCGGCGCCCAACGACGCGTCGACGGCCGCGGCAGCGTGCAGCGCGGTCGTCGCGAAGTAGGCGACGTCGACGTCGTCGGGGCCGACGAGCAGCTCGATCTCGGTGCAACCGGCGATGATCCCGCCGACGCCGCGCTCGACGAGTCGGCCGATCACCTCGAGGTAGGCGCGCCGTGAGCTGTCGCTGCGCACCCCGCGCACGAGCTCGTCGTAGATCACGTCGTGCACGACGCTCCGATCCGGTTCGTCGGGCACGAGCACCGTCAGACCGTGCGACTCGAGCCGTGCCCGCAGGAAGTCCTGCTCCATCGTGTAGCGCGTGCCGAGCAGCCCGGCGGTGGTGACTCCGGCGGCCCGGACGGCGCGTGCCGTCGCATCGCCGATGTGCAGGAACTCGACGTCGAGCGCCGCTTCGATCGCCGGTGCCACCACGTGCATCGTGTTGGTGCACAGCACGACGATCTCGGCGCCCGCCTGCTGCAGGCGCACCGCGTCACCCGCGAGCAGCTCGCCGGCATCGTCCCAGCGGCCGGCGGACTGCAGCGCCTCGATGCGCGCGAAGTCGTAGCTGCGCACGACCAGATCGGCGGAGTGCACACCCCCGAGGCGCGTCCGGACCCCCTCGTTGATGAGCCGTTCGTAGTCGATCGAGCTCTCCCAGCTCATGCCGCCCAGCAGGCCGATCGTGCGCATCGCGGGTCCACCCATGGCGCAGTTGTAGCGCCACGACGGCGGACGACGCCGAGCGATGCTCCGGTGGAGCCGGGCGCGGGCGGTGGACGAGGACCCACCGGCCCACTTTGTTAGGCTCACCTACCGTGCCGTACACCACCGATTCCGACGCCTCCCAGGACCTCCACCCCGTCGCCGCATGGATGGCCGAGAACGGCGAGGAGTTCCTCGACCACATGAACGGCGACTTCGGTGACGCCCTGGTCATGGTGGGCCGAGCGCTCACCGAGCGCACCGACGCCACGGCGGTCGTGCTGACCGGGCTCGACCCCGTCGGCGTCGATGCCGTCGCGACCGACGCCGAGGGCGACCACGTCGTGCGGATCGACTTCGACCGGGAGCTCGAGCACTCCGAGGACATCACGATGGCGCTGCTCGACCTGGTCACCAGGGCCCGTGAGGCAGCAGGCGACGACCCCGAGCAGACCAGCGGCGACCGCGAGGTCGCGGCGCTGTCGCTGTTGCGCACCTTCATCACCGAGGTGGTCGCGGTCAGCGACGTGCACCCGCACCTGCGGCTGGTGACCTTCGGGGGCGGCGACCTGACGACGTTCGAACCGGCCGGGCCCGACACGTTCCTCTACCTGCTGCTGCCGCCACCGGGGCGCACCGAGCTCGGCATCGACCAGTCGTTCTCGTGGGAGGCACACGCCCGCATGCCCGAGGAGGACAAGCCGGTGGGGGCGTACTACACGCTGCGCCGCTGGCGGCCCGAGGTGGCCGAGCTCGACGTGCTGATGGTGCTGCACGACGACCACGACGGCGACGAGCCGGGCGGCACCCCGACGGGAGACTCCCCCTCGGGAGGACATGCCTCTCGCTGGGCCGCTCGTGCGCAGGTCGGCGACACGGTCGCGCTGTGGGGCCCGCGCACCGCGTACGACCCGCCCGAGGGCACCGAGCACTGGGTGCTGGTCGCGGACGAGACCGGGTTGCCGGCGGTCGCGGTGATCCTCGAGCAGCTGCCCGAGGGCGCCACCGCGGAGGTGCTCGCCGAGGTGGCCGAGGAGGCCGAACGACAGGAGCTGCCCGAGCGCGACGGCGTGACCGTGACGTGGCTGCACCGCGACGGCGCCGAACCCGGCACCACCTCGCTGCTGGCCGATGCGGCGCGACAGCTGCCGGCGTTCGACCGCCCGACCTATGTCTGGGGCGGCGGCGAGAGCCGCGCGATGACCGCCGTGCGCCGGTACGTGCGTGACGAACGTGGACTCGGCCGCGGCGACGTGTCGCTCGTCGCCTACTGGCGTCACGCCGCCACCACCGAGGCCGACGTCGACGCCTGAGCGCGCCGCGGCTTCCGCCGCTGGTCCTGCCTCGGCTGCTGCCCCTGCCTCGACCGCTGGCCCAGCGCCGGCTCGCGTCGTGACAAGCTGCGGTGCATGTTGATCACCGCTGCCGTCCTGCGCGACCCCGAGGGTCGCTACGAGCTCGAGGAGCTGGAGCTCGCCGACCCCCTCGCCGATGAGGTGCTCGTCCGCGTCGTCGCGACCGGCATGTGCCACACCGACGTCATGCCCCGCTCGCCGGTGTCGTTCTCGCCCCCGCCGATCGTCGTCGGCCACGAAGGTTCCGGCATCGTCGAGGCCGTGGGCGCCGACGTCGAGGGCATCGAGGTCGGCGACCACGTGGTGATGTCGTTCGACTTCTGCGGCGAGTGCGCCGCCTGCCTGGCGGGTCGCCCGCCGTACTGCGAGACGATGCTGATGCGGAACCTGACCGGGCGGCGACTCGACTTCTCGACCGGCGCGACCGACGCGGACGGCGCCGAGGTCGCCTCACGCTGGTTCGGTCAGTCGTCGTTCGCCACCTACGCGGTCGCGACGGCCCGCAACGTCGTGGTCGTCGACCGCGACGCACCGCTCGAGATGCTCGGCCCGCTGGGCTGCGGGCTCCTGACCGGGGCCGGCACCGTGATGGTCGCGTTCGACGCGCAGCCCGGTTCCTCGCTCGTCGTGTTCGGCGCCGGCGCCGTCGGCCTGGCGGCGATCATGGCGGCGAAGGTGGTCGGCTGCTCGACGATCGTCGCGGTCGACCTGCACGAGCACCGCCTGGAGCTCGCGACCGAGCTGGGCGCGACGCACGTCGTGCAGGGCGGCGCGGACGACGTCGTCATGCAGGTGCACGCGGCGACGGGCAGCGGCGCGGACTACGCCCTGGACACCACCGGCAACCCGCAGGTCATCCTCTCGGCGCTCGGTTCGCTCAAGATGGGCGGCCACGCAGGGCTGGTCGGCATCCAGACCGGCGACGTCGTGCTCGACGCCGCCTCGCTGGTCGGCAAGACCGCATCGGGCATCCTCGAGGGCGACGCGGATCCACGCGTGCTCATCCCACGGCTGCTCGAGCTGTGGAAGGACGGCCGCTTCCCGTTCGATCGGCTGATCGAACGGTTCCCGCTCGATCAGATCAACGAGGCCGAGGCGGCGTCGCTCGAGGGACGTGTGGTCAAGCCCGTGCTGATCGCGCCGAGCTGACCGCTGTCGGCTCCGACAGCCGCCGGACTCAGATCCGGATGTCGTGGTCGGAGTTCGCGAGCAACCAGCCGTTGTGGATCTGGTCGCCGATCTCGAAGCCCTTCTTCGCGGTCCACATCAAGGTCCACATGGCGGTCCAGCGGATGGTCTTCATGTCGTTCCCCTCTCGTCGTCCGGCGTCGACCGGCACCCTCGGGTTCCGATCGGCCGTCGCCGGACACCGTTGAGGAAAACGCTGCCTCGTCGGCTCAGAGCACCCGCTGCATGCAGACCCGTTGATCGGGGTCGAGTCCGTGCGACGCCTCGACCTCGACCAGCGCAGCGAGCTCCGGGCCGACCTCGGAGGAGTCGAGCGAGCGGAAGCCGAAATGTGCGTAGAGCGGGGCGTTCCACGGCACGTCGCGGAACGTCGTCAGCGTGAGTGACGTCATGCCGTGCGCCCGGGCATACTCCTCGACCCGACCGAGCAGCGCTCGACCGATGCCACGGCCCTGGACGACCGGGTCGACGCTGACCTGCTCGACGTGCGCGTGGCCGTCGACCACGTCGACGAGCACATAGCCCACCACGGACGCCGATCGGTCGCCGCCGATCGTCGCGACCCACGAGCGGCCGGCCGTCGCGTAGGTGGTCAACTCGTCGAGCGACATCGGTTCGTCCTCGGCGATGGCCGCCAGGTCGACGTCGCGGAACCGCTCCCCCGCCGCACGTTCGATCTGGCGGAGGCGTCCGCCGTCGGCGGGCTCGGCGGGGCGGACCAGCAGCTCGGACATGGCCCGGGACCGTACCGCCGGCCGCATCCCGAGCGGCACGGCTTTCAGGGTCAGCGCGGCGATCACACCCGGGACGGCGACCGCGAGTGCGGCGGGCAGATCGCTCGACGGGGTGCTCACGGCGGCGACCGCCGCCACGATGTACGCAGCGACGCCGGCGAGCGCGACCACCGTCGGTTCGAGTCGCCATCGGGTCGCTGCGTCGAGCGCCGCGCAGAACGCTCCGGTGACCAGTCCGACGGCCGCGCCGACCACGGCCCCGACGCTGCTGGCGATCATCGTCAGCAGCGAGAGGTACCCCGCGCCGGCCAGTGCGCCCTCGAACGAGGACGCGCTCGACGTCGTGATCGTCCCGGGTGGCAGTTCGGGCGGGTCGAACCATCGGTACAGCGCGAACACGGCGAGCGCCGCTGCGGCGACCACCGGCGTCACGACGCCGGTCACCGCACCCCGCGCCGCGCCGGTGACGAGCCAGCCGCTCACGTTCCGCGGCGGTGACCCGGCACGACCGCTCACGACTCGACCGCTCACGACTCGACCGCGGCGCGCCAGGCGGCCAGGTAGCGCCGCACCGCGAGCCGTTGGAACCAGCCGACGGCGGGCGCGGCGAGGCGTGCCGCGGTGGTGGCAGCACGTGCGTCGAGTCCGATCGTCGCCACGACGCGGTCGTCGTCGAGGTGCTCGACGACGTAGCTCTCCTCGCCGCGCTCCTGGTGGCCCTCGAGCGTGCCGTAGGCGAAGCCGATGCGCCTCGGTTCGTCGACCACCGCCACGACCCGGTTGGGCACGACGATCGACACGGGGCCGACGTGCAGCACCACGAGCAACGAGGTCCCCACCTGCAACGGTGCGTCGGCGGGGAACACGTCGGCACCGAGTCCCCGGTGGCACACCCAGGTGCGCAGCTCGGACACCGCCGCGTCGAACGTCGCCGCACCGACGCCGAGCTCGAGGTGCTCGGTGCTCACCTTGCGGTCGCTCGACCCGGGCGCCGAGAGCGTCGAACCGACGTGGTCGTAGGTGAGCGACGCCGCCCCTGCTCGCGCCAGCAGCTGCTCGAGCGTGTGGCGGTCCGGTCGACCGAGGCGGAGGAGGTGGGTCATGCCACGGCTCCCATCACGTGCGGCGCACCGGCGGGTCGGCGGCCCGGGTGGTCGGCGACCTGACGCCTCGCCAGCAGACCCGCCACGACGAAGACGACGTTCATGACGCCGTGGGTCCTCGCCATGTCGGGCACCGACAGTGCCGGCACGTTCCAGTACAGCGACGAGGCCCAGGCGACGGCGAGCACCATCGGCGCCCACGGCGCGAGTCCCGACACGGTCAGGAGCAACCGTTGCCCGCCGGTCCGATTGGCGGCATCGTGCAGCTGCAGCGTGGCGGTCGCCAGCACACCGGCCGACATGAGCACCGCTCCCCCGACCTGGGCCACCGGGTGGGCGACGACGAAGCCGAGCGCCACGATCGGCGGAGCCGCTGCCGTGGCGAGCAGCGCCAGTCGGCCCACCCGACCGGTGGCGACGGCACCGGCGAGCGTGACGGCACCGACGCCGGCATAGGTGAAGTGCACCGCGGTCAGCTCGACGATCGGCTCGCCGATGCCGAACAGCGAGACGCCACCACGAGACATCACGAACGCCGAGGCGGCCACGACACCGAACCCGCCAGCGATGCGCACGACGCTGACGAGCGGGGTGTCCGGCCGCCGAAGCTCCACCGTCGCGGTCCACGCCGCCACCGCGAACCAGATCGACGCGACAGCGGCGGACGCTGCGCCGACCGGCACCATGAAGGAACCCGCCACTGCCGCGCCGGCGAGCGCCCAGCGGCGCCACCCACCGAACACGAGAGGCAGGACGATGACCACGCCCCCCAGCACCACTGCGTGCACCAGCTCGTTCGGCACCGTCGACCTCCCGGATCATGTGCGAGCATTCGCTCACACATGATCTTCTACCATTCACTCACACATTGTCCAGTGTGACATCGGATGTACGCTGATCCGATGGCTGACGCGGCGACGACCGAGATGCGGGTGGACGACCTCGCCCGAGCCGCGGGCGTGGCGACCACCACGATCCGCCTCTACCAGTCGAAGGGCCTGCTGCCGCCTCCCCGTCTGGTCGGCCGGACGGGCTACTACGACGACTCGCACCTGGACCGGCTGCGGGCGATCGCTCGGCTCCAGGACGACGGCTTCTCGCTCGCCGGCATCGGCGCCCTGATCGATCGATGGCAGCGCGGCGGCGACCTCGACGACCTGCTCGGCGCGGACGGGCACCTCGACCGGTTCCTGGGCGCACGTGAACCGCTGGTCCTGACCGCCGAGGAGCTGCTCGCCCGGTTCCCCGTCTCGTCGCTCGACCCGGCATCGATCCAGCGAGCGGCGCAGCTGGGCCTGATCGAGATGCGCGACGACGGCCGGTTCGTGGTGTCCGATCCGCGCTCGCTCGAGACCGGCGCGGCCCTGGCCCGCATGGGCGTGCCGCTCGACGTGGTGCTCGACGAATGGGAGGCGCTGCAGGCGACCACCGATCGGGTCGCCGAACGCTTCGCTGACGTGTTCCAGCAGCACCTGTTGCCGACCGACGGGCTCGACGATCTCGACGCCTCGACCGCACAGCAGCTCGCCACCACCCTGACCGAGCTGCGCGCGAACGGCACGCAGATCCTCGTCGCCGCGTTCGAGGCGTCGCTGCGGCGCGTGGCCTCGGCCCGGTTCGCCGAGCTCTTCGACGACGACCCGGACGCCGCTTCCTAGGATGAGCCGTGTGCCCCACCGCTGACGACCCGACGGTGCTCGACGAACCGGACGACCCGGCCGGACTCGACGACCCGCTCGCACTCGACGACCCGACTGCCGACGACGACACCGCGCCGATCGACGAGCCCCTCGAGGCGATCAGTTCCCGTCACGCCCTGATCGAGACGACGCTGGGCACGCTCACCGTCGTGTCCGACGGCACGGCGGTCACGGGCATCTACTTCGACCCGCACACACACCGGCCCGACGTCGCCACGTTCGGCCCCCAGGTCGTCGCGGATCAGGACGCCGTGCTCGGCCTCGCAGCGCGACAACTCCAGGAGTACCTGGCCGGCGAACGCACCGAGTTCGAGCTCCCGCTGTCGACCGACGGCAACGAGTTCCAGGAACGGGTCTGGGACCGGCTCCGAGCGATCCCCTTCGGCGAGACGGTGACCTAC
>JALYWI010000081.1 GCA_030852785.1 Actinomycetota bacterium
GAATTCGTGTGGTGGTGGTGGTCGCGGTGGGGTCAGGGCAGGTCGACCGTACCGCTCACCGCGACGTGGGTGCGGCCGCCGATCCAGATGTCGCCGTCCGCAGTCGTCACGTGGATGCGGCCCGACCGGCCGATCGCCGTGCCCTGCCGGGCGACGTACGGAGCGGTCGCTCGTCCGCTGGCGAGCAGCCACTGGGCCGCCGCGGCGTTCAGGCTGCCGGTCACCGGGTCCTCGCGCAGCGACGTCGGACCGTCGGAGAAGAAGGCCCGGAGCTCGATGCTGACCTCGGATCCGGATGGCGTGGCGCCGATGACGCCGATGTCCCATCGGCCGGGGTGCGACGTCGCGTCGGGCGTCACAGCCAACACGGCCTCGTCGTCGCGCAGCAGCACACCGATCCAGCCCGGGCCGTTGTCGAGCCACTCCGAATCGACGACGTCGTCGGCGTGCACGCCGAGCACGTCGAGCACCCGTGCGAGCAGCTCCGGGTCGACGTCACCGGAACGTCGGCGGGGCGGCGCGGCGAACGACAGCAGATCGCCGTCGATGCGCACCGTCACCGGGCCGATGCCGCACTCCTGCACGACCGTGCTCGGGCCGGCGGGCGTGCCGCCGGCGTCGAGCCAGGCGCGTGCGGTGCCGAGGGTCGGGTGACCGGCGAAGGGCAGTTCGTGCTCCAGGCTGAAGATCCTGACCCGGTAGTCGGCGCCGGCCAGCGTGGGCGGCAGCACGAAGGTGCACTCCGACAGGTTCGACCAGACCGAGAAACGCCTCATCTGGTCGTCGCTGAGCCCCTCGGCGTCGAGCACCACGGCGACCGGATTGCCGGTGTACGCGTCGCTGCCGAAGACGTCGACCTGTCGGAAGTTCCGCGTGCTCGGGGTCGGTGTGCTCGAGTGCCCTGCCGTCGCGTCGGTCGTCATGGCCGCCATGTTGTCCGCCGTCCGGACCCGGCAGCCAACGAGATCTCCCGGTCCGGGTTCACGCCGTCGTCGGCGCCTCGCTCAGGTAGATCGCGGTGAGCTGTGCGGGGTCGTCGCGGACCTGTTGCGAGCTGGCCTCGTGCACGATCCGCCCTCGGTTCAACACCAGCACCCGATCCGAGACCTCGACCGCGGCGGGGGCGTGTTGTTCCACGAGCAGAACGGCGACGCCTTCGTCGTCGGCGGCGCTGCGGATGACGGGCAGGAGCGATCGGACGACCAGCGGTGCGAGCCCCATGCTCATCTCGTCGATCAGGAGCACCCGAGGACGCATCACGAGCACGGCGGCGAGCGCCAGCATCTGCTGCTCGCCGCCGGAGAGCAGACCGACCCGTCGGTCCATGAGCAGACCGAGGCGTGGGAAGTACTCCGCGGCGCGTGCCCGGGCGTCACGGTCGCGGGTGCGGACCCGGAGGTTCTCCTTGACCGTGAGCCCGGGGAACAGTCCTCGTCCGGTGGGCACGAGGCCAAGGCCCCGGCGCGCACGCTGGTGCACCGATCCCGGTCTGCCCGGGTCGCCGAACAACTCGATGCTGCCCTCGTCGGGTGTGAGCACGCCGGCGATCGCGGAGAGCAGCGTGCTCTTGCCGGCACCGTTCGGACCGAGCACGGCGACCACCTCGCCGGCTGCCACCGACAGCTCGACGTCGTGCAGCACCCGGAGCCCCTGGTAGCCCGCGCACAACCCTTGGACCACCAGCGGCGCCGACGAAGCGGCGGGGTCGAGCGGCGCGGCCGCGTCGCCGCTCACGACGTGCCCATCGGCAGGCCGGTCTCGATGTCGAGCACGGGGGCGAGCGGCTCCTCGGTGTCGCCGGCGTCGTCGGGGGCGAGTCCCAGGTAGGCCATCGCGACCGACGGGTCGGCGAGCACCGGCTCGGGATCACCGCTCGCGATGACGCTGCCGAAGTCGAGCACCACGAGCTGGTCGCAGACCTTCCGGACGAAGGCCAGGTCGTGCTCGATCAGCAGCACGGCGCGACCGGTGTCGGCGTAGCCGCGCAGACGTGCGGCGAGCTCCTCGCTCTCCCAGCTGTCGAGCCCGGCGGCGGGTTCGTCGGCCAGCAGCACCGACGGATCGCCGGCCACCGCGCGGGCGATGTCGACGAGCTTGCGACGGCCGACCGAGAGCTCCGAGGGACGGCGGTCGGCCACGTCGTCCAGCCCCCATGCCGAGAGGATCCCCATGAGCCGGTCACGATCGGTGCCCGAGCGTGACCAGAGATCACGGCCGAGGTCGCCGAAGCGTGCGTCGTCGGCGACGACGGCCAGGTGCTCGATCACGGTGAGCTCCTCGAACAGCCCGCCGTCCTGCCAGGTCCTGGCGAGGCCGGCCCGCTTGCGCTGGTGCGGTCGCTGCCCGTCGAGTCGGACACCATCGAGATCGACCGATCCGGTGCTGGCGGTGAACCCGCAGATCCCGTCGATGATCGAGGTCTTGCCCGCCCCGTTCGGCCCGACGAGCCCGAGCACCGTGCCGCCCTCGACCCGGAGCGACACGTCGCTCACGGCGCGGATGCCGCCGTAGCTCACACCGAGCGAGCTGACGGTCAACGTGGCGCCCTCGGCGACCGAACCGAGCGCGGCGTCCATCGCGGCTCGTGCGGCCACGGCCGTGGCGACCGACGTGGTCGCTCCGTCGGCGGACGCTGCCACGGTCGACGCCGTGGGCGACGCCTCGGGCTCGCCGCTGGCGGCGACATGCGCGGGTTCGGGACCGGCGCGTCGTGCGCGCAGGGCACGCAGCCGCTCCGCCACGTTGGCCGCCAGGCCGTCGGGGTTCTGCACCACCGAGGCGACCAGGGCGACGCCCGAGGCGAGGCCGTACCACTTGCCGAACGAGATCGACTGGTCGAGCACCACGTAGACGATGCCG
Organism: Actinomycetota bacterium; assembly: GCA_030852785.1. Lineage (GTDB taxonomy): Bacteria > Actinomycetota > Acidimicrobiia > Acidimicrobiales > Microtrichaceae > JAFAFN01. Next base: position 2,860 of record JALYWI010000081.1, read on the forward strand.
AGGGCACCGAGCGCCCCGGCGATCACGGCGCCGGCGACGCGGGTGATGCCACCGATGGTCACGTAGGCGACCGCCGCGATGCCGACGAACAAGGTGAAGGAGTCCGCCGTCAGCTGACCCCGGACCATGCCGAGCAGCCCGCCCGCCAGTCCCGCCACGAACGACGCCGTCGCGAGCGCGACCAGCTTGGTCCGCGCCACGTCGATGCCTGCGGCGGCAGCGGCGCGCTCGTCGCCGCGCACGGCGAAGAACCGCCGACCGGTGCGCCCCGCAGCGATGCACGCGACGGCGCAACCGCTGAGCACCAGCACGACGAGCACGGTCAATCCGAACGGCAGCCGGGCGATCTCGTTGCCACGCCGGATGGCCAGGTCGATGCCGAACAACGAGGGCGCCGGGATCATCTCGCCGGACTGCGACGCGAACGACGGGTTCTTGAACACCAGGCTCTCGAGCGCGACAGCACCGGCCATGCTCACGATCGTCAGCTGCGCGCCGCGGATGCGCAGCGCCGGCGCCCCGATGAGCACCCCGACGACGCTCGCCACCAACGCCGCGAGCAGCAGGTTGAGCGGGAACGGGATGCCGGTGCCGAACTTCGCGATCGTGAAGCCGCCGACGCCCGCCACGGCCGCCTGCGCCAACGAGAGCTGTCCGGTGTAGCCGGTGAGCACCACGATCGACAGGGCGAGCACGGCGAGCGCCATGCTCGTGATCAACCCGAAGCGGTAGCTGCCACCGGTCGCCACGAGTGCGAGCACGCCGAGGGCAGCGACGGCGGCGACGACGACCGGACGTGGCCGCGACGGGCGCACCGCGGGCAGCCGAGCGCCGATCGGATCGCCGCGGAACGGCAGTCGACTGCCGAGCACCGTGAGCACCACCGCCACCGCGAGGAACGGCACGAGCTGGGCGACGCCGACCCGAGCGAAGTCCGGCCACCAGTCCTTGGTGCTCCAGTTCGCGATGAGCGCCTGCGCGACGCCGAGGCCGAGCCCGCCGGCGCAGGCCGCGAGCACCGATGACAGCCGTCCGATGAGTGCCGCGGCCAGGCCGGGCACGATCAGCAGACCGAACGCGACGGGACTGAGGCTGACCGCTGGGGCGACGAGCATGGTCAGCAGCGCGCTCACCATCGCGCCGAGGGTCCAACCGATCAGCGCGAGGCGACTCGGCGACCAGCGGGCGAGCGCCACGTGGAACTGGCTCTCCGAGGCCCCACGCAGTGCGAGCCCGGTGCGCGTCCACCGGAACCAGGCGGCGAGGGCGAGCGCGATGACGACCGTGATGCCCGCCGCCCACAGCCGGTCGAGCGGGACCGATGCGCCGAGCACGCGGACGCCGCCTTCCGGGAGGAACCGGTCGACGGGGACCGCAGCGGTGCCGAACTGCAGCACGATCAGCGACTGGATGACGGCGAGCAGTCCGGTCGAGGCGACCAGGTTGGCGACCGTCGACGCGCCTCTCAGCGGCCGGAAGACCAACAGGTACGAGGCGGCGCCGAGCAGCGCGGACATGGCCAGCGCGATGACCATGGCGGTCGCGGTCGTCGCGGGTCCGCCGAGCGACGGCGTGGGGATGCCGGGGATCGGCAGCACCAGTCGGCCGTCCTGGCGCAGCACCGCGAACGTGAAGGCGCCCCACATCCCGAAGCCGACCTGCGCCAGGTTGACCACGCCGGTCGCCTTGAACGTGGTGACGACACCGACGCCCACGCCGGCGTAGAGGACTCCCGCTGCCAGGCCCAGTCCGAGGTAGAGGACGATCTGCGACAACGTCGTGCGCTCAGCTCTTCGGGATCACGAACTCGTCCACGACCGGCTTCGCCTGACCGTCGGGCTGCTGCTGGAAGAACATCCAACCGGTGGTGCAACCAGAGAAGCCGGGTTGGGGTCTGGGGTCGCAGGTGATCGGCTGGCCGAGCGGGTTGGGCCCGTCCTTCATCACCTTCATCGCCGCGAGGACGGTCTCGGCGGTCAGCTCGCCCTCGATCGTCGACAGTACCCAGGCGGCCTGCTGCACCGCCGCGTATCCCCCGAAGCTCAGCCCCATGATGTCGTCGCCCTTGCCGTCGGCGTCCATCGCCGCGACGTATTCGTCGATGACCTGCTTGGCCTCGTCCGGAGCGAAGTCGACCGACCGGGGCGACCAGACGGAGCTGATGCCGTAGACACCCTCGGTCTCGTCGACGCCGAGCTCCTCGGCGAAGCGGCCGCAGGTGCCCATGATGAGGTCGCCCTCGAACCCGGCGGAGCGTGCGGCGCGGACCATGCCGGTGCACCAGTCGTCGGTGGCGATCGTCGCGATGGCGTCGGAGCCGTTCGACATGATCGCCGCGAGCGAGGCGTCGAAGTCCGGAGCGGCCGGATCGAAGGTCACGACCTGCACCTGCACGTCGTTGAGCTCGGCCTGCTTGGCGCCGATGTCGCTGACGACGGGAACCTGCGGCACGTCGGGCAGGAGCAGAGTGATGCTCTTCGCCCCGATGCTCGCCGCCAGGTCGACCTCGACGGCCGGATAGGTGGTGGCCGCCGGCGAGAAGAAGAACGCGTCCTGGTTGAGGGACTGACCCGTCCCGATCGTCGAGGTCCCGAGCGTGGCGATACCGGCGTCCTGCAGGATCGGGATCTTCGCGTCGGAGCCGAGGTCGGCGCCCTCGATCACGGCGATGACCCCTTCGGAGATCATCTCGTTCGCGCAGGACGCGGACGACTCCGGGGTGCCGTCGGTGCCGCAGGTGACCAGCTCGATCGGGCGGCCGCCGATGCCACCACCGTGGGCGTTGATGCGTTCCGCAGCGATCTCGGCGCCTTCGGTCAGCTCCGGGATCGCGGTGGCCCCGGAGTCGGTGTTGACGTAGCCGATCTTGACCGGTTCACCCGTCGCCTCGGTGCCGGCCTCGGTCGTGGGGACCTCGCTCGTCGTCGGGGACGCGTCGCCGTCGCCCGAGCCGTCGGACCCCTCGCTGGTCGTACAGGCACCCAACGCGACCGCGGCGACCACGACCAGCGCGGTCAGTGCGGCGCGCTGCGGCCGTTGGCGTCGACCCGGTGGACGCGGCCGCCCGTGGTCGGTGCTCGTGGACGAAGGACCGTGGATCTCCATCTTGTCCCCCCGGACCAAAATGTGAGTGGCACACTTTTCTTGAGTGAGAATGGTCTACGACACCAACACTCGCGCCGCAAGGGTTTGCGAGCGATCGGCGAGAGGAGGGGCATGGCCGAGACCGAGGACGTGTTCGACGACGCTGCCGTCGGTCGACGCGAGCAGAAGAAGGAGCGCACCCGACGAGCGCTCATCGCCGTGTCGAGCAGCTTGTTCCTCGAGCAGGGCTACGACGCCACGACCCTCGACCAGATCTGCGTCGAGGTCGGCGTGCACACCATGACGCTGCTGCGCTACTTCCCTTCCAAGGCCCATCTCGCGCTGGCGCCGCTCGAGGACGTGCTGCACGCCTTCACCGACCGCCTCGAGGACCCGGAACGCGTCGACGACGCGATCACGATCTGGCGCCACCACGTGCGCACCGAGGCGGTGCGCTACCAGGAGGTGGCCGCCGGCTACCTCTCGTGGATCGACTCCGAACCCGTGCTGCGCGCACGGCTCGAGACGCTCACCACCGAGCACGAGGACGCTATGGCGACGGCGCTCGCGGCCGACGCCGGCACCGAGGCCGACGACCTGACGGCGATCCTGCTCGCGTCGACGTTGGTGCGCGGCAACGCCGCGGTCACCCGTCGCTGGATCGGGCGCGGCGCGCCACCCGAGGATCTGGTCGGCACCCAGCTCGCGGTGATCGACCTGGCGGTCGCCACCTTCGGCTGAGGACCCACCGGCATCGTCGTCAAACCCTGGCGACGAATCGGTAGCGTGCGCCCAGCGCCCACTGCCCGAGGAGACCCACCGTGACCAGCGACGAGCTCCGTGCCCGCCGACTCGAGGTGCTCGAGGAGCACTTCCGGTCCGAGATCGATCACGACTGGGATGCCTGCCTCGCGACGTTCCGCGACGTGCCCCGCTACGAGATCGTGCCGACCGGCCAGGTGCACGAAGGTGCCGATGCCGTCGTCGCGTACCACCGCAACCAGCGCACGGCGTTCCCCGATCAACGCCACGAACACGTCCGGATGCACGTCGCCGACGACGACACGGTGATCTCCGAGTTCGATCTTCTCGGCACGAACACCGGTGAGTTCATGGGGATGCCACCGACGGGCAGATCGTTCCGGGTGGCCGTGATCGCGGTGTTCACCTTCGACGGCGACCGGATCACCAACGAGCGCGTCTACCTCGACGGGGCCAGCCTGTTGCGACAGATCGGCCACGAGGATCTGCTCCCGCTGGCCGGTGTCGAGCGGTTCACCGCGACCGACATGCGCTGAACCGGTCGGGAGCGGGGGTCGGGCCCGGGTCGCCCGCCACCCGTACGAACCGCAACGACGTGTGCATCCGGTCGGCAGCGGCGTGCGAAGGAAGGGGTGAACCACTTCCCACCCCCGAGGAGCACACCATGTCGGCAACACGGACCAGGATCGCGTCGGTCGCAGCGATCATCGTCGCACTCACGACGCTCACACTCGGCACCTCCAGTGCCGGCGCAGCCCCATCACCCGGCGGATCCACGCCGGGCACTTCGAAGGTGTGGGTCACCCACGGCCTTCCGCTCGACGACGCCGGCACCGTCGTCGACGTCTACGTGGACGGCACGCTGACCGTCGAGGACTTCGCCTTCGGGACGACCGTCGGTCCCCTCACCCTTCCCGCGGCCACCTACGACATCGAGGTGAAGCTCGCGAACACCGACACCGTCGCGATCGACCAGGACGTCGCGGTCCCTGCTGGCGGCAACTTCTCGGTCGTCGCCAGCTACACCAGCGCCGCGGGCGACGTGGGCCTGAACGTGTTCTCGAACGACGTGAGCCCCGTCCCGTGGTTCACCGGCCGTCTCGCGCTGCACCACGCGGCTGCGGCACCGGCCGTCGACGTCGACCTCGGCCTGTTCCCCCTGAGCCGCTACCTGCCGGCGCTCAAGTTCACCCCGGTCAAGGGTGCGGTCAACGGCCAGCAGGCCGTGCAGCCGGCGTTCTCGTTCCTGAGCTACACCGCCGATGTACGGGTGGCCGGCACGACCACCACCGTGTTGTCCCTCGACGACGTGCGGCTCAAGGACCGCGCCGTCACCAACGTCTACGTGGTCGGTAGCGCCGCTGCCGGCACGCTCCAGACGGTGAGCTCGGTCATCACGCCCTGACCCTGCCCGCTCTGCACGAGTGACGTGACGAGGTCGGCCCCGCTCGGGCCGGCCTCGTCCGCGTCCCGGCACGGCGGACCCCACGCAATGTGCGGCCGCGCCCCACGGTCGCCCGGGCGGCGCTCGATGCGCCCGATGCGCCGGGCCGGCATCCGGGAGGCGTTCCGCAACGAAGAACCAAGTGTGCTCGCCATCGCCCCCGACCCCCGCATGATCGACCGGCCGATCCCGGTCTGCGCTCCCACGGTGGTGCCGGGTACTCTGCGACCGATGCCGATACGCACCTCCGGCGATGACCTCGCGGAAGCTTTCGCCGCCGGTGCGCCCGATGCGTTGCGACGGGCCTACGACGAGCACCAGCGTGCGGTGTACTCCTACTGCCGCAAGCAGGTCGCCGAGCATGCCGCCGACGTGACCCAGGAGGTCTTCCTGGCCGCGTGGCGGTCCCGGGATCGGTTCGATCCGAGCTCGGGCTCCCTCGGTGGGTGGCTCATGGGCATCACCCGGTTCAAGATCGCCGACCACCTGCGTGCGCACTACCGCAACCAGTCGGTGGCCTCGGGCGACCTGGTCGACCTGGGGTCCGCCGGCCACGGGTCGCTCTCGGCGGACGCCGACATCGACCTGGTGGCGACGCGGATCCTCGTCGCGGAGGCGCTGCGCCGGGTCGACGAGCCGGGGTCGACGTGGATCCGGATGGCGTTCGTCGACGGGCTCTCGCACTCCGAGATCGCCGAGACGACGGGCACGCCATTGGGCACCGTGAAGAGCACGATCCGCCGAGGACTGCAGCGGATCCGTCGAGACCTGGAGGGCTTCGATGCCCAGGCCTGACCACCACGACCCGACCTCGGGCGACGGCGGCGACGACCTCGAGGAGTTCGGTCGGGAGATCGACCTCATCCGGTCGGTCGCGCTCGAACCCGTCGAGCTCTCCGACGCACCGCCGGACCTCTGGCAGAGCATCGCCGCAGCAGCCGGCGTCGACGCCGATGCGGACGTCGACCCGGACGTCGACGCCACCGCGGAGGCGGCACCGGCGACGGATCGCCGCGCCGATCCCGAGGGCGTCGATCACGAGGGCGTCGATCACACGGGCGTTGCAC
>JALYWI010000087.1 GCA_030852785.1 Actinomycetota bacterium
TCGCGACCTGACGAGCAGACGTCGCCCCGGCGACGTGATGCACGTGACCGAGGTAGGCCTTCAACCGCAGCCCCGCCTTGCGCTCGGTCACCGCACGATGGTGCGTCTCGGCGAGCAGCGCCATGCGCTGAGCGTCGAGTGCACGCTGGGACGCTTCGAGGTCGTCGAGAGCGGACAACAACTCGTCGTCCGCGGCGAGCACCGGATCGAGCGGCGGTGCACCCGACAACGGTGAGCCGGGTGGACCGGGTGGTGGATGATCGAGCAGCGACACGAGCGCGCCTCCCCCAGGAGATGACCAATCAGCAGTGCCACGGGTGCCGGTGACACGACGACCGGACGCTCAACACCACCGAACACGCCGGCGATCTGGGGAAGTGAACGACCTGGAACACACCCTACGAACCGGGTGTGACAGTGAAGCACCCGACCAGCGAACCGTCCTTCAGCCGCCTTCGACCGCGCGGATCTGGGCACGGTCGGCGGCGCCCGGCACGCCGAGGGTGACCCCCTCGGGCAGCTCCACATGCAGCTCGTCGGCGCCGTCGATCGCGACGGCACCTTCGAGCAACGTCGCGTCGAGCACGTGACCGCCGTGGCGCCGGTCCGTAGAGATGAAGTGCAGGTGGTAGCCGGGCACCTCGACCCCCGCCGTGCCGTCGGGGAAGCGGAACCCGACGAGCGTCCCGGCGGTCGGACCGAGCGTCCACTCGCTCTGGTGCGCCGTGACCTGGGCCAACGGTGGATACGGCGGTTGCTGCGCGTGCACGCTGCGCAGGCGAAGACCATCGAAGTCGCCGTCGATCCGCACTGCGAGCACCTCGGCAGGTCGGCCATCGAGCGCCGGACGATGCGCGTCGACCAGGTCGCGCAGGGCGTGCAGCGCGGTCGGCGCGGCGACACGCACCGTGACGAGCGGCGAGAACCGACACACGACCGCGAACGGCGTGCGCTCCGACGCCTCGACCGATCGCACCACGCCGTCGCCGTCGATCAGGTACGCAGCACCGTCGAGCACCACCAGCTCGCCGCCGAGTGACTGCACCGTGCCGACACCGAGGTGGCCGTGGGCCAGCAGCTCACCGACGGTGGCGTCGCCGTCGTACCCGCCGGCCATGAGCGCATCGAGCGTGCCCGCCTGGAACGCGACGTGCTCGACCGCCGGATCGTGATCGAAGCCAGAACGGTCCAGTGCCCGGAGATGCAGCGCGCCCAGCAGGCGCTCGTCGATGATGTCGGTGCTCACCCGTCCAGGCTACGGAGCACGGTCGTGCTTCCGTCTCTCTCTCCCCCGCGAACCCGGCGATCTGCGGGGCAGCGCCCGTAGGCTCCGACCGTGTTCGCCTGCTCGTACTGCGTCTCGGTCAGCTCGCCGGAATGGTGGACGACCGCAGCCCTCGGTCGCGGCATCGTGGCCGTGCTGGCGGGACTCGTCCTGGTGGTCGTCGCGATCCGCTCGGTCGGTCGGCGGCGACTCGGCGCGTCGCTGGCGGCGCTCGGTCTGCTGGTCGCCCTGCCGCTGGCGGTGCTGCTCGGCGGCATCACGACCACGACCGAGGTGGTGACCGAACGCTCCCCGAGCGGGACGCGCGGATTGATCGTCTCGTGCAGCACGGCCTTCCGGAGCTCCGCGAGCACCAACTCGTTGGGTGAGGAGCTCGAGCAGGCCTGCCACGACGCGACCGCCGTGCGGCGTGCCGCAGTGCTCGGCGTGGCTGCCCTCGGAGCGGTCGCCATCCTCGTCGGCGGTGCGCTGATGACGCTCGGCAGCCGGTCACGGCGGACCGACCCGGTCCCGGCCTGAACGGGAATTCGTTCGTGTGGGAGAACGATCCGGGGCGCTGCGTCGTCAAGGAAGCATGAGCCAGACCCGAGACCTCGAGCCGACCGAACTCGAACGGAGCCTGCCGGACCGCCTGCGACGCAGTGCGGGCGCCGTGACACCGGACCCGGATGCGTTGGCGGCGGTGCGAGCACGTGCTGCCGCCCGGCGCCGGCGTTCCCGGGTGACCGTGTTGGCGGGCAGCGCGGCTGCCGTGGCGGTCATCGCCGCCGGCGTCGTGATGGTCGCCGGCAGCGACCCGTCGACCGGCGTCACCGCTGGACCCGCCGACGGCGGCCCGACCACGGTGACCACGCCCGTTCCCGCCGAGGCGCTCGACGCGACCCTCGTCGTCTACCGCTACCCGAACGCCACGTCCGAGATGATCGCCCAGGACCCGAAGATGGGTGGCGAGTGGGCGACGCTGCTCACCGCCGATCGTCGCTATCACGCCAACGGGACCCTCGACGAGCTCGGGGCGAACTCACCATCGGAGCTGTCCGGGGTGGTACGGGCGTTCCACTCGATCGACTCGCTCCGGGGCCAGGACCCCCAGCGGATCATCGAGATGCTGCTCGCCGCCGAGTTCCCGGGCTCTCCGGTGCCGACCGTGGCGCCCGACCAGCCCCACGGGGTCCGGGCATCGTCGCAGCTGCTGGGGTTGCTGATGTCGGGTGAGGCGGACGCTGCGCGAGCCGCCGAGCTCCGGCGCCTGCTGGAGACGCTGCCGGGCGTCACCGTCGAGGAGTCCGATGGTCTCGTGACGGTGGCCGTCCCGGACATCGGCTCGTGGGTGCGCTACGAGACCTCGACCGGTCATCCCGTGCGCAGCGGCTCGATCTCGGACGCGATCGGCGACATCGAGTACGTCTCGGTGACCCGGGTGCGAGCTGCGGATGTCCTGGTCCCGGGACGCGGCACACCGAACTCGCCGAGCACGACGACCACGACGACCACGACGACCACGACGACCACGATCACGGTGCCGGGATGAGCGGCGTGGCCGGTGAGCCCGTACTCCCCCGCCTGAGCCTGACCCGACCGTCGACCGAGGCTGCTCCGTCGTCGGAGCGGGTCGCCACCTTCGAACATCTCTTCGAACGGGAGCACCCGATGGTGGTCCGCATGGCGTACCTGATGCTGGGCCGCACCGGCGAGGCGGAGGAGGTCGCACAAGAGGCCTTCACCGAGCTGCTCGTCCGGTGGGGCCGCATCGACAACCCGGCGGGCTTCGTGCGGACGGTCGCGGTCAACCGCTGCCGCGACATCGGCCGCCGGCGTTCGGTGCGCGATCGGGCGCTGCGCCGGATGCGCCCACGGGGGGAACCCGTGATCGGCGACTACCTCGTCGACGCGCTGCAGCAGCTCGATCTGCAGCTCCGTGAGCTGGTCGTGCTGCGGTACTACGCGGGCCACACGGTGCCGGAGATCGCATCGATCGTCGGCACCCCCGAGGGCACCGTGAAGTCGCGGCTGCACCGTGCGCTGGCGCAGCTGGGCGAACTGCTCGGCGAGGAATGAGCCACGGCCCACGATCATCGACACGGTTCGACGCGGTCGAGTCGCGACGAAACCGACAGGATCAGATCGGCGACGCCTCAGTGGACCAACGATTCGGTCTGGTCCGTCCGCTCGATGCGGAACCCGAACACGCCGTACAGCACGCTGAGCACGGGGCTCGCGATGCAGAACACGGCGAAGGGCAGGTAGCGCAGCGTCGACACGCCGAGCACGGCCGCCATGTACGCGCCGCAGGAGTTCCACGGCACCAACGGCGAGGTGACGGTGCCGCAGTCCGCGGCGAGGCGACTCAGGTTCGTCGGCGCGAGCCCACGCTCGGCGAACGTCGCCCGGAACACCCGGCTCGGTAGGACCAGAGCGATGTACTGATCGCCGGCGATGACGTTGAGACCGAAGCCGCAGGCGAACACCGACAGGAACAGGCTGCCGGTGTTGCGCGCCGCGTGGATCAGGGGGTTCACCAGGCGGTCGAGCAGTCCGAACTCCTCGAGCAGGACGCCGAAGGTCACCGCGGCGATGATCAACCACAAGGTGGGCAGCATCGACGCCATGCCGCCCCTCGAGAGCAGGCTGTCGATCTCGGCGAGTCCGGAGTCGATCGAGAAGCCGTTCGCCATCGACGCCCACACACCCTGGATCGAGCCGGCGACGCCGGTGTGGGACGGGTCGAGGGTCGCCACGAAGTTCGACATGACGTCCGGTTGCAGCAGCGCCGCGCACACGCCGGCGACGAGTGCCGAGGCCAGCAGCGCCAGCGACGCGGGCACCTTGCGGATCGACATCACGGCGAGCAGCACGAGCGGGATCAGGTTGAGCGGGGTGATGTGGAAGATCTGGTTCAGCTCGGTCAGCTCGACCGACGTCGCGATCTCGTCGTCCACCGGAGGTCCGGCGACGCCCAGGACGGCGAAGACCGCGCACGCGATGACGAAGGCCGGCACCGAGGTCCAGACCTGGTTGCGGATGTGGTCGTAGACGTCGACCTTGACCATCTGCGCGGTCAGGATGGTGGTCTCGGACAGCGGTGAGGTCTTGTCGCCGAGGTACGCGCCCGAGATGACGGCGCCGGCGGTGATCGCCGGCGAGACGCCGATCATCGTGGCGATCCCGACGAGCCCGACGCCGATGGTGCCCGCGGTCGTCCACGAGCTGCCGATCGAGAGCGCGACGACCCCGCAGATCAGGGCGGCGGCCAGGTAGAACCAGCTCGGCGAGAGGATCTGGATGCCGTAGTAGACGAGCGTCGGGATGGTGCCCGAGAGATTCCAGGTCCCGATGAGCGCACCGACGGCCAACAGGATGAACACCGCACTCGCGAGCGACGACAGGGCGGACTGACCGTGGCGCTGCACGTCCTCCCACCGGTTGCCGTTCTTCAGTGCGATGAGCGCCACGACCGCACAGCACAGGACGAGCGCGACCTGGATCGGGCCGTCGAGCGCGT
>JALYWI010000128.1 GCA_030852785.1 Actinomycetota bacterium
CCGTCCACCCGCCCGCGCTGCGTCCCCAGCTGCGTCCCGCGCTGCGTCCGGGGCCGCGCCCGCACCGCGTGTGCTGCCCGACGGCTTCCGCTCGGTCTCGGCGCTGCCGCCGGTCCACACCCGCACAGCGACGATCCTGATCGTCGGACTGGCCGTCGCGCTCGTCGCCATCGCGATCATCGCGGCCGGCAACGGGCAGCTGCACGTGCCGCCCGGCGAGGTGCTCGGCTCGATCCTGCACCGGCTCGGGATCGACATCGGGCCGATGCCGAGCCACCCCCGTGGCGAGGCCGCGCTGTGGAACGTCCGCTTCCCGCGCGTGGTCATGGCCATCGTCGTCGGCGCGGCGCTCGGCGGCGCCGGCGCGGTGCTCCAGGCGGTCTTCGGCAACCCGCTGGCCGAGCCGTCGGTCATCGGTGTGTCCAGCGGCGCCGCCGTGGGCGCCTGCCTCGTCATCGTCTTCGAGTGGACCTTCATCGGGACCTACACCATCCCGCTCGTCGCGTTCCTGACCGGACTGGTCACGACCCTGCTGATCTACTCGCTCTCCAGATCGGGGGGCCGGACCGAAGTCGTGACACTCGTGCTGATGGGCATCGCGGTGAACGCCGTGACCGCGGCGATCATCGCCTACACCGTCTTCCTCGGTGACACGCAGGCACGCGAGCAGATCGTGTTCTGGCAGCTGGGCAGCTTCAACGGTGCACGCTGGGAATCGGTCCGGGTGATCACCCCGCTGGTGATCATCGGCCTGGTGGGCGTGATGCTGCTCGCCAAGAAGTTCGACCTGCTCGCACTCGGCGAACGCGCAGCCCGACACGTCGGTGTGAACGTCGAGCGGTTGCGCCTGGTCGCCATCGTCCTGGTGGCGCTGCTGGTCGCCTCGGGTGTCGCGTTCGCCGGCATCATCGCGTTCGTCGGCCTGATCGTGCCCCACGTGGTGCGCATGATCATCGGCCCTGCGCACCGCACGCTGGTGCCCGCCAGCATCCTCGGCGGCGCGGTGGTCATGGTGCTCGCCGACCTGGTCGCACGCAACGCCGTCGACTACGCGGACCTGCCCATCGGCATGCTCACCGCGCTCGTCGGTGGACCGTTCTTCTTCTGGCTGCTGCGCCGCGAGCGCTCGAACTCGGGCGGCTGGGGATGAGCCTGGCAGGGCTGGTCCGCCGTCCGGTCCGGATCCCCGAACGCGCCGAGCCGGGCACGGTCGTCATGTCGGCGCAGGACGTCGCGCTGTCGTTCGGCGGCGTGGCGGTGCTCGACGGCGTCGACGTCGAGGTGCGCGCGGGTGAGGTGCTCGCGCTGGTCGGCCCCAACGGCGCCGGCAAGTCGACGTTGCTCTCCGTGCTCGCCGGTGACCTCAGCCCGACGCGGGGTTCGGTCACGATCGACGGTGCGCCGCTGTCGGAGTGGTCCACCGTCGAGCTGGCCATGCGCCGGGCGGTCCTGTTGCAGCAGGTGGGTTTGTCGTTCCCGTTCACCGTCGTGCAGTCGGTGCGCATGGGTCGTGCGCCGTGGGCGGGTCTCGACGCCGAGGAGCTCGACGACGAGATCGTCTACGACGCCCTGGTCGACACCGACGTGCTGCAGTTCGCCGATCGTGTCTTCATGTCGCTCTCGGGCGGTGAGCGCGCCCGCGCCGCGCTGGCCCGCGTGCTCGCCCAGCAGTCACCGGTGCTGCTGCTCGACGAGCCGACGGCTGCGCTCGACATCCGACATCAGGAGCAGGTGCTCGATCTGGCTCGCCGCCAGGCCGAGCGCGGCGACGCCGTGGTCGTCGTGCTGCACGACCTGGGCCTCGCCGCCGCGCACGCGGATCGCGTCGTGGTGCTCTCGCGCGGCGGCGTCGCCGCGCAGGGACCGCCCGAGGTCGTCATGACCGAGGAGCTGCTCGGTGACGTCTACGAGTGCGAGGTCGACATCGTCACCAACCCGCGCTCGGGCGAGCTGATCATCGTGCCGCGCCGCAGCGTTCGCCGCTGAGCCGAGACCGGTCCTACAGGGCGTCGGCAACTTCGGTGTCGGCGTCTTCGGTGTCGGCATCTTCGGCGTCGGGATGGTCCTCACCGCGAGCTGAGCGGTCAGTCCCGCTCGCCGGCCCGTTCCATCTCACGGAGCGCCGCGATCAGCTCGGTCTGCTCCGCGTCGCTGAGCGCCGCGCCGCGATGGATCAGCGTGTACTGCGACGGCGGCATCGTGCCCTCTTCGATCTGCTCGATCGAGTCGTCGAGCTCACCATCGTCGTCGGGCCACGTCGAGAAGTTCAGCTCGTCGCGACCCGACTCGACGTCGCTGCGGACCAACCACGACATCGGCGCGACGTACGAGTAGAGGGGCCACTCGGTCTCGTTGCTGTGGCACGAGTAGCAGGACTCGCGGGCGATCGCGGCGACCTGTTCGTCGGGCCACGGGGCATCCGCGGTCACCGGCGGGTTGGAGTGCGTCCACCCGTAGGGCACGAACTGGATCGCGACGACGACCACCAGCACGGTGCCCAGGGCCCACACGACACGGCGCCGCCGGCGACGTCGTGGTGCGGGCCGCTCGCTCACCGCCGGGCCAGCGTGACGTAGGTGACCGTCGGGTCCTCGCCCGCTCGCGAGCCGACCTCGACGAACTCCCCGTCGGGCACCTCGAAGAACGTGTCGGCGTCGGGCACGTCCCGGTCGATGCGCGTGAGCTCGATGCGGTCGACCCGGTCGAGCAGCGCGGCGTAGATCGTGGCGCCGCCGACGATCGACGGGTCCTCGTCCTCGGTCAGCGCCAGGTCCAGCGCCGAGGTCGGATCCGGGGCGCGCACCACGGTGTCGGGCAGGTCGAGCTCGCGTGAGCTGACCACGATCATGCGTCGGCCGGGCAGGGGCCGCCCGATCGACGCCCAGGTGCGGCGCCCCATGACCAGCGTGTGATCCATGGTCATGCGTCGGAAGTGCGCCAGGTCCTCGGGCAGGTGCCACGGCAGGTCGCCGTCACGACCGATGGCTCCACCGCGCGCCGCGGCGACGACGATCGTGGTCACAGCGTGGCTTCGCTCACACCGCGACCGGCGCGGGGATCGCGGGCGCGGGGTCGTAGCCCTCGATCGTGATGTGCTCCAACCGGAACTGGTCGAGCTCGGTGACCGACGGGTCGAGCACCAGCGTCGGCAACGGTCGGGGCGGGCGCGAGAGCTGCTCGAGGGCCTGTTCGTGGTGGTTCGAGTACAGGTGCGCGTCGCCGATGGTGTGCACGAAGGTGCCGGGCCGCAGCCCCGTGACGTGGGCGATCATCTGGGTCAGCAGCGCGTACGAGGCGATGTTGAACGGGACCCCGAGGAAGATGTCGGCCGAACGCTGGTAGAGCTGGCACGACAGGCGGCCGTCGCCGGAGACGTGGAACTGGAACAGCGTGTGGCACGGCGGCAGCGTGACCTGCTCGGCCTCGGCGGGGTTCCAGCCCGACACGATCAGCCGGCGCGAGTCCGGGTTCGTGCGGATCTGCTCGACGACGTGCGCGATCTGGTCGGTGCCGTCATCGGCGAAGGTGCCGTCGGGCAGCAGGGTCGCGCCGAAGTTGCGCCACTGGTGCCCGTAGACCGGACCGAGGTCACCCGCCGCGCGGCCGAAGCGAGCGGTCTGCGCCTCGGTCGCCCACTCGTCCCAGATCGACACACCTCGCTCGTTGAGCCAGTCGTTGTCGGTCCGTCCGGCGAGGAACCAGAGCAGCTCGACGATCACCGAGCGGGTGTGCACCTTCTTCGTGGTCACCAGCGGGAAGCCGTCGGAGAGGTCGTAGCGGCTCTGCCACCCGAACAGGGAGCGGGTGCCGACCCCCGTGCGGTCGGTGCGGTCCTCGCCCTCACGCATCACCGTGTCGAGCAGCTCGAGGTACTGGCGCATGGCGCGATCGTAGAGCCGGAGCGGCCTCAGCCCGCCAGCACGCCGGGGTTCAGGATGCCGGCGGGATCGAGCGCCGCCTTCGCGGCCCCCAGCGCGACGGCGAACGGCGCCGGACGCTGGCGGTCGTAGCCCGGGCGGTGGTCGCGTCCGACCGCGTGGTGGTGCGTCACCGTCGCGCGGTGCTCGACGAGCACCTCGATGGCCGCCGCCTTCAGCTCGTCCCACATGCCCAGCTCCTGACCCGGTCGACCCGCCGCGATCACCGTGAAGTACGGCGCGGCGCCATCGGGGTAGACGTGGGTGAAGCGGCAGTTCACCAGGCCGTCGGCACCGGTCACCCGGCGCACCTCGTCGCGCATCCGGGCGAGCACGTCGCGGTACAGCCCCTCGACGCGGTCCCATGTGGTGGCCGTCTCGAAGGTCTCGACGATGCCACCCATGCGGGCCAGCCCGTCACGCTGGTAGGGCATCTGGAGGAAGGACGAGCGCCACGTGTCGGCCGCGTCGTCGCGGCCGCTGCCGGTCGACGCCTCGGTCTCGGGCAGCCGACCGCCGTGGTCCCGGGCGATCTCGGTGAGCAGCCCGAGGTCGTGGTCGACGGGGGAGTGGGCGGACTCGACCCCGAGCACCAACACGCAGGTGCTGCCGTCGCCGATGCCCGACATGGCCGCCTCACCGGGGTCGAGCAGCCGGCAGTTCGCCGGGTGCAGCCCCGACTGCGCGATCTCCCGGGTCGCGCCGAGCGCCTCGCCGAAGGTGGCGAACGTGGCCGAGGTCGACGCCTTGAACCGGGGTCGTTCCTGCAGCCGCATCCACGCCTCGGTGATGACGCCGAGCGTGCCCTCGGAGCCGAGGAAGAGCCGGTCGGGCGACGGTCCGGCTCCCGAGCCGGGCAGTCGCCACGACTCGCTGACCCCGACCGGTGTGACGACGCGCATCGACTCCACGAAGTCGTCGATGTGGGTGTGCAACGTGGCGTAGTGGCCACCCGCCCGGGTCGCCAGCCAGCCGCCCAACGTCGAGAACTCGAAGCTCTGGGGGAAGTGCCGCAGCGTGTAGCCCTCGGGTCGCAGCTGGTCCTCGAGCACCGGCCCGAGCGCGCCGCCCTGGATCCGAGCGGCACCACTCGTCCGGTCGATCTCGAGCACCCGGTCCATGGCGCTCAGGTCGAGCGAGACGACACCCCGGTGTGCGTCACCCCGGTACTCGACACCGCCGACGACCGAACTGCCACCGCCGTAGGGCACGACGGCCACGTCATGGTCCGAGGCCCAATCGAGCACCGCGATCACGTCGGCCTCGGAGCGCGCCCGGGCCACCAGATCCGGCGCGGCGGCCAGGTCGCCCGCCAGCGATCGCACGACGTCGCGGTACGCCTTGCCGTAGGTGTGGCCCGCCCGCTCGACGCGATCGTCGGTGAGCACGGCGCTCAACGACCCGGGCACCGCGATCCGGGGAGCACGGAGGTGCACGTCGTCGAGCGACGGCACGGGGATCGGACGGTCGCGCAGTCCGGGGACCATCGCCCCGAACGCCGCACACCGGGCATCCGAGTAGGCCTGGTCCGACCAGCCCCATCCCCACCACGAGCGGGTGCGGTCCGTCATGACGGCTCCGATGCCGTCGGATCCTTCTTGGCCCGGCTGGGCGCGACCCTCGGCGGCTCCAGCGGCTGCTTCGGGTAGACCGGCGGCCACGGTGCGTCCATGAGCCCGTCGTCGAGATCCCTCTGGAACCACTCGAGCAGGACCTCGATCGACTGCGGGGCGTCGCCGAGCTCGGCCCACGGGTCGCCGTCGCGTTCGACCCGCTGCGGCACCGTCGAGATCGTCAGCTCGTCGGGCACGACCTCGTCGAGCGCGTCCCACGACAGCGGCGTCGACACCTGCGCCCCGACGCGTGGCCGGGCCGACCACGCCCCGAACACGGTCTTGTGCGGCGCGTTCTGGTTGTAGTCGACGAACACCCGTCGACCGCGCTCCTCCTTCCACCACGCTGCGGTCAGCTGCTGCGGGTGGCGACGTTCCAGCTCACGGGCGAGGGCGACCGCCGCGGCGCGCACCTGTGTCGCGTCCCACCGGGGCTCGAGCCGGGCGTAGACGTGCAGTCCCCGTGAACCCGAGGTCTTGGGCGCCGCGACGATGCCGACCTCGTCGAGCAGCGCCTTCACCGCGGCGGCAGCCGCGCGGATGTCGTCGAAGTCCTGGCCGGGCTGCGGGTCGAGGTCGATGCGCAACTCGTCGACCACGGCCGGCGAACCGGCCCGGTACGGCCAGACGTGGAAGCCGAGGCACCCCATGTTCACCGCCCAGACCACGTGGGCCAGGTCGACCGCCACCAGCGCGTTCGACGTGGTGCCGTTCGGTGTCTCGACGGTCGTGGTCGTCAGCCACTCCGGCGCGCCCTTGGGCACGCGCTTCTGGAAGAACGACTGCTTGCCGGCGCCGTCGGGGTAGCGCTCCAGCATCACGGGACGCCCGCCCATCGCCCGCAGCAGGGGACCCTCGACGCTGCGGTAGTACTCGACCAGGTCGAGCTTCGTCTGACCGGTGCCGGGGAAGAAGACCTTGTCCGGGCTCGTGACGCGTACGTCGTGGCCGTCGAGCTCGAGGACGACGGCGTCGCCGCTCACCGCAGCGGTCGTCCGGCGAGCGCCCGCAGCACACGTCCGTCACGCACACCGGCGGACGGCCCGTAACCGGTGGTGTAGACGCCCTGGCAGTCGCAGTTCGCCGGGCACGAGATGCCCAGCAGGATCGACTCGTCGTCGGGGTTCGACGCCCCCTCGAAGCGGATCGTGTAGTCGATCTCCATCACGGCCGGATCGAGCGACGCGGAACACTCGGAGCAGCTCAGCCTGCCGTCGTCGGTGGCGAGGAAGCTCGAGGTGTAGCCCAACGCCCGCAGGCTGGCCATGGCGCCGACGAGCGTGTCGGCCGCTGACGGGTCGGGAAGGTCGTTCATGGCGCCGACGCTAACCCGGCGATCGAGGAAAATCTGCGGACCGTGCTTGAAGGGTCGCCAACCCGGGTAGAGGCCCTCGCGGGTGACGGGGGTCACCGACGTCGGTTGCCCGGCGAGCTG
>JALYWI010000157.1 GCA_030852785.1 Actinomycetota bacterium
GTGCCCGATCTGGCAGAGGCACGGGAGCTCTACGGCCTCACGCTCTACCGGCTCGGCCGGTGGAAGGAAGCAGCGCGTGAGCTCGAGGCGTTCGTCGAGCTGAGCGGCAGCACCGAGCAGCATCCGGTACTGGCGGACTGCCGGCGGGCGCTCAAGCAGTACCGAGAGGTCGAACGTCTCTGGGAGGAGCTCCGTGAGGCGTCGCCGAGTGGCCCGCTCATGGCCGAGGGACGCATCGTCGCTGCCGGCGCGCTGGCCGACCAGGGTGAGCTCGCCTCGGCGATCCGGCTCCTGTCGAAGGGCTTCCGGTTGCCCAAGCACCCGGGGGAGCACCACCTCCGACGGGCCTATGCGCTGGCGGACCTCTACGAGCGCGCGGGCGACATGCCCCAGGCCCGCTCGCTGTTCGAGCGCATCCAGCGCGTCGAACCCGACTTCCTCGACACCGCCAGCCGGATCGACAGCCTGATGTGAGCCCGCCCGACCGGGCGGGGTGTGGCCGGGCGCTCAACGGGGGAGCGCGGTGCGCTCCCCCGTGACGTGACGTCGGTGGCGATCAGCCGCTCAGGCTGCTGAGCCGCTCAGTCCGCTCAGGCCTTGGATGCCTGGAAGATGCTCTCGATCGCGGCGTCGAGCGAGGCGTCGAACTCGCCGTCGGTCTGCTGGGCGGAGAGCCCCTCGGTGAGTGCACGGGAGAAGCTGGCGATGACGCCCGGGTTGCGGGACAGCCGGGCGTTGGACTCCTCACGGGTGTAACCACCGGAGAGGGCGACCACCCGCAGCACCAACGGGTGCTCGACCAGCTCGGAGTAGAAGCCGTCGGTCTCGGGCAGGGTCAGCTTCAACATGATCGGCTCGTCGACGCCGTCGAGCTCGGCCAGGATGCGGGTCTTCAGCAGTGCCTCGGCCTCGGCCTTCGACGGGCTGTTGATGTCGATCTCGGGCTCGATGATCGGCACCAGGCCGTTGGCGAGGATCTGGCGGCCGAACTCGAACTGCTGGGCGACGTTGGCGGTGATGCCCGCCTCATCGGCGACCTTGATCACCGAGCGCATCTTCGTGCCGAACACGCCCTTGGCGACCGCACGCTGGCAGAGCTCGTCCAGGTCGGGGATCGGCTTCATGAGCTGCGTGCCCTGCGCCTCGTCCGCCAGGCCCTTGTCGACCTTCAGGAACGGGACCACGTCCTTGACCGTCCAGAGGTACTCGGCGGTGCCGGTGCCGTCGATCTCACGGTCCATGGTCTGCTCGAAGAGGATGGCGCCGAGCACGCGGGCCCCGTTGAACGCCGAGCTCTTGATGATCCGGGTGCGCATCGAGTGGATGAGATCGAACATCTCGTCGTCGCCCGAGTACTCGCCCTCGTCGATGCCGTACAGCTTGAGCGCCTTCGGCGAGCTGCCGCCGCTCTGATCGAGCGCGGCGATGAAGCCATCGTCGTCCCGGACCTTCTTCAGCATCTTCTCGTCCACGCTTCGCTCCTCAACTCTCGCGCAGTGGGCCGGCTTGTCGGCCCCCGTCGACCAGGGGACAGGTTCGCACAGCGGCACGCGCGCTGGAAAACCCGTGCACGGCGATGTGGAAGGGTCTCGGCATGGGGATCTGGGCGATCGACCTCGACGGAGTGGTGTGGCGTGGTGCGGCGCTCGTGCCGGGCTCGGACCTGGCGGTCCGTCGCCTGCTCGACGCCGGACACCAGGTGGTGTTCTGCACCAACCACGCGCAGTCGCCTGCGAAGAAGCGTCTGGAGCTGCTCGCCCTGGGCGTGCTGGACTGCCCGGTGGTCACCTCGGCCGAAGCCGCCGCTGCGGCGTGCCCGCCGGGGGCCCGGGTCCTGACCCTCGGCGATCCGACGCTGCTCGAGGTGCTCTCGGGGGCCGGTCTGGTGGCCATCGACGTCTTCGAGGAGCCCGACGGGCACCCGGTGGAGGACGTCGACGTGGTGGTGGTCGGTGCGTCGAGTCGCTGGGACCGCTCCAGGGTCGGCATGGCCGCCGATGCCGTCCGGGCCGGCGCCCGGTTCCTGGCGACCAACGACGACCCGACGTTCCCCGTGACCGGACCGGCCGGCCGGCGGCTGCTGCCCGGCAACGGCGCACTGGTCGCCGCCGTCGCGACGGCCTCGGGGCGTGCACCCGAGGTCACCGGCAAACCCCACGCGGCCACCGCGTCGCTGCTCGTCGAGCGCTACGGCCCCGTCGACGTCGTCGTCGGTGACAAACCCGAGACCGACGGCGGCCTGGCCGTGACGCTCGGCGCCCGCTTCGGACTGGTGCTGAGCGGCGTCACGGCGGCGGCCGACCTGCCCGTCGAGCCGACGCCGTGGCGGGTGGCCGACGACCTCGCCGCGCTCGTCGACGCCACGCTCGCCGACTCGACGCTCGGCGACGCGAGCTGAGCGCACAGGGCGGCGGCCGGCGGTCGCATGGGCCCGTGCCGCGGCGTCGGTAGGCTGCAGCGGTGCGCCGACGACTGGACGCCGAACTGGTTCGCAGGGGATTGGCGGAGAGCCGAACCCAGGCCCAGGGCTACATCGACGCAGGGCGTGTCCTCGTCGGTGGAGCGATCGCGTCGAAGGCCGCCCACCAGGTGTCACCCGGCGATCCCGTCGTGGTCACCGGAGCGCCGCGCCGGTTCGTCGGCAGGGGCGCCGAGAAGCTGCTCGGCGCACTCGAACGCTTCGAGCTCGACCCTCGTGGTGTCCGGGCCCTCGATGCGGGTGCCTCGACGGGCGGTTTCACCGACGTGCTGCTGCAGCACGGCGCCGCGTCGGTCGTCTCGCTCGACGTGGGCCACGGCCAGCTGCACGAGCGACTCCGCGCGGACGACCGAGTCGAGGTGCTCGAACGCACCAACCTCCGTCACGTCGACCCCGCCGAGCTCGGTCCCTTCGGCGCCGTGGTGGCCGACCTGTCGTTCATCTCGCTCACCGTCGTGATGCAGGTGCTCGTCGACTGCTGCGCCGACGACGGCTGGCTGGTCCTGCTGGTCAAACCGCAGTTCGAGGCGGGACGCCGTGAGGCCAGCAAGGGGCGCGGCGTCATCGTCGACCCGGCGCAGTGGCGCGGTGCCCTCGAGCGTGTCACCGCTGCAGCGGTCGCATCCGGCGCACGGGTCGACGGGCTCTGTCGTTCGCCGCTGCACGGCGCGGACGGCAACGTCGAGTTCCTGCTGCTGCTCCGACCCGATCGTGGTGCCGCCGAGGCGGGCCGGGACCTGACGAGCGCCGGGATCCCCGTCGACGTCGAGGCGTTGATCGACGAGCTGGTCCCGATGCCCGTCGACGACGACGCAGCGAGCGAGACGGTCGGCCGATGAGCAGCATCGGGCTCTTCATGTACCACGACCGCGGCAGCGAGCTGGCGCTCGACGCGATCGACTGGCTCACCAGCCGCGGCCACGAGGTCCGGCTCTCGAACGACCAAGCCGCAACCCTCGGACACACCGAGCTCGGCGTGCCCGAAGCGCAGCTCTCCGCTGGGCTCGACCTCATGGTGAGCCTCGGCGGCGACGGCACGATGCTGCGCGCCGTCGACCTGGCGGCTGCGGACTCGGTGCCCGTCCTGGGCATCAACCTCGGTCAGCTCGGCTACCTGACCGAGGTCGAGCCGTCCGGCGTGCGCATGGCCCTCAAGCGGTTCCTGGCCGGCTCGTACTCCATCGAGGAGCGGATGCGGCTCGAGGTCACCGTGCACCGATCGGGCGCCGAGACCGAACGGCTCACCGCGCTCAACGAGGCGGTGCTCGAGAAGTCCGAGATGGGCCACACCGTGCGCCTCGACGTCGAGCTCGACGGACTGCCGTTCACCTCGTACGTGAGCGACGGCCTCATCCTCGCCACACCGACGGGCTCGACCGCCTACGCCTTCTCGGTGCGCGGTCCCATCATCGATCCACGCCACCGGGCGGTGCTCATGTCGCCGGTGGCGGCCCACATGCTCTTCGACCGCTCACTGGTCCTGCAGCCCGACTGCGAGGTCCGGGTGACCGTGTCGGGCCACCGTGACGCCGGCGTGTCCGTCGACGGGCGCGCCGGTGGCTCGCTCGCCCCGGGTGACTCGGTGGTGTGCACCGGGAGCGCCCGCCCCGCACGACTCGTGACCTTCGGCAACCACGACTTCCACGCGGTGCTGCGCTCCAAGTTCGGGCTCTCCGAACGCTGAGACGGTCGACGGGCGAGCGGACCACGTCCTCTACGCTCGGGCTCCGATGCTGGTGGAGTTGGCGGTCGAGAACCTGGGCGTGATCGAGTCCGCCCGTCTCGCGTTCGGCCCGGGCATGACGGTGCTCACCGGTGAGACCGGCGCCGGCAAGACGATGGTGGTCGAGGCGATCAACCTGCTGCTCGGTGAACGACCCGACCCGTCCCGGGTCCGGCCCGGTGCGGCCGAAGCGGTCGTCGAAGGGCTCTTCGCGGTCGGCGACGAGGAGTGGGTCCTGCGCCGCGTCGTCCCGGCCGAGGGCCGGTCCCGCGCGTACGTCAGCGGGTCGCTGTCGACCGCGTCGCACCTGGCCGAGCTGGGCGCCGCCCTGCTCGAGGTGCACGGCCAGCACGCCCAGCAGGCCCTCACCCAGCCCCGCACCCAGCGCGACGCCCTCGACCGCTTCGCCGGCGTCGACCGGACGGCGCTGGTCGAGGCACGCGCGGCGGTCACGGCGGTGCAACGACGCCTCGACGAGCTCGGCGGCGACGACCGCACCCGTGCCCGCGAGATCGACCTGCTCCGCTTCCAGGTCGACGAGATCGATGCCGTCGCCCCCGTCGCCGGCGAGGACGAGCAGCTCCGCGACGAAGAGGAGCTGCTCGCGGGCGCGTTGGCGCACCGCAGCGCCGCAGAGCTCGCCGTCGCCCTGCTCTCGGACGAGGGCGGGGCGGGCGACCAGGTCGCTCGTGCCGAGGCCCGCCTCGAGGGCAGGGGACCGTTCGAGACGGTCGCCTCGAGGCTGAAGGACCTGGCCGCCGAGCTGTCGGACTGCGCGAGCGAGCTGCGGACGCTCGGCGAGTCCATCGAACCCGACGAGGAGCGCCTCGCGGCGATCGGCGACCGGCGACAGCAGCTCACCGAGCTCCGACGCAAGTACGGCGACACCGTCGAGGACGTCATCGCCTACCGCGCCGAGGTGGGGGAGCGCCTCGCCGAGCTGAGCGCACACGACGAGATCCGGGCCCGGCTCGGCGACGAGCTCGCCGCAGCACGCCGGACGGTGCTCGAGCGGGGCGCCGAGCTCGGTGCCGCACGACGCGCTGCCGCTCCTGCGCTGGCCGAGGCCGTCCAGTCCCACCTCGCGGACCTGGCGTTGCCGGGCGCGGTGATGGAGGTCGTCGTCGACGACACCCCCGAGCTGCCCGGCGCGGGCGAGGCGGTCGAGTTCCGCTTCGCCACCTACGCGGGCGGCGTACCGGGCAGCGTCTCGAAGGTCGCGTCCGGCGGCGAGCTCAGCAGGGTGATGCTGTCGCTGCGCCTCGTGCTCTCCGAGGGGCCGCCCACGATGGTCTTCGACGAGGTCGACGCCGGCATCGGCGGCTCCGCGGCGATCTCGGTCGGGCGTGCCCTGTCGGACCTCGCCGCGACCCGTCAGGTGTTCGTCGTCACCCACCTGGCGCAGGTCGCGGCCTTCGCGGATCAACAGGTGCGGGTCACGAAGTCGACCTCTGCCGACGAGGTCACCACCACCCTCGGCCAGCTCGACGACGACGACCGGGTGATCGAGCTCTCGCGCATGCTGTCGGGTTCACCCGAGAGCGACTCGGCGCGTGAACACGCACGGGAGCTGCTCGACACCGTCCGCTCGAACGGGCAGCGGCAGAGGGGCGGGCAGCGGGCGGAGGGCGGGCAGCGGCGGACGGGCGGTCGGCGGCGCTCGTGATCCTCGTGGTCGGCGCCGTGCTCGGCGCGTTGTTCGGCTGGCAGCTGTGGTCGGGTCTGCGCGACATGTTCGAACGCCCCGTGTTCCTGCGCGAGAACTACCGGGGGGTGCAGCTGCCCACCTCGGTCGGTCTGGTGCTGCCGCTCGCGGTGTTCGCCACCACGGCGGTGATCGTCGTCGTGGCAGCGATCGGCCCCGACGCAGCGGGTCCCGCCCAGCGATCCCTGGCACTGACGGCCATGGCCGTGGCCGGCTTCAGCCTGCTCGGCGTCGTCGACGACGTCGCCGTCGACCAGGGCACCTCCGGGTACCGGGGCCACGTGCGGG
This sequence comes from Actinomycetota bacterium, assembly GCA_030852785.1. Classification (GTDB taxonomy): domain Bacteria; phylum Actinomycetota; class Acidimicrobiia; order Acidimicrobiales; family Microtrichaceae; genus JAFAFN01. The sequence goes on from JALYWI010000157.1 coordinate 6,196, forward strand.
CGCTGTTGTCGGGTCGCATGAGCGCCGGCTCGCTCAAGATGGTCGTCGGACCGGCGATCGCCGTGGTCGCCGTGCACCCGGTCTCGGGCGGTTCGGTCACCTGGCTGCTGGTCGACGGCGCGGTCGTGGCGCTCGCGGCCAACCTCGCGAACCTGTTCGACCGTGCACCCGGTCGGGTCACCAAGGTCTCGATCCTGTGCGGCGCGGCGCTGACGATCTGCACCGCCGTCACCTCGGGTGTGCCGTACTCGCTCACCGGGATGGTGGTCGTCATCGCGGCGGCCTGCGGGATCCTGGTCCCGGAGCTGCGGGAACGGCTGATGCTCGGCGATGCCGGCGCGAACCCGCTGGGGGCCTCGATCGGGCTCGCCGTGGTGATCAGCCAGAGCCACCAGGTGCGCGTCGCCGTCCTCGTCGGGCTGCTGGCGATGAACCTGATCAGCGAACGCGTCTCGTTCAGCTCGGTGATCGCCTCGGTCGCGCCGCTGCGATGGATCGACCGGCTGGGACGCCGCGACGAGCCGCCCACCTGAGAGTCGTCGGGGCCTCGGGACCCCGGAGGTGAGGCGGAGTTGAACTACCATCGCGCTCCGTACTCGGACCCTCCGGTCCCGGAGCCGAGGCCACACTCCCATGCAGCAGCCCCCGTCGACGCGTCGATCCACCCCTGATGCCCGACCGGCGAGCGACCGGCCCGTCCTCGAGGTCTCTGGCACCGCCAAGGTCGGTCGGCGGACCAAGGACCTGATCAAGACGCTCGGTCCCGGCGACATCGCCGTCATCGACCACCGCGACCTCGACCGGGTCGCCGGCGAAGGGCTCGCCGCGGCCGGTGTGGCCGCCGTGGTCAATGCGTCGCCGTCGATCTCCGGCAGATACCCGAACGGCGGGCCGATGCGCGTCGTCGAGGCGGGCATCCCGCTCATCGACGACGTCGGCCGCGACGTCATGGACACCCTCCGCACCGGGGCCGCGCTGCGCATCGTCGACGGCGCCCTCCTCGTCGACGGCGTCGAGGTGGCCGAGGGCACCGTGCTCGACGTGAGCGACGTCGCCGAGCGCATGGAGACCGCCCGGGACTCGATCGGCAACGAGCTCGAACGCTTCGCGGTGAACACCCTCGAGTACATCGAGAAGGAGGCCCGCCTCCTCTTCGAGCCGATCGTCGTGCCCGAGATCCGCACCCGGTTCGCGGGCCGTCACGTCCTGATCGTGGTGCGGGGCCACGACTACAAGGAGGACCTGCGGGCGCTGCGGCCCTACATCGTCGAGTACCACCCGGTCCTCGTCGGCGTCGACGGCGGCGCCGACGCCCTGCTCGACATGAAGCTGAAGCCCGACATGATCATCGGCGACTTCGACTCGCTCTCGGAGCGTGCCTGGCACTGCGGCGCCGAGCTGGTGCACCACGTGCACCCCGACGGCCGGGCCCCCGGTCGCGAGGAGCTGCTCGAGGCCGGGCTGCCCTACGAGGAGTTCGTCATCGAGGGCACCAGCGAGGACGCCGCGATGCTGCTCGCGTACGAGTGCCGCGCCGAGCTGATCGTCGCGGTGGGCACCCACGCCACGATGGTCGAGTTCCTCGACAAGGGCCGCGCCGGCATGTCCTCGACGTTCCTGACCCGGCTCCGACTGGGCCCGATGCTCATCGATGCCAAGGGCGTCAGCCAGCTCTACCGGGGGCGGGTGCGCCGCCGCGACATCGCCATGCTCGTCGCCGCCGCGATCCTCGTGATCCTCGCGGTGGCCATCGTCTCCGACTCACTCCAGCTCCTGTTGCGGACCGTCTGGCTCGATCTCCGCGACATCTGGTACTCACTCACTGGACGCTTCACCTGACATGGTCACCTTCCGCTTCTACCTCGTGTCCGTTGTGGCCTTCTTCCTCGCGCTGGCGGTGGGCGTGGTCGTCGGCTCCGTGCTCGACGGCCGGATCGCCGACTCCCTCCAGGATCGTCTCGACCGGGTCGAGACCTCGCTCGACGAGACCGTCGCGGCGATGGACGAGAAGAACCGCGAGATCGACGAGCTCGACGCCTACGTCGAGGCCTCGGCGCCGTACGCCGTGCAGGACGAACTGCTCGACACGACCTCGCTGGTCGTCGTCGAATCCGGTGTCGACGCCGGTCCGGTCGAGGACCTGGTGACTCGACTGCGCCAGGCCGGTTCCCGGGTCGACGGCATCGTGTGGCTCGAGACCGACTGGGCGCTCACCGACGACGAGCGGCTCGAACAGCTCGCGACCATCGCCGGGGCGCAGGGATCGACGCCCGAAGCCGTGCGCCGCAGCTTCTGGGCGGCGCTGCTCGATGCGACCGACGACGCGGCCGATGACGCGGCCGGTACCGGCGACGAGACGACCACGACCGTCGAGGGCACTCCGGGTGCCGGCGATGCGACCACCACGACCGTGGCGACCACGACCACCGAGGAGCCCCCCGAGCCGATCGAGCTGTTCTCGACCCGCCTGCTCGCCGAGGCCGAGGACGCAGGTCTGCTGCGGTTGCAGCAGATCGACGGTGGCGAGGACATCCCCGGCGGGGAGCTCGTCGTCTCGGTGGTGACCGGCACCGCGTCGAGCGTGGATCGTCCGGGTGAGGTGGCGATCGAGGTCGCCGAGGAGTTCGCCGCCGCGGGCCGTGCGACGACGCTCTCCGAGGTCTTCGTGACGCCGCCCGCGGATCCGGGTGACCGTGGCGAGCTGCTCAGCAGCCTGCTCGGCGACGGTCCGCTGACGTTCTCGACCGTCGACGACCTGGATCGGGTCTCCGGTCGGGTCGCGACGGTGCTCGCGCTCTCCGGGGCTCGCGACGAGGTCTTCGGCAGGTTCGGCTACGGCTCCGGGGCCGACGCCGTGCTGCCGCCATGGCAGGCGCCGTGACCGCTCCGGACGGAGGCTCCCGGGCCGTCGTCCGGTCCGCCACCGGGATGGGCGTCGCCGCTGCGGTGTCGCGGGCCTTCGGCGGGTTGCGCGTCCTGGTCATCGCGGCGGTCCTCGGGACCACCTACCTGGGCAACGCGTTCCAGGGTGCGAACACCGTGTCGAACGTGCTCTTCGAGCTGCTGGCCGCCGGCGCGCTGTCCGCGGTGCTCGTGCCCAGCTTCGTGTCGCACCTCGAGCGTGGCGACCAGCGCGGCGCCGAGACACTCGCCGGTGAACTGCTCGGTGTGGCCGTCGTGGTGCTCGGCGCGGTGTCGGTCGTCGGGATGATCGGCGCGCCGTGGCTCGCCGAGCTGCTCACCGCCGCGGTCGAGGACCCCACGATCGCCTCGCAGCAACAGCAGTTGACGACGTTCCTGCTGTGGTTCTTCATCCCGCAGGTCGTGCTGTACGCCTTCGGGGCGATCTCGACCGCGGTGCTGCACTCCCAGCGCAGCTTCGTCGTGCCGGCGCTCGCCCCCATCGGCAACACCGTCGTCATGGTGGGCTTCCTCATCGCCTTCCGGGTCATGGCCGGACCCGACCCGGGGCTCGACCTGAGCGGCGTCGAGCAGCTCATGTTGGCCCTCGCCGGCACCCTCGGCGTCGTGGCGTTCGTCGCCGCGCCCATGGTGGCGGTCGCCCGGTCCGGGTTCCGGCTCCGGCCGTTGTTCACACGCAGCCACGACGGACTGCGCCGGCTCGTCGCGCTGTCGGGCTGGGCGAGCCTCCAGCATGGCTTCGCCGCGCTGCTGCTGGGCGCGGCGATCATCGCCGGCGGCGCCGTCGAGGGCGGCGTGGTCGCCTACCAGGTCGGCTGGTTCTTCTTCCTGGCCCCCTACGGCATCATCGCCCAGCCGATCCACACGACGATCCTCCCGGAGCTCGTCGGGGAGCACGCGTCGGGCGACAACGCGGCCTTCTCGGCCTCGCTGCGCTGGGCGCTCGACTCGATGTGCGTGCTGCTCGTGCCTCTCACGATGCTCTGCGTGGCGCTGTCGGTCCCGGCGATGTCGGTGCTCGCCTTCGGCCAGGCGGACGCCGGTGACGGCGTCGAGCTGCTCGCGGCGTCGCTCGCGTCGCTCGGACTCGGTCTGCTGCCCTACGGCGCGTTCTTCCTGCTCGCCCGGGCCTGGTACGTGCTGGGCGACAGCCGGACACCAGCCATCGTCGGTGGCGCCGGCGCCCTGATCGGTGTCGCCATCATGGCGGCGGCCGCGGTGTTCTCGACGGGCACGTCGACGATCTTCTGGCTCGGCGTCGCCCACAGCGTCGCCTTCCTGTTCGGCACCTGCGCGCTGTTCGTCGCCCTCCGGCGGCGGATCGGGGAGTGGGTCCTGCCGGCGCTGCTGCTGCCGACCTCCGCCGTCGCGGCCGTGATCGGCGTCGGCGTCTGGTTCGCCTACGACGCCTGGTCACCGCAGAGCCGTGGGCTCGACCTGGTCGCGCTGCTCGTGCTCGTGCCCGTCTCGCTCGGGCTCTACCTCGGTGTCATCCGACTGCTCGGCGTGTCGGTGACACGACGTCTTCCCCGTGGAGGGACTGCCACATGATCCGCCTCCGGCGAACAGCAACATGATCCGCCTCCGACGGACCGCCTCATGATCCGCCTCCGGCGAACTGTCGCCCTGGCCCTGCTCGTCACCCTCGTCGGAGGGCTGGTGAGCGACGTCGCCGCCGAGGGCCCGACCGACGACGCCCCGCTGGGACGGGCCGAGCGGGTGCTCGTCTTCACCGTGCCGACCCTCGCGTGGTCCGACCTCGACGAGCACGACGCACCGAACCTGCAGCGACTGCTGTCGGGATCGGTCGTGGGCGACCTGTCGGTGCGGTCCGTGACCCAGCGCACCGACGCCGTCGACGGCTACGCCACCCTGAACGCCGGCACGCGCACCGAGGGCACCTCGACCGGTGTGCTCGCGTTCGTCGCGGGCCTGGCCCGGTCGGGCTTCTCGGACCAGGACGGCGATCCCGTCGAGGTCCCGCCGGACGCGCTCGACCCCGACGAGGGCGTCGACGAGGTCCCCGACACGCTCCTGCCGAACCCCGAGGCCGGACCGGACCAGACCGAGACCGACACCGCCATGCCGCCGCAGGTCGACGACGACTACGACGGTTCACCGGCGGCCGAGGAGTTCGCCTGGCGGACCGGTGTCATGCCGGCGGTCGGCGAGGTCTTCAACTTCGGGCTGGTCTCGATGCGCCGCCTCAACGACCGGATGCTCTTCGGCGCCGAGGTCGGCGCGTTGGGCGAGGCGCTGGCCGCGGGCGGCGTGGACCGCGCCGTGGTCGCCAACGCGGATCGCGGACAGGACTCCGACGACGTCGAGTTCCGGCGCGAGGCCAGCCTGGGGCTGATCGACCGCTCCGGCATCGTCGCCCGGGGCCGGGTCGGGCGGACGTTGCTCGAGGCAGATCCCGCATCACCCTTCGGTACCCGCTACGACAACGACGAGGTCGCCGACTCCTTCGAGGAGTTCTGGACACCCAACTCGGTGGTGCTCGTCGAGGCCTCGGACCTGGCCCGCTACGAGGGTGCGATCCCGCTGATGCTCGAGGCGCAGCGCGACCGCTTGAAGGCGCAGGCCATCGCCCGCTCCGACCGGCTGCTCGGTCAGCTGCTGGAGTCGGTCGACCTGGAGCGCGACGCGGTCGTCGTCGTGGCGCCCTATGCCACCGGTGAGACCACGGCGCTGACCGTGGTCGGCGTGCACGCCCCACAGGTCGAACCCGGTCTGCTGTCCTCGGGCACGACGCGGCGCGCCGGATTCGTCCAGACCGTCGACCTGGCACCGTCGATCCTGTCGCTCGTCGGCATCGACCCGCCGACGTCGATGGAGGGCACCCTCATGGAACGGCGGGGTGCCGGCGGCTCGGAGCTCTCCGAGCGCAGCCACTTCCTCGTCGAGGCGGACCTGGCGGCGAAGTTCCGCGACGACGTGCTCGGCGTCGCGTCGACGCTGTTCGTGCTGGTGCAGCTCGTGCTGTGGGGCCTGGCCCTGCTCACCTTCTCGAAGCGCAGCCCCCGGTTGCGGGTGTTCACCGAGATCAGCTCGCTCGCAGTCCTCGTCTACCTGCCGGTGACCTTCGCCGCGGGCGCGTTCCCGTTCCACGACTGGGGCACGGGACCGTTCTGGGCGTTCGTCATCGTGTCCTCGGGCGTGGTCGCGACGCTGATCTACGCACTGACACGGCGAGGGGTCGTCGATCCGCTCATCGCCACCCTCGGGCTCATCGTGGTGTTCCTCAGCGTCGACATCGTCATCGGCGGGCCGCTGCAGTTCAACACCGTCTTCGGCTACACCCCGACCGTGGCCGGACGCTTCAACGGCATGGGCAACCCGGCGTTCTCGATGTTCACCGCGGCGGTGATCATCCTCGCCGCGCTGATCGCCCACCGGGTCGGAGGACGCCGTGGTGCATGGATCGGCGTCGCCCTGCTCGGTTGGGCGGTCCTGCTCGACGGGTCGCCGTTCTGGGGCGCGGACGTCGGCGGCGCACTCGCGCTGGTGCCCTCGGCCGGCGTGACCGCCTGGATGCTGCTGGGTCTCCGGATCAAGCTGCGGACCGCGGCGATCTGGCTGGCGTGCACCGGGGCGGTGGTCGTCGTCTTCGGGCTCATCGACATGAACCGCCCCGCCGCCAAGCGATCGCACCTCGGCCGGCTCTTCGCCGACATCGGCGACAACGGCTTCGAGGCGTTCCAGACCGTCGTGCTGCGCAAGCTCAACGCGAACCTGTCGGTGCTGACCAGCTCGGTGTGGACCCTGATGCTGCCGCTGGTCTTCGCGTTCGTCGCGCTGATGTTCTGGTGGGCGCCGTGGCGCCTGCGCCGCATCGAACGACGCATCCCCGAGGAGCGCGCCGCGCTCGCCGGGTTGCTCACCGCGATGGTGCTCGGGTTCGCGTTGAACGACTCGGGCATCTCGGTGCCGGGCATGATGATCGGCGTCGCCAACGCCTCGCTGGTCCACCTGCTGCTGCG
>JALYWI010000195.1 GCA_030852785.1 Actinomycetota bacterium
GTGCCGCTCAACGCGCCGAGGTCGGAGCTGTCGATCGGATCGGTCGACAGGAGCAGGTCGCCCACCCCCATCGCGACCAGCGCGGCCGCCGCGGTGCGGATCGGGCTGCCGCGGTCGGGTCGGCTGCGGGCGATCGCCGTGGTGGCCGCGAGCACGACCGCCAGCCCGACGAGCGCGGAGCCGTCGAGCACGGACGACTGATCGGCGGACACGTGTCGCAGCGACTCGCCGAACTGTCGCACCACGGCCTGGGCAGGGCGGGCCCAGACGACCGTGAAGGTGGCGACCGCGACGATGACGACGTCGAGACGCCGGACACGCGCCGAGACGCGGTCGGCCGCGCCGGGCAGCATCAGCAGCCCGACCGCGACGGCTCCCATGCCGGGTGTCATGCAGACGTACCAGTTGGTCTCGGTCGCCCCCGACGTGTCGAGCGATGTGGCGACGAGCCAGGTCAGGTCGCCGAGGACCAGCAGCACGTTGCCCGCGGCGACCAGCCGCCACGCCAGGCGAGTTCGACCGGTGGTGCGCGGTGCGGCGCGCAGGAGCATGGCCGCCGCTGCAGCGGCACCCACCGAGTGCAGCACGAGCAGGACACGCCCCTGGTGGGCGATCGTCAGGTCGACACCCACCGCGGCGAGCACCTCGGGCCAGACGATGCCGGCCACGGCGAGCAGGCACAGCGCGCTCACCAGCACGACGCCCCCCGTGGTGCCCGCGGACGCGGCGCGCGTGGCAGCGGCGTCGGTCGAGCTGGTGGAGGGTGGGGTCACGTGCGGGGTTCGATTCGTCGGCGCTGGGATCTGGTGCTCCCATTGATGTCGGTCCCTGGGTCGACCCAACTGAGCGTTGCGCAGGATTTGGGTCGAACGGGTCAGCGCTCGGGCGGGTCGTGGAGGGCCGACCGACGGCTCGACAGCCCGGTTCACCTACTGTTGGCAATGAGCCAATTGCGCTCGCGCCGCACGCAGATGTGCGCGGACGACGACGGGGAACGGGGGCGGCAGCTCGCATGGACATCGCACAGGGAACCGACGACCATCGATCGGCGATCCCACCGGGGCTGCGTCGCAACCACTGGATGAACCAGGTGGCGGTGCACGCAGAGGTGCGTCCCGACGCCGTCGCGTGGCGGCACCGAGGGGTCGACACGACGTGGGCCCGGACACACGAGCGGATCACCGCGATGGCCGCCGCGCTGTCACGTCGAGGCGTCGGTGCCGGTGATCGCGTGCTGCTGCTCACCCTGAACTCGCCCGAGGTGATCGAGACGGTGCTCGCCGTCAACACGCTGGGTGCCATGGCCGTGCCGATCAACATGCGCCTCGCTCCCGGCGAGATCGCGTACATCGTCGACGACGCCGACGCGGATGTCATCGTGGTCGAGGACGTGCTCGTCCCGCTCGTGGACGCGGTCGCCCAGCTCACCGACCGTGTGCAGCGCGTCGTCGTGCTCGGGGTGTCGGCGTCGGGCGATCGTGAGTCGCTCTCGGCGCTCAGCGCGGAGCCGCTCGACGGCTTCGTCGCGCCGGACGTGCCGGAGCAGACCCCCGCGCTGATCATGTACACCTCGGGCACCACGGGCCGCCCGAAGGGCGCCATGCTCGATCACGTCAACCTGTTCGCCCAGGCGGTCGCGTGCATCAGGGCGATGAGCCTCGTCGACGAGTCCGACATCGCGTTCCTGACCGCGCCGTTGTTCCACATCGCCGGGCTCGGCTCCGTCGCACCCAACCTCGTGCTGGGCATCCCGACGGTGATCCATCCCCTCGGGGCCTTCGACGCCGGCGAGACGATCGACGCGTGGGAGCGCGAGCGGGCGACCGTCGTGTTCAACGTGCCGACGCAGTGGCAGGCGATCTGCGCGCACCCCGGCGTGCGCGAACGGGACCTGGCGCTGCGAGTGATCAGCTGGGGTGCGGCACCCGCGTCCGAGAGCCTGCTGCGCGACATGGCGGAGTGCTTCCCCGATGCGGTGAACGTCGCGGTGTTCGGCCAGACCGAGATGTCGCCGATCACCTGCGTGCTGCGTGGCGAGGACTCCGTCAGGAAGCTCGGGTCGGTCGGTCGGCCGATCCCGACGATGCGCAGCCGGATCGTCGACGAGCAGATGCGCGACGTGGCACCCGGCGAGGTCGGCGAGATCGTGTACCTCGGTCCGAACCTGATGCAGGGGTACTGGCGCAAACCCGCCGAGACCCTCGAGGCGTTCGAGGGCGGTTGGTTCCACTCCGGCGACCTGGTCCGAGCCGACGACGAAGGGTTCATCTGGGTCGTCGACCGCAAGAAGGACATGATCATCTCGGGCGGCGAGAACGTCTACTGCGCCGAGGTCGAGAACGTCCTGTTCGGCCACGACGCCGTGCTCGACGTCGCCGTGTTCGGCCGATCCGACGAGAAGTGGGGCGAGGTGCCCGTCGCGGCGGTGGTGGTCGCGCCCGGCGCCGAGCTCACCCTCGACGAGCTCACAGGGTGGCTCGACGGTCGGCTCGCGCACTTCAAGCGTCCCAAGGATCTGGTGCGTTACGACGAGCTGCCCCGTAACGCGGGCGGCAAGGTCCTCAAGGCCCATCTCCGTGAACAGGACGGGCAACGCCCCGATCGGGACCGGCGCTGAGCGTGTCGGCCGTCCACCCCGTCTCGGTCGACGACCCGATCTCGTTCGCGGCGCTCGCCGCGGGCACCGCCAACGTGATCATGCAGCTCTCGTGGCCCGAGGTGGGACACGGGGTCGTCGAGAGCCGCGTCGACTCGGGCAAGGTGACGCTGCATCCGATCAAGCGCGCCCGCACCACCTTCACCTACCTCGCGGTCTCGACGTGGGGCGACGACGACGAACGCCGCGCGTACCGGAGGGCGGTCAACGGCTCGCACGCACAGGTCCGCTCCACCGCGGAGAGCCCCGTCCGCTACGACGCGTTCGACCCGGAGCTCCAGCTCTGGGTCGCCGCCTGCCTCTATCGCGGTGTCGAGGACCTGCACCACGCGATGTACCCCGAGGTCGGCTTCCGCGGCGAGCACGGGATCTACGAGCTCGGGCACCGTCTGGCGTCGACGTTGCAGGTCGCCCCGGAACGCTGGCCGGCGGACCGCGACGCGTTCGACGACTTCTGGGAGCAGGGACTCGCACGCGTGCACATCGACGCCACCGTGCGGGAGTACCTGACCGGGCTCACCGACCTGACCTTCATGCCGTCGATCGTGCGGCGTCTGCAGGGTCCCCAGCACCGGTTCTTCACCATCGGGTTCCTGCCGCAGCGTTTCCGTGACGAGATGCACTTCGAGTGGACCGCGATCCAGCAGCGACGTTTCGACCGGGTCATGCGCGCCGTCGGGGTCGTGAACCGGTTCGCTCCGGCCCCGGTCCGTCTGTTCCCGTTCAACGTGTACATGGCCGACTTCCGTCGGCGGCTCCGCCGGGGCGCTCCGCTGGTCTGAGCCCCGCCCGCCGCGGGGCCCCGGATCTGACGACCCGTCAGGTCCCGCGCCACACTGGTGGTCCATCGATGTCGGACCACAGGAGGACGGGTCGTGGATCTGACCTGGAGCGAATCCGAGGACGCCTTCCGGGCCGAGGCCCGGAGCTGGCTCGAGGCGAACGTGCCCACCGGCCTGCCCTCGGGGGACACCGCCGAGGGCTTCGCGCTGCACCTGGAGTGGGAGAAGAAGCTCCACGCCGACCGCTGGGCGGTGGTCTCGTGGCCCGAGGCCTACGGCGGCCGGGACGCCTCGCTGTGGGAGTGGCTGATCTTCGAGGAGGAGTACTACCGAGTCGGCGGCCCGCAGCGGGTCACCCAGAACGGCATCTTCCTGCTCGCACCGACGATCTTCGAGTTCGGCACGCCGGCCCAGCAGGACCACTACCTGCCCCGCATGTCCGCGGCGATCGACCTGTGGTGCCAGGGCTGGTCCGAGCCGAACGCCGGATCCGACCTGGCCGGTGTGCGCTCGAAGGCGACTCGTGACGACGCGGCCGGCGGCTGGTTGCTCTCGGGCCAGAAGACCTGGACCACCCGCGGCGCCTTCTCGAACTACCTCTTCGGTCTGTTCCGCTCGGACCCGGCGTCGGAGCGTCACAAGGGCCTGACCTACTTCATGGTCCCGCTCGACGCCGAGGGTGTCACCGTGCGCGGCTTCGGCCGACTCGACGGCGACGAGGGCTTCGCCGAGGTGTTCCTCGACGACGTGTTCATCCCTGACGATGACGGAACGGTCGACACGATGCTGCGTGGCGGCATCCTCGGCGCCGTCGACGGCGGCTGGGGTGTCGCGATGGCGACGACGTCGTCGGAGCGTGGGCTGACCCTGCGTTCGCCGGGGCGCTTCCGGGCGACCGCGGCACGCCTGGTCGAGCTCGCCCGTGAGCGGGGCGCCGCCGGGACGATGACCGATCGCATGGCCGACGCGGTGACCGATGCCTGGATCGACGCCGAGGCGTACGCGCTCTACACGCTGAGCGACGTGTCCGGCATCGTCGAAGGCCGCTCGCCGGGCGCACGCTCCTCGTACAACAAGATCTTCTGGTCCGAGCTCGACGTCCGGCTGCACGAGGCGGCCCTCGACCTGCTCGGCCCCGACGCCGAGCTCGACGGCCCCTGGATGAAGGGGTACCAGTTCGCGTTGTCGGGTCCGATCTACGCGGGCACCAACGAGATCCAACGGAACATCGTCGCCGAGCGGGTGCTCGGCCTGCCGCGCAAGTGAGGGGCCTGACATGAGATTCGCACTGAGCGACGAACAGATCGAGTTCCGCGACGCCGTCCGAGGTCTGCTCGCGGACACCTGTGGACCCGACGACATCCGTGCGGCGTGGGCCGACGCCGAGCTGGCCGGCGGGGGACCGGGCGGGGGTGACGGCACCGTGCCGGCCGCGTGGGACGCGCTCGCCGAGATGGGCGTGCTGGGCATCTGCGTGCCCGAGGCGAACGACGGTCTGGGCATGACCGACGAGGACCTGGTCCCGCTGCTCATCGAGGTCGGCCGTGCCGGTCTGCCCGATCCGGTCTCGTCGACCGCCGGCGTCGCGGTCGGCGTGCTGCGCGACCACGCCCCGTCGGGCCTCGCCGCCGAGTGGCTGCCCCGGATCGCCTCGGGCGAGCTGCGCATCGGGATCGGCTTCGGTGCCGCTCCGTACGTGTCGGTCGCACGCCGGTGCGGGGCGTTCCTGTTCTGCGACCGTGGTGAGGTGCACCTGGTCGCCCCGAGCGACGTGACCTTCCGCGACCTGGAGTCCGTCGACGGCGCCCGTCATCTGGCCGAGGTGGCGTGGACACCCTCGGAGTCGACCCTGGTCGTCGGCGGCGACGCCGGGTTCGCCGCGGCGAACGCCGCGTTCGACCGTGCCGCGCTGGGTGCCGCAGCCATGTTGCTGGGGCTCAGTCGGACCATGCTCCGGATGACGGTGCTCTACGCCACCGAGCGCCACCAGTTCGGCGTGCCGATCGGCAGCTTCCAGGCGGTCAAGCACCATCTGGCTGACGCCTCGCTCGCCGTCGAGTTCGTCGAGCCGCTCGTGCTGCGCGCCGCGAACTCGCTGGCGCTGGGCGACCCGGACGCAGCGGTGCACGTGTCGATGGCCAAGGCGAAGGCGTCGACGGCGGCCATGGCCGCGGCCTCGGCGTCGCTCCAGGTGCACGGGGCGATCGGCTACACCGTCGAGTGCGACCTCCACCTCTACATGAAGCGGGCGTGGGCGCTCGCCGCCAGGTTCGGCGATGCGGAGTTCCACCGTCGCCGGGTGCGTACGGGTGTGCTCGCCGTCTGAACGGCTCGTCGTGATGAGCTGTTCATGATGGACGCGTCGTGAGGGACCGGCCGTGAGGGACCGGCCGTGAGGGCGCTGGTCCAACGCGTCACCGACGCACGCGTCCGCATCGACGGCGACGTCGTCGGCGAGATCGGGCCCGGTCTGTGCGTGCTCGTCGGCGTCACCCACTCCGACGATGCGTCGACCGCACGCCGCCTGGCCGAGAAGGTCTGGCACCTGCGGATCTTCGACGACGACGACGGCAACATGGGCCGATCGGTCGCGGACGGCTCGCGTGAGCTGCTCGTGATCAGCCAGTTCACGTTGTACGGCGACACCCGCAAGGGCCGTCGCCCGTCGTGGATCGATGCCGCTCGTCCCGAGCAGGCCGAGCCGCTGGTCGAGGAGTTCGTCACGGCGTTGCGCGAGCTCGGCGCGACCGTCGCCACCGGCCGGTTCGGCGCCGACATGGCCGTCGAGCTGGTCAACGACGGGCCGGTCACGGTGTCGATCGAGCTCTGAGACCGACGGTGCTTGACCCCGGTGGCCGCAGTGGCGAGCATGTCGTCATGCGCGCCCTGGTCATCCACGAGAGCCTCACCGGAAACACCCGCGAGGCGGCCCGACTCATCGCGGATGAGCTGGTCGCCGAGGGCTGGGAGGCCAGCGAGTGCAGCGCACGTGAGGTCGACACCGGTGCGCTCCAGGCGGCCGACGTGCTCGTCGTCGGCACCTGGGTCGACGGCCTGTTCTTCTTCGGTCAGCGGCCCGGTGGCAGCGGCAAGCTCTCGAAGATGCCGCTCCTCGGCGGCAAGCCGACCTACGTGTACGTGACCTGCGCCATCGACCCGGGCAAGACCCTCGAGAAGCTGAGCGCCCTCGTCGAGGAGCGTGCCGGCAACGTCGTCGGCGGCATGGTGATCAAGCGCGGTGACCTCGTCGATCGCAGCATCGAGTTCGCCCGGCGCGTCGCCGGCGCGGCCGAGTCCCGCGTCGTCGAGGCCTGACCCGCTTCTTCTGGAAATCCGTCTCGGATTCCGGGTCGGAGCCCCGAATCCGAGTCGGAAGTGGTGACTCGGTGCCGGTCCGCCCAGGCCCGATCTTCGGTGTCACAGCCGGTCGGTACAGTGCCGGGCGTGTTGCAGCTGCACGCATCCGGACGGATCGAACCCCTCGCCCTCGCGCTGGCCGAGGTGCTCTCCGACGCGCCGTCGGACCCGATGTCGCCGGAATGGATCGCGGTGCCGTCCGAGGGCATGCGCCGGTGGCTGTCACTCGAGCTCGCCGGCCACCTCGGCGCCAGCGGTCCCCGCTCGCGTGACGGCGTCGCGGCCAACATCACGTCGGCGTTCCCCGGATCACTGCGCACCAAGGTGCTCGAGGCCGGCGACCCCGCAGGGCACGGGCTGGTCGACGATCCATGGGCGGTCGACCGACTCGTCTGGTCCGTGCTCGACGCGGTGCTGCGTCACGAGTCCGATCCGCTGATCGCCCCGCTGCTCGACCTGCCCCAGGGCAGTTCACGCTTCGGTCGGGCACGCCGGGTGGCCGACCTGTTCGACCGCTACCACGTGCACCGACCCGACATGATCTGCGCGTGGCGTCGCGGCGACGACGTCGACGCGACCGGCCGCGAGCTGCTGTCGCACCATCGTTGGCAGCCGCACCTCTGGCGACTCGTGAGCGACGACATCGGCCGGCCCAGTCCCGCCGAGCGGCTGCCCGGGCTGCTCGACCATCTCCGGTCCGGCCAGCTCTCCGTCGATCTCCCGCAGCGCGTGATGCTCTTCGGTCTCACGCTGCTGCCGGGAGGGTCGGGGTTCCTCGAGCTGGCCCGAGCGCTCGGCGTCGAGCGCGACGTGCACCTGTTCCTGCTCGAGCCGTCGCCGGCGTCGGCCCGTCGCGTGACCGACCTGCTCACCGAGGCACCCACGGTCCGGCTGCGGGGCGACGATCGCACTTCCGAGGCGGTCCGCCACCCGTTGGTCCGCTCCTGGGGCCGTCTGCATCGCGAGACGACGGTGCTCGTCGCCGACGCCGTCGCCTCGGGACTCCCGGCGCCCCGACCGGTCGACCGGGCCCCACGTACATCTCCAGCGGGCGCCGCCACGTTGCTCACCCGGCTGCAGTCCGACATCGCCTCGGATCGGGCGCCCGCCGGCGACCTGCTGCTCGACAAGGGCGACCGGTCGGTGCAGTTCCACGCCTGCTACGGCACGACCCGACAGGTCGAGGTGCTGCGCGACGTCATCCTCCACCTCCTCGCGGACGATGAGCTCGCGCTGCGAGAGGACGACGTCCTGGTGATGTGCCCGGACCTCGAACGGTTCGCGCCGGTGATCGACGCCGTCTTCGGGCCGTCCGTCGACGATCCCACCCGCCATCGCGGCGACACCACGACCGACACCCCCGCGGACGATGCCGCGCCGGCCCTCCGCTACCGCATCGCGGATCGGTCGATCGGCAGCGCGAACCCCGTGCTCGCAGCGACCACCGCGCTGCTCGAGCTCGTCGCAGGGCGCTTCGACGCCCCGTCGGTGCTCGACTTCGTGTCGCTCGGACCGGTCCGCGAGCGCTTCCGGTTCACCGACGACGACCTGGCCCGACTCGCCGACTGGGTCGACGTGACCAACGTGCGCTGGGGACTCCACGCCGAGCAGCGCGTGCCGTCCGGCGTGCCGGCGTCCATCACCAACAACACCTGGCAGGCCGCGACCGACCGGTTGCTGCTCGGCTCGGCCGTGCTCGAGGACGACCGCTCGCTCGCGTTCGGTGACATCGCCCCCTACGGCATCGAGAGCGACGACGTCGTGCTCGCGGGTCGGCTCGCCGATCTCGTGTGGCGCCTCGGCTGTATGGCCGACGAGGCAGCCCGGCCCCGGCCGGTCGGGGAGTGGGTCGACCTGCTCCGGGCGAACGTCGCGGCGTTGTTCAGCACCGACGCCGACACCGACTGGCAGCTCGAGGCGCTGCTGAAACTGCTCGGCGACATCGTCGAGTCCGCCGAGGGAACGGGCGGGGCGTCGGTCGACCTCGACTTCGGCGACCTGCGCCGACTGCTCAGTGACCGGCTCGAGGATGCACCCGGTCGACCCGACTTCTTCCGGGGCGGCGTCACGATCAGCTCGATGACCCCACTGCGGTGGGTACCCCACCGGGCGGTGGTCCTGCTCGGTATGGACCAGTCGGCCTTCGGTGCGGGAGCTGTCGACGGCGACGACCTCGCGGCCGCCACACCGCTGCTCGGTGACCGCGACCGTCGCGGCGAGTCCCGCCAGGCGCTGCTCGAGGCTGTGCTCGCCGCCCGCGACCGGCTGGTGTTGATCCGAGACGGTCACGACGTCCGCACCAACCACGAGGTGCCCGCGGCCGTCGCCGTGGCGGAGCTGCGCGATGCGCTGCTCGCCATGGCCGATCCGTCGGGCCGCGAGGCGCTCGCAGAGCGTCTCGAGATCCGCCAGCCGCGCCAGCCCTACGACGAACGATGCTTCACCCCGGGTCTCGTGGGCGCCGAGCCGTGGAGCTTCGATCGCTCGGGACTGCACGGCGCATTGGCGCGGCGCGAGCGCACCGCCCGGCTGGCGCCCTTCATGGAACGGCCCTTCGAGCGTGACGACTCCGACGTGATCGAGCTCGCCGAGCTGCAGTCGTTCATGAAGGACCCGGTGAAGTACTTCCTGCAACGCCGGCTCGGCGTTCGCCTGCCCGGACGTGAGGACGGTGTCAGCCCGCTCCTCCCGGTCGGGCTCGACGGACTCGAGCAGTGGCAGGTCGGCGACCGCTGCCTGTCCGCGAGGTTGGCCGGTGTGAGCGTCGAGGACTGGCGACGCCTCGAGCTGCGACTGGGCACGCTGCCGCCGGCGGCGATGGGCGACGCGCTGCTGGAGTCGGTCGTCGCCGACGTCGAAGGACTGGTCTCGGCCGCGGAGGCGCTCGGACTGGAGCCGGGTCGGGCCGACCGGTTGCCGGTCGACGTCGTGCTCGGCGACGGCACGCGGGTCGTCGGCACCGTGACGGGTCGCCTGGCCGGTGACCAGCCCGGACCGGTCCGTCTGTCGTTCTCCAAGGAGCGTCCCGCGTACCGCGTGCCGCTGTGGCTCGACGTGGTGGCCCTCACCGCGACGGACCCCGGCGTCGAGCACCGTGCCGTCGGGGTCTACCGGAGCCGCACCACCAAGCCGCCGGTGCCGATCGACTTCTCGGTTCCTGGTGACCCCGACGAACGCCGCGACACCGCCGTCGCGGCGCTCGAGGTGGTCGTCGACCTGTACCGCCGTGGCACGGCCGAGCCGCTGCCGATCTTCGAGTACCTCACTCCGCTGGTCCGCGAGGGCAAGGCGACCCACGACAAGTGGTCGCGCTCCTCGGAGTTCGGTGGTGGTGGCGACGGCGACAAACCGCCGGCCCGGTTGGCCTTCGGCGCCTACGACTTCGACTCGCTGATCGAGATGCCGGTGACGCCGTACGACCCGCCCGCGCCGGTGGCCGACCGCGATCGTCGCGTCGAACGCTTCGCCCATGTCATCTGGCACGCGTTGGAGTCCTCGGTCGTCGACCGTTGCGCAGAGAGCGGTGCGAAGTGAGCGTCACGTTCGACCTGCTCGACGACCTGCCCCGTGGACGTCTCGCGATCCAGGCCAGTGCCGGCACCGGCAAGACGTACGCGCTCGCCGCGCTCGCCACCCGATTCATCGCCGAGCAGGACCTCGACACCTCGGAGCTGCTGATCGTCACCTTCACGCGAGCGGCGACCTCTGAACTGCGCGCCCGGGTCCGGGAGCGGCTCGTCGACGCCGCCGCACATCTCGCGGCCGACCCGTCACCTCCGGTCGCCGACGAGCTGCTCGTGCACCTGGCGTCGGCCGATCGCGAGCTCCGACTGGATCGCATCCGCCGCGCGATCACCGAGTTCGACGCCGCGACCATCACCACGATCCACGGGTTCGCGACCCAGGTGCTGGGCACGCTCGGCACCACCGCCGGCACCGATCCCGACGCGACGCTCGTCGACGACTCCGCCGAGCTCGCCGCCGAGTGCTGCGCCGACGTGCTCGCCGCGGCGTCGGTCGAGCACGCTGCCGACGTGTTGCCGACGCACAAGGCGCTGGTCACGGCCACCCGCAACGCGATCAACATCGACGATCTGGTGTTGGCCCCGTCGCCCGGCACCGACGGTGTCTCCCCGGCGGCCACCGTCCTCGTCGAGCTGGTGTCACGGTCGATCGAGATGATGCGCGTCCGTCGCCGGGGCGCCGGCACCATGAGCTTCGACGACATCCTCGTCGAGCTGCGACGTGCGTTCGACGGCGACGGCGGCACCGCGGCCATCGAGACGCTCCGGAAGCGGTTCCGGGTCGCGCTCATCGACGAGTTCCAGGACACCGACCCGGTGCAGTGGGACATCTTCGAGACGCTCTTCGACGTCGACGGTGAACGATCGCTCGTGCTCGTGGGCGACCCGAAGCAGGCGATCTACGCCTTCCGCGGAGCCGACGTGCAGACCTACCTCGGAGCCGTCGGGTCCGGCGCCGCCCGCAGGACGCTGGGCACCAACTGGCGTTCCGACGGCGCGGTGCTCACCGCCACCGACGCCCTGCTCAACGGCGCCACGTTCGGGTCACCCGAGATCGGCTTCGCGCCGGTCGCTCCCGCACCGCAGCACGAGGAGCGCCGCCTCACCGACCTGCACGGCACACCGCTGCCGGCGCTCGAGCTGCGGTTGGTGAGCGGCGAGGGACGGGAGACGTCCAAGGCCGGCGACCTCAAGGTCAAGGTCGCCAAGAAGGCCATCATGTCCGACATGGTCAGCCGGATCCGAGGGCTGCTGACCGACGGCCGGATCCCGCTGTCGACCGAGGCTGCCACCGAGTCGGGCGAGCGCGTCCGACCGGTCCAGCCGTCCGACATCGCCGTGCTGGTCCTGACCGGCGAGGAGGCCGACGACGTCAAGACGGCGCTGACGGCGCAGGGGATCCCGGCGGTGCTGGCGCGTGGCGACAGCGTGCTGGAGTCACCCGCCGCCGACCAGTGGCGCTGGCTGCTCGAGGCGCTGCTGCGACCCTCGGACCTCTCACGGGCCCGCACGTTCGCGCTGTCGTGGTTCTGCGGGCGCAGCGCGCAGTGGGTGCACGACGCACCCGACGCGGAGCTGGCAGCGCTCCAGGAGCAGCTGCACGACTGGTCCGAGACGCTGCTCGAGCACGGTGTGATCGACTTCGTGCACCGCGTCCGGACCGAGAGCGGGGTCGTGGCACGGGTCCTGGCCCGTCCCGACGGCGACCGGTGCATGACCGACGTCGACCACGTCGCCGAGTTGCTGCAGTCGGCCGCCCCTGCGGGCCGTTCCAGCGTGGCGGGTCTGCTGTCGGTGCTGGACGCCCCACCGCCGATCACGATCGAGGCCGACATCGACCGCGACGTCGTGTCGCGGCGCGTCGAGTCCGAGGCCGCCGCGGTGCAGGTCATGACCGTCTGGGTGTCCAAGGGCCTCGAGTTCCCGATCGTCTGTTGTCCCACCCTGTGGCGGCAGTCGAAGGTCACCCCCATCTACCGCGATCCGGTCACCGGCGCCCGCGCCTACGACCTCTCCGCCAGCGAGCCGTGGCCTGACAAGGCCCAGGCGGCGATCCGCTCCCGACTCGTCGACGCCGAGGACGCCGGCGAGCGGCTGCGACTCCTCTACGTGGCCATGACCAGGGCGAAGCACCAGACGATGGTGTGGTGGGCCCGCTACAACCTCGGTGCCGGCAGCCCGTTGGCCCGGGTGCTCTTCGGGCGCACCGAGGGGGTCATCGACCCCGACCTGTACATGGCGAGGAAGGTGCCGCTGCCCGCCGACGCCGACCTGCTCGAGGCGGTGGTGCCCATCGCCGCCGCAGCGGGCGACACCATGCACGTGAGCCTGGTCGAGGACGCCGAACCCGGCGACCCCTGGAGCGACCCGACCGCAGCAGCGACGCTGCCCGAGCTCTGCGCCGCACGCCTCGAGCGCCCGCTCGACCGGTCCGCCCACCGTTGGTCGTTCACCGCCATCACCAGCCGCTCGACCGCGCACGAGAACCCCTTCGACACCAGCGGCGGTGACGCCGGCGCCTCCGACGAGGACCACCAGGGCGACGACGACCTCGATCGGCCGCTGGTGGACGGCTCGCTCGGGACCGAGCGGTCGGCAGCACCGGGAAGTCTGGCGATGCTGCCCGCCGGGGCCACGTTCGGCACGTTGGTGCACTCGGTGCTCGAAGAGATCGACTTCACCTCCGAGCAGCTCGACGCCGACCTGACCGTCGAGGTCGAACGTCAGCTGCAGTGGCGGACGATGGATCTCACACCGAGAGGCGTCGACGGCCCGGTCGACGACGCCGCCGGTCGGGCGCTGCTCGTCGCCGGTCTGCGCGAGGCGATCGAGACGCCGCTCGGCGCGATCGCCGACGGGCGCCGTCTCCGCGACATCCCTGCGTCCGACCGGCTCGACGAGATGTCCTTCGAGCTGCTGCTCGGGTCCGATCAGCGTCGGCCGAGCGTGCGACAGATCGGGCGTCTCGTGCTGCAGCACGTGCCGGCGGGCGGGCTCTTCGGCCCGGAGCCGCTGCACGACTGGGCGACCCGGCTGGCCGACGGAGAGCTCCCGGTGTCGCTCGACGGCCACCTGACCGGATCGATCGACCTGGTGCTGCGCGTGCGTGACGGCGCGGGCCGAGCCAGGTACGTCGTCGTCGACTACAAGACGAACCGGCTCGGCGAGCGGGGCAGACCGCCCGGCCCCGACGAGTACCGACCCGACCGACTCGCCGTGGCCATGAACGACCACCACTATCCGTTGCAGGCGCTGCTCTACTCGGTGGCGCTGCACCGGTACCTGCGGTGGCGGGTCCCCGACTACGACCCCAGGACCGACCTCGGCGGCTCGGCCTACCTGTTCCTGCGCGGGATGACCGGCGCGCAGGTTGCCACCGTCGACGGTGAACCACATGGCGTGTTCGCCTGGCGGACACCCCCCGCACTCGTGACCGCCCTGAGCGACCTGCTCGACGGCCGTCGCGTGACGGGGGTGGGATCGTGAGCGTCGACGCGGACGTGCTCCCGGTCGTTCCGGCGTCGGTGTCGGTGCTCGCCCCGTTCGTCGAGGCGAGGGTCTTCGGCGCTGCCGAGGTGCATCTGGCGACCACCGTGGTCCGGGTGGCGTCCACCGTGGTGCCACTCGATGGTGGCGCGCCGTCCTCGGCCCGATCGGTCGCGGCGGACGGGCCGATCTCGGACGAGGTGATCCTGGCGCTCGCCGTCGCGGCCCGCGGCCCCAGACTGGGTCACGTCTGCATCGAGCTCTCCCAGGTCGAACGTCTCGTGGTCGACCGCGACGACGAGGCGGTGACCGACCTGCCGTGGCCGGCGCTGTCGCACTGGATCGAGGAGCTCGGTCGCAGCGACATCGTCGCCGCACCCGGCGAGGAGCACGTCGAGCCGATCCGACCGTTGGTGTGGGACGGTCGCCGCCTCTATCTGCACCGCTACTGGTCCTACGAGGCGGCCGTCGCCCGCGACCTGGCCACCCGCGCCGGTGGTGCCGCACCCGCGGGACCGGCCGGAGTCGACCAGAGCGCGCGGCGGGCTCGGATCTTCGGTGCCCTCGAGTCGCTCTTCGGACCCGTTCAGTTGCCGAGCACCGGTTCGGCCGAGCCGGAGCCGAACCTGCAGCGTCGTGCGGCCGAGGTCGCCCTCGGCAGCGGTCTCGCCGTGATCGTCGGTGGACCGGGCACCGGAAAGACCCGCACCGTCGCCCGCCTGCTGGCAGCCGCCAAGCTCGTCGCCGAAGGTGAGCACCGGCCGCTGGATGTCGCGTTGGCCGCGCCGACGGGCAAGGCGGCGGCCCGCATGACCGAGGCGGTGCACCTGGCGGTCGACTCGGCGGTCGCCGAGGGGCTCGTGTCCCCAGCGCTCGCCGAGGACCTCCGGACGACCACGGCCACCACGATCCACGGCCTGCTGGGCTGGGCGCCCGGCGCGGGGTTCCGCCACGACCGCAACGACCCGCTGCCGCACGACCTGGTCGTCGTCGACGAGACCTCGATGGTGGCGTTGCCGCTCATGGCCCGGTTGCTCGACGCCGTGCGTCCCGACGCACAACTCGTGCTGGTCGGCGATCCCTACCAGCTGGCATCGGTCGAGGCCGGCACGGTGCTCGGCGATGTCGTCGGACCGACCGCGTCGACCGGTCCCGCGCCACACGAGGCTGCGTCGGGCGCTGCTGCACCGGACGGCGCTGCCGGCGCCGGGTCGTCGGCCCCGCTGGCGGCGAACATCGCGGTGCTGCGTCGAGCGCACCGCTTCGCCGAGGACTCCGCCATCGCCCGACTGGCCGAAGCAGTCCGGGTCGGAAATGCCGACGCCGCGCTCGAGGTGCTCGACGCCGGCGGCACCGACGTGCGTTGGGTCCGCGACGACGACGCTGCGGGTGTCGCCGACGTGGAGCACCAGGTGGTCGACGCCGGGGTGGCATCGGTGACCGCTGCGCTCGCGGGGTTCGGTGGCGCGGGGCTCGAGGCCGCCGGTCGGGTGAAGGTGCTTGCCGCGACGCGCCACCAACGCTTCGGGGTGTTCGACTGGAGCGACCGCATCGAGGCTGCGGTGGCGGCTCGTGTACCGGAGCTGACGCAGACACGCCGCTGGTACGTCGGTCGACCGGTCATCATCACCGCGAACGACCCGCTCAACCGCGTCGCGAACGGCGACGTCGGTCTGGTGGTGAACGGCGAGGACGGCATGGCGGTGGCGTTGAGCGCCGGCGAGGGGCTGCGGCTGGTGCCGCCGTCACGGCTCGACCGAGTCGACACCTGGTGGGCGATGACGATCCACAAGAGCCAGGGGTCCGAGTTCCCCCATGCGGTGGTGTCGCTGCCGGCCGGCGACTCGCCGGTGCTGACCCGCGAGCTGATCTACACCGCGGTGACCCGAGCGCAGCGGCAGCTGACCGTCGTGTCGTCGGAGTCGTCGCTGCGCGCCGCGATCGCACGTCCGGTGGCTCGTGCCTCGGGCCTGCGTGACCGGCTCTGGCCGAGCACCTGACCGGCCCGGCGCGGGCGCTGCTCCGGAATCGGCGGTCGCCGACCGTGCCGCACGGAGCCTGTGTTCTGGGCACTCAATTGCTGGGCGGCAGTGCGAGCTCCGTGAGCGGCGCTCCACCGTCGATGAACAGTCGGCCGTCCGGCACCAGCATGGCGGCGATGCGGTTCAGCGCCCGGTCGCGCAGCGCGGGGCGTCGACCGTCCAACACGCCGACCCGTACGGCGAACGCCAGATGATACGGCTGCTCACGCGGTTCGAGCTCGAGCTCCTCGACCGGCGCGACTCGCGCCGTGAGTCGGCAGGCGCTGATCAGATCGGCGCACGAGCGCCTGAGCTGCTCGATGGCCTTCGTCGATCTGTCCACCGCGAGCACATGACCGCCCGGACCGATCCGGTTCGCCACCTCACGGGCTGCCGCGCCAGGTCCGCATCCGATCTCGATCACCCGCAGGCCGGCGTCGAGGGGCAGAGCATCGACCACTTCGAGCAAGCGCGGCGACAACGCTGACACCCCTGCAGCCTCAGTTCCCGGGCCGAGCAGGGCGTCGGACACACGGCGTTCTGGGCAGCGGTTCACTGGATCAGCACGTGCGCTCGGCGAGGGAGACGACAGTGCGCCAGTTGCGGGTCGTTGCCTGGCCGTCGTCGGGAGAGGCCTTTGCGAGAGCGGCCAGCAGTGGCGACCGGGCCTGTCCGAAGGGCAGGTCGAGGTAGACCTCACGGCCGTGCACGGTCAGTCCTTCCGGGGCGAACGCCGCGAGGTCGAGCGTCGGTGGTGCCTGAGGTGTCGCGCAGAAGGTCACGGCGACCTTCGTCGGATCAGCGCGCTCATAGGGATTCGCTGCGACCACAGCCGCCATCTCGGAGCCGGTGCGGATCTGCACCGCGGCTGACAGACCGACCGTCGTCGCCAGAGCTTTCGAGATCTTGGGGCCAAGATCAGTACTCGAGCCTTCGCAGGGGGTGAACACGACGTTGCCGCTCTGGAGGTACGTCTCCACGTCCGTGCAGCCGAGGGACTCGACGACCGCCCTGAGGTCGGACATGCGCAGCCGTCGACGAGGACCCAGGTTGATGCCACGGAGCAGTCCGACCCACCTCACGGAACGACTGTAGGACGCGCATCCTGTTCGGAGGAGCTGTCCAGCGCAATGCGGAGGCGCAGGCCGAAATCGGCGCCTGATTATTGAGCCTGGGCTCTGGGCCGATGAGATCGGTGGACCGGTACCGTCACCTGCATGGCCACCTATGTGCTCATCCCCGGTGCGGGCGGAGATGCCTGGTACTGGCACCTCGTCGGTCCGCTGCTCGAGGCAGCGGGGCACCGCGCAGTCCCGGTCGCTCTGCCGGCGG
>JALYWI010000111.1 GCA_030852785.1 Actinomycetota bacterium
CATCGGCACCCCCGAGTCGGTCACCGCCGGCTGCGTGCTGGTCCTGGCACACGCCGTGTTCAAGGCCACGCTCTTCATGTCGGTCGGGATCATGGACCACCAGCTGGGCACCCGCGACATCCGCCACTTGCCCCGCCTGGTCGGTGCGTGGCCGTCGTTGTCGTGGATCATCGCCATCAGCGCAGCGTCGATGGCCGGCGTGCCGCTGACCTTCGGCTTCATCGCCAAGGAGGCCGGCTACGAGTCGCTCCTGCACTCCCACACACGATTCGGTGTGGTGGCCGTCGTCGTGGTGGTGTCGGCGTCGGTGTTGACGTTCGCCTACAGCACCCGGCTCGTGCACGGCGGGCTGTTCGCCGCCAGTCGCGACACCGCGGGTGTCCCGCCGCCCGAGAAGCGTCCGGCCAACGCGTTCGTGGCCGTCCCCGCGCTGCTGACCGCGCTGACGGTCGTGCTGGGCCTGATCCCCGCGCTCGCCGATCCACTCATGAGCGCGGCGTCCTCGGCGCTCGACCCCGGCGCACCCGCCACGCACCTCGCGATCTGGCACGGCGTGAACCCCGCGCTGATCCTCTCGATGGTGACGATCCTGGGCGGCGTCGTCATGTTCATCCTCCGCCAACGCATCGCGGTGGTGCTCGCGCTCGGCGGCGGCATCCCCACCGGCGGCCAGGCCTACCGTCGCACGCTGCGTGTGATGAACACCAGCGCCGACCGGGTGACCGGCATCGTGCAGAGCGGTTCGCTGCCGGTCTACGCCGGCGTCATCCTCGCCACCACGACCCTGGTGCCGGCGGTGGTGCTGACGACCCTGCCGCTGCGCGACGCCCTCGGCCGTGGCGTCGACGCTCCACGCGGCGTGTTCGCCGCCACGGTGCTCGTCGTCGTGATTCTGCTCGCGGCCGCGTTCGGAGCGGCCGCCATCCGACGCCGCTACGCCGCAGCCCTGCTGCTCGCCGGGGTCGGCTACAGCATGGCGGCGCTGTTCGTGATCCAGGGCGCCCCCGACCTGGCACTCACCACCGTCGCCGTCGAGTCCCTGTTCACCGTCCTGTTCGTGCTCGTCCTGCGCAGCCTGCCCGACCGCTTCGAGCAGCGCTCACCACGGTTCGGCACCGTCTTCCGCCTGGTGGTGGCCTCGGTGGTGGGGCTCGTGGTGTTCGCGTTCGCGCTGCTCGCCGGCAACGAGCGCCTGTCCTCGACGACGTCGGAGGAGATGATCGCCCGCTCGCTGCCCGACGGGCACGGCCGCAACGTGGTCAACGTGATCCTGGTCGACTTCCGCGGCTTCGACACCCTCGGTGAGATCACCGTGCTCGCCGCCGCGGCGATCGGTGCAGTGGCGCTCGCCCGGGCGGTCATGCGACCCGGTCGACCGCCCGAGCAGCAGCCCCCGTCCGGGGGCACCGGCGGCACCGGGGGCGGCACCGGCGACGAGCGGCAGCGCACGACGAGCACCGCGGAGGTGGCGCCATGAGACGCCTCGGCGTGCTCGACCACACCGTCCCGGTCATCTTCTACGTCATCATGGTCGGCTCCATGTACATGCTCTTCGCCGGTCACAACCAGCCCGGCGGCGGGTTCGTCGGCGGGCTCGTCGCCGGTGCCGCGGTGTCGTTGCGCTACATCGCCGGCGGCATCGACGAGGTCCGTCGCCTCAGCCCGTTCCGGCCCTGGACCATCCTCGGCGCCGGGCTGATCATCTCGGCCCTCACCGCGTCGGTGCCGCTCGCGTTCGGTGACCCGGTGCTCACCGGCGGCTACCGGGCGTTCGACCTCCCAGCGCTCGGCAAGGTGTCGATCTCGTCCGCGCTCGTGTTCGACATCGGCGTGTACTTCTGCGTGGTCGGCCTGATCCTCATGGTGTTCGAAGCCTTCGGCGACCGGTTCGAGCACGAGCGATGAACGTCCTGCTCGCCGCAGCCGCGGCCACCCTCTTCGCCATCGGGACCTACCTGGTGATCCAGCGCAAGCTCAGCCGGATCATCATCGGCATCGGGCTGCTCAGCCACGGCACGAACATCCTGTTCATCGTCTCGGGTCGTCGCGGCACGGCGCCCCTGGTCGGCAACGGCCCCGCGGCTGGTTTCAGCGACCCGCTGCCCCAGGCGATGGCGCTCACCGCCATCGTCATCTCGTTCGCCTCCACCGCCTTCCTGTTGGCACTCGCCTACCGCAGCTGGATCCTCACCGACGACGACGAGGTCGAGGACGACGTGACCGACCGCCTGGTGGCCCGCGGTGGCTTCGCCGACGAAGAGGTCGAGGACGCCGGCGACGAGGGCGACGACAGCTCGGACTTCCCCGAGCTCGAGGGCAGCCCCGAGGCGGAACGCATCCGTGCGCTCGAGGAGCTCGCCGCCGCCGATCCCGCTCGCGACCGGAGCACCTCGTGAACGGCGCCCTCTTGACCCTGCCGGTGCTGCTGCCGCTGCTCGGAGCGGGCGCGTCCATGATCGCCGGGCGCTCCAAGGCCTCGCAGCGCGTCGTCGCACTCAGCGTCCTGTCGATCACCACCGTGCTGTCGATCATCCTGCTGGTCGTCGTCGACCGCGACGGCACCATCAGCACCCAGGCCGGAGGGTGGCCCGCCCCCATCGGCATCACCCTCGTCGCGGACCGCCTCTCGGCGATCATGCTGGTCCTGGCGCAGGTGATGCTGCTCGCCGTGCTCGTCTACGCGATCGGCCAGCCCGGCGCCGAACGCAACCACGTCGGCTTCCAGTCGGTGTACCTCATCCTCGCCGCCGGCGTCGCCGCGTCGTTCCTGACGGGCGACCTGTTCAACCTGTTCGTCGCCTTCGAGATGATGCTCACCGCGAGCTACGTGCTGATCACGCTGGGCGCACGGCGCGACCAGGTCCGCGCGGGCATGACCTACGTCGTGATCAGCCTGCTCGCGTCGGTGCTGCTCCTCACCGCGCTCGCGCTCATCTACTCGGCGACCGGCACGGTCAACATGGCCGACCTGTCGGTGCGCATGGAGGGCCTGTCGCCCGGCCTGCGCTCCGCGTTCGCGTTGTTCCTGCTGCTCATCTTCGGCATCAAGGCCGGCCTGTTCCCGTTGTTCTTCTGGCTGCCGGACTCGTATCCGACGGCGCCCTCGGCGGTGACCGCGGTGTTCGCCGGGCTGCTCACCAAGGTCGGCGTCTACGCCATCATCCGCACCCAGACGCTGCTGTTCCCCGTCGACGTCAGACCCCAGGAGCTGATCCTGTGGATCGCCGGGGCGACCATGCTCGTCGGTGTGCTCGGCGCCATCGCGCAGGCCGACGTGAAGCGCATCCTGTCGTTCCACATCGTCAGCCAGATCGGCTACATGGTGATGGGTCTGGGGCTGTTCACGATCGCCGGCATCGCCGGCGCGATCTTCTACATCATCCACCACATCGTGGTGAAGACGACCCTGTTCCTGACCGGTGGCCTGATCGAGCACGTCGGCGGTTCCGGTCGCCTGTCGCGGGTCGGCAACATGGTGAAGACGGTGCCGCTCGTCGCCGTGCTGTTCCTGGTCCCGGCGCTGAGCCTCGCAGGCATCCCGCCGCTGTCGGGCTTCGTCGCCAAGTTCGCGCTCGTCAGCGCGGGCACCGACTCACAGGCCTACTGGGTGGTCGGCGTGAGCATCCTCGTCAGCCTGTTCACGCTGTTCTCGATGATGAAGATCTGGTCGGGCGTGTTCTGGAGCCCCGCGGACGAGGCACCGGACGTCGAACCGCACCGCGTGGGCCGCCTCGGCGGACCGGTGCTGATGATCGCTCCGACGGCCGCCCTCGCCGCGCTCAGCGTGGTCATCGCGCTCGCCGCCGGACCGCTCTACGCACTGAGCGAGCGCGCGGCGGCCGACGTGCTCGACCCGGCGCGCTACGTCTCGGCGGTGATGGGCCCATGAGTCGCCTGGCTCTCGGGGCGATGCTGCTCGTGGTGTGGGTGCTGCTGTGGGGATCGGCGTCACCCGCCAACGTCCTGAGCGGCCTCGCCGTCGTCGCGTTGCTGTTCGTCGTCGTGCCGAGCTCGCGGAAGATGATGCCGTCGCACCTGGCCCACCCGTGGGGCCTCGTGAAGCTCGGCGGATGGTTCGTGGTGAACATCGTCACCTCGAACGTGGTGCTCAGCTGGGCGATCCTCAGCCCACGGGCGCACCTGCGCACCGGAGTGGTCAGGGTGCCCATGACCACCCCCGACGTCGGCATCGCCACGATGGTCACCAACATCACAGCGCTCACGCCCGGCTCGATGGTGGTGCAGGTCGACCACGACCCGCCGGTCGCCGTGCTGTGGGTGCACGTGCTGACCCCCGGCGCCCCCGAAGCGGTCGCCCGTCGGGTCAGTGCCCTTGAGCGCTACTGCATCGAGGCCGTCGGCACCGCCGACCAGATCGCCGCGATGCGTGCGGCCGCCGACCCCGAGCTCCTGCCCGCGCCGGACCCGAGTGCCGATGGGGGCACGTCATGATCGGCGCAGCGTTCGTCCTGCTCGGCCTGGCCGCCGTCTGCTTCGCCCTTCGGCTGGTCATCGGGCCGCGGCTCTCGGATCGCGTGATGGCCCTCGACGGCCTGGTCATCGTCGGCGTGTCGACCGTCGCCCTGCGTGCGATGAGCACCGGCGACGGGTCCTTCCTGCCGGTGCTGGTGGTGGTGACCCTGGTCGGATTCGTCGGGACCGCAGCATCCGCGCGCTTCATCGAGGGCCACTCCAACCGCGACCGTGTGGTGCCCGACGGCGAGTCCGTCGACCTGGGCACCCCGTCGCCCGGTGGCGACGACGGACCGGAGCCGACGACGTGATCGGCGAGCTCCTGGCCCTGCTCGGGACGGCGTTGGTGCTCATCGCCGGCATCGGTGTCCTGCGCTTCGACGACTCGCTGTCGCGACTGCACGCGCTGACCAAGGCGTCGACGCTCGGTGTGGTGCTCGTGTTCGTCGGTGCGGCGGTGGCGCTCGGCCGAGCGAACGACCGGACGTCGCTGCTGCTGGCCGCCCTGATCCAGCTCGTGACCTCGCCGATCGCCGCCAGCCTCATCGCTCGGTCGACGTATCTCGACGCGGTCGAGGATGCGGACCATGGCCCCGAGGCGGACGACACGGACGGCGCCTCGAACGACGGCGCGTCGAACGACAGCGCGACGAACGACAGCGCGACGACGGACTAGAGCGTCACGAACAGCCAGCCGATCAGGGCCAGCACGAGGATGGCGCCGGCGAGCCAGATGGGCCATCCGCCGAACACCTCCTTGCGGCGCTGCTCGAACTCGTACTCCCGGTTGGCCTTCGATCCGACGGGCGGCAGATGGTGCTGCTCCGGCTTACGAGGCTTCTGTCCTTTGCTTCCCACGCCGGCACCCTACCGTCGTGGACGCTGCGGGGCGCGACCTTCCCGGCCGCTCGGTGACGGGGACGACCGGCCTGCCTGAGGGCGGAACACGACATGTGGGCCGCGCTGCGGTACGATGGTTCGGACATACCCGTCCACCGTGACCGCCTCTTCAGGCTGGAGCCGGCGCAGGGACGTGCTGCGGTCCGAGGATCTGCAGCCAGGCCCCGACAGCACGTCGGAGAGCCGGGGTGAGCCACGAACACGTCCCGGCCCCGGGGCGAGGCGAACGGGGTGGTGAGTGCCGAGGGCACCACCGTGTGCGTGAGAAGCGCTGAGGAGCACATGCAGGAAGCAGAAGAGGCACCACGGGCAGGACTGGCCGAGCCGCTGCCCCGAGGGTTCGAGTTCGCCGTCGAGGCGGCTGCGGCGGCCGAGGCGACCGCCGCGCAGCTCGAGATGCTGGACGCGCATCGCAGCGCGTGGCGATGGACCCTGGAGCGGTTGCTGCACCGGACCGACGAGGACCTCGAGTCCGTCAGGTCGATCAACACCCCCGAGCGCGACCAGATCGTGTCGGACTTCGAAGAGGAGCGGGACCGCCTCGAAGCCGCACTGGCCCGCCTCACCGCCGCGGATGACGAATCCGCGATGCCGCTGCTGCTCGAGTCCGCCGGCGAGGTCCGTCTGCAGGCGTCGTGGGCCGCCGGCCGACTGGTCGTCTGGGCCGCCGGTCCGGGCACCGAGCCCGCCTCGGCCGAAGAGCTGGCCCAACGCCTCGAGAACGCAGGGGTGCGCTCCAGCGGCTGGACCTCGCACCCGCCGGTCAAGCTGCCCTCCGGGACCGGCGCGCCGGCGCTCGCCTTGCCGATCGGCGAATCCCTCGGCTGGTTGATCGCGGTCGGCGGTGGACACGACGACGATGCGCTCGGTTCGAGCGTTACCTGGCTGGGTCGTGTGGCGGTCTGGGCGGTGCGCCTCGTGGCGAGCGGCTCGATCGTCCCCACCCTTCGCACCCGGCGACGCGGCCGTCAGCAGCAGGAGTCCGAGAAGGCGACGACCGAGCTGTCGGTCCGCTGGGCGCCGGCGCTGCTGGGCAACTCCGAGCTCGACGAGCTCGCTGCTGCCATGCCCGGCCCGGTGACCGCCCTCGAGCGCACCGACGCCCGCCCGCTCACCCTCGCCGTGCTCGGCGCGATCGTGAACACCATCGCGACCGACGCCGCGAGCCGCCTGACGCTGCCCGCTCCTCCGCCGGAGCCGCGGGATCCGGTGACCATCGCCGAGACCGTGCTGACCCGCCTCGACGGCTCTGCGTTCGAGGCACCCGCCCGTCCTGCCACCGAGATCGCGAAGCGACTGGACCGCTGGACCGCGCCGGTGACCACACCGACCGACTCACGCCTCGTCGTGCAGCTCGACCCGCCCGACGACGGCGGTGCGTGGTTCCTCTCGGTCGCCGGTCCGGACCTGGACGGCAACCTCGTCCCGCTCGAGGTCGCGCTCATCGAGAGCCGCCCGAAGCGGCACCTCGCCGATGAGCTCGCCCGACTCGAACGGCTCATGCCCGTGCTGAAGCGCCCCGGTGAGGCGCGGCGCGGCCAGGTCGTGCTCAGCCAGGACGAGGCGTGGGAGCTGATGACCGAGACCGGTCCCCTCGCTTCGGCCGCCGGCTTCGACGTGCGCGTGCCCGCCCTGTCGCGCAAGAAGCCGACCCCGGCGCTGCGTCTCGAGACGATCAGCTCCGACGAGTCCGTCGTCGGGGCGCACCAGCTCTCCCAGGTGCGCTGGTCGGCGGTGTTCGACGACGTCGAGCTCACCGCAGCCGACATCGCCCGACTCGCGACCGAAGCCCGGCCACTGGTCCGCTCCCACGGCAAGTGGGTCGAGCTCGACCGGGTCGACCTGGCCGAGGCCGCCGCTGCGCTCGCGGAACGTGCGAGCACCACGCAGCTCACCGGTGCCGAGGTGCTGCGCCTCGCGATCGGCCTCGAGGACTCGCCGCTCTCCGGCGGCGTCAGCGTCGAAGGTTCGGGCTGGGCGGCAGAGCTGCTCTCCCGGGCCGAGGAGCTCTCGACCGAGCCTCTCACCTCACCCGACGGCTTCGAGGGCGAGCTGCGCGGCTACCAGGGCGAGGCAGTCGCCTGGCTCGGGTTCTTGGACTCCGTGGAGCTCGGCGGCTGTCTGGCCCTCGACATGGGCCTGGGCAAGACCCCGACGATGCTCGCCCACATCGCCCGCACGGCGGGCAGCGGGCCGGCGCTCGTCGTCGCCCCGCCGGCGGTGGTGGGCAACTGGGCCGCAGAGGCGGCCCGCTTCACCCCGGGCCTCGAGGTCGTCGTGCACCACGGTGCATCCCGTGCCTCGGCCGAGGAGCTGGCGAACGAGATCGCCGGCGCCGACATCGTGATCACCACCTACGGCACCGCGGTGCGAGACGTCGAGGCGCTCGCCGAGGTCACGTGGGACCGGGTCGTGCTCGACGAGGCGCAGGCCATCAAGAACCCGGCGAACGAGACCGCCCAGCAGCTCCGGCGCATCCCCGCCCGGGTCCGCATCGCGCTGACCGGCACCCCGATCGAGAACGGCCTGGGCGACCTCTGGGCGATCCTCGACTTCACCAACCCCGGTCTCGTCGGTTCCCGCTCGAGCTTCATCGCCGCGCTCTCCGGCGGCTCCGGGCACTCGCGTCAGGGTGCGGAGTCCGCGCTGCGGGCGCTCAACGGCGTGCTCGTCTTCCGTCGGACCAAGTCCGAGCCGATCGTCGCGGCCGAGCTGCCCGAGCGCATCGACCAGCTCGACCACTGCACCATGACCCCCGAGCAGATCGGTCTGTACCAGGCCGTGCTCGACGGGCTCGTGCAGAGCGAGGACGACGCCGTCGGCGAGGAGCCCCGCAAGGGCGCGATCCTCGCGGCGATCACGGCGCTCAAGCAGATCTGCAACCACCCCTCGGCGTACCAGGCCGACGACCGGCCGCTCGCCGGGCGCTCCGGCAAGCTCACCCGGCTCGAGGAGATCGTCGACGCCGTGTTCGCCGCAGAGGAACGGGTGCTGATCTTCACGCACTTCGCCTCGTGGGGCGTGCGGCTGGCCGAGCACCTGAGCCAGCACACCGGCGTCCCGATCGCCTGCTACCACGGCGGCCTGGCCCGCGGTGCCCGCGACAAGCTCGTCGAGGAGTTCCAGCAGGGCGAGGGACCCGGCGCGCTGGTGCTGTCGCTCAAGGCCGGCGGCACCGGCCTCAACCTGACCGCGGCGAGCCACGTCGTGCTGTACGACCGCTGGTGGAACCCGGCGGTCGAGGACCAGGCCCGCGACCGTGCCTGGCGCATCGGTCAGACCCGCACGGTGGTCTCGCACCGCCTCGTGTGCCCCGGCACCGTCGACGAGCGCGTCGAGGAGGTCGTCGCCGGCAAGCGCCACATCGCGGATCTGGTGCTGCCGAAGTCGAGCTCGTTGGCCGACCTGGACGCCCGTCAGCTGCGCACCGCCCTGGGCCTGCGCACCGACGACCTGTTGACCGAGAACGCTGCGGAGCTCGCCGCCGACCTGGCGGTGTCGACCGCGGCACCGCACGGCGCTGCAACATCGGACGACGCCGCGACATCGGACGACGCTGCGACATCGGACGACGCTGCGGCGCCGGACGGCACTGCAGCACCGGCCGGCGACCAGCTCGAGGAGGTGGCGTCGTGAACGCCCCACGTCGCAAGTCCAAGCAGCGTCGCGGCGGTGGCGGCGGCAACAAGCAGAACCGCACCGCACCGCCCGCGGAGTTCTGGCGCTCGGCACCCGAACCCGAGGAGCCACCGGACATCGTGCCTTCCAGCGACCCGACCGCCCTGTTGCGCTCGATGGGTCCGCCGCCGCTGCCCGGTCAGCAGGCCGTGTCGCTCCCCTACCTCGAGGCGGTCGTGCAGCGCGCGGCGATCCTCGCCACGGCGCTCGCCGCCTCGGCCGATCTGCTGGATCCGGGCACCGAGGACTGACACCGGCGCCTGCGCCCGGTGCGACACTGTGCCGATGACGAGCGACCTTCCCAAGATCGGAGCCCCGGCGACGCGTGCGTTGACGGCGATCGGCGTGACCCGGCTCGAGCAGCTCGCAGATTTCAGCGAGCAGGAGCTGTTGGACCTGCACGGCTTCGGACCCCGGGCGCTCCGCATCGTCCGGGATGCACTGGCCGCAGAGGGTCGATCGCTGCGCCCCTGATCAGCCCGTGTTGCGGAGGCCGGCCGCGATGCCGTTGACGGTCAGCAGCAGCGCCCTGCGACGGGTCTGGTCGGGCAGCTCACGACGATCCCGTGCCAACAGCTCGACCTGGAGCGCGTGGAGCGGATCCAGATAGGTCTCGCGCACGCTGAGGGTCCGGGCCAGCAGCGGGTGCCGCTCGAGCAGCTCGTTGCAGCCGAGCGTGCGCAGCAGCTCGGCGACGGTGAGTCGGTACTCGTCGACGATCAGCTCGAACGGCGAGGTGTGCTCCGGCGGGACGAGCCGATCGACGTAGTGGCGGGCGACGGCCAGGTCGGTCTTGAACAACACCATCTCGACGTTCGACAGCAGGTCGGCGAAGAACGGCCAGTGCTGGGCCATCTCGGCCAGGTCCTCGCCGTGACCAGCGGCGCGGACCGCGGCGAGTCCGGTGCCCAGCCCGAACCAGCCGGGCACGTTCTGACGGCTCTGCGTCCACCCGAACACCCACGGGATGGCCCGGAGGTCGTCGAGCCCCGCGTCACCGCCGGTGCCCCGGCGAGCGGGTCGTGAGCCGAGGTTGAGCTCGCCCAGCTCCTCGACCGGCGTCGAGGCCAGGAAGTACGGCACGAGCGACGGGTGGTCGACCAGTTCCCGGTACCGCCGCAGCGACGACTCGGACACCGCCGACATGACGGCGTCCCATCCGTCGATCCGCTCCTCGGGCACCGCGGACTCGGTGTGGAACAGGCTGGCGGCGATCACCGCGCCGACGGTGCGTCGCAGGTTGTCGTCCGCGAGCCGCGCCGTGCCGTACTTGTCCGAGATCACCTCGCCCTGCTCGGTGATCTTGATCGATCCCTGCAGCACCCCGAACGGCTCCGCCAGGATCGCCTCCTGCGTGGGGCCACCACCACGACCGGCGGTGCCGCCGCGCCCGTGGAACAGGCGCAGCTTGACGCCGTGACGCAGCGCGACGTCCCGCAAGGCCCGCATGGCGCGGTGGATCTCCCATCGTGAGGTCGTCGCCCCGCCGACCTTGTTGGAGTCGGAGTAGCCGAGCATCACCTCCTGCACGTCGCCGCGCAGCGCCACCAGCCGGCGGTACGGCTCGACCGAGAGCAGCCGGTCCAGGACGGTGCCGGCGCGCCGCAGCGACGAGACGGTCTCGAGCAGCGGCACGAAGCCGATGGCGGCGACGTCGCCGTGCAGGTCCACCAGGCCGGCGTCCGCGGCGAGGACCGCCGCGGCGAGCACGTCGTCCGCGTCGTCGGTCATCGACACGATGTAGCTCTCGATCGCGTCGTTGCCGTCGCGCTCGACGGCGCGGCGGATCACCCGGAACACACCGTGGGTCCGTTCGTCGGCCTCGCTGAGCTCCAGGCCGACGGTCGACACCGGGCGACCCGCGGCGAGCTCGCCCTCGAGGAACCGCAACCGCTCCGCCCGCGACAGCGACTCATACGGGGTGCCCCGCACTCCCAGGCGGTCGTAGAGCACGCCGAGCAGCGTGTGCAGCCGCCGGGCGTCCTCACGCACGTCGAGGGTCGCCGTGGTGAACCCGAAGGTGACGACGTCACGGAGGAGCCGGTCGAGCGGACCCGTGGCCACCCGGTCGCCGCCGTGCTCGCACAGCGACGCACGCATCGTCGTCAGATCCGCGACCAGGTCCTCGGGCCGGCGGTAGGCGTGCGGCGCGGTCGGATCCGTCGCGGCGAGCACCACCCGCTCGCGCAGAGAGGTCAACACCGTGCGATGGACCTCTTCGTCCTGGGCCGCGCCCCGTCGTTCGGACAGCGCCGGGAACCACTCGGCGTAGCGCGCGCAGAGCTGTTCGAGGCCCGGGGACCGTCCGGCGATTCGGGCCGAGATCGACAGCTCGACGGCGAGCGCCTCGATGCCCCGACGGACGTGGTCGAGGCCCCTGCGCCGCTGCAGGTCGAGCACCTGCTGGGTGACCGCCGGGGTGACGAACGGGTTGCCGTCGCGGTCGCCGCCGACCCAGGACCCGAAACGCAGCGGACGGGCGGTGGGCGGCACCGTCGCCGGCCGGCCGTCGACATCGCCCAGACCGAGTGCCTCGGGCACACCGACGGACAGGTCCTCGAGCAGGCGCGGCACGACCCGCTCGCGCAGCTCGTCGAGCAGATCGAGCACCACCAGCGCCTCGTCGAGCGGGGTGGGAGGCCGGACCCGCAGCTCGTCGGTCTGCCAGAGCAGGTCGACGACCTCGGTCACGTGGCGGTCGACGCGGGCCCGTGAGCCCGGCCCGAGCCGGGGATCGGACCGCTCGTCGAGCAGCTCGGCGATCTGGCGTCGCTTGTGGCGCACCGACCGCCGGGTCGACTCCGTCGGGTGCGCGGTGAACACCGGCCGCACGTCGAGCTCGAGCAGCAGGGCTCGGGCCGCGTCGTCGTCGATCCGGGCGCCGAACCTGCTGCGTGGCAGGTACCTCGACCAGTCCGGGTCGAGGTCATGGCCGTAGGGCACCCGCTGCACCTGCTCGGCCAGGTTCGCGAGGTGGAAGTACGACGAGAAGGCACGGACCAGCTTGATCGCCGTGGGCGCGTCGAGCGGCGAGACCAGACCGATCAGCTCGCCGGCCGCGACCTCGCCGGTGCGGACGCGCTTCGCGGCGCGACGCACCTCTTCGACGAGCTCGAAGAACTCGTCGCCCTCCTGTCGTCGCAGGGTGTCGCCGAGCTGCGCGCCCAGGCGTCGGATGTCGTCGCGCAGCAACCGGTCCTGCGCCTCGTCGGGTCCGTCCACCCCAGGATCTTCGCGTGGCCGTCGTGCCGGCGGGTCAACGTCGTGTTGCCAGTTGATGACGTGGTCGCTGGATCGCGGTCGGTGCAGCGCGGTCCGAGCGTCGGCGCTCAGCCGACCCGGTCGAGCGCCGTGGCGGGCTGGTGCGACACGTCGCGCTCGTCGAACTCACGCAGCCAACACGCGAACTCGAGCAGCACCCCGTCGGGGTCCTGGAAGTAGATGGAGCGCACGAACACGCCGGGGTGCACCTGCGCGCTGATCCCCCACTCGCTCTCGTCGTGGTTCGCGACCTCGGTGCAGTCGACACCCGCGGCCAGCAGGCGGTCGCGGTACTCGTCGATCCGCTCCGGTGGCACGGCGAAGGCGACGTGGTTCATGGACCCGACCGCGCTGGTCAGCTCACCCCGGTCGGGGCGGGCCCGCGGCGCCGAGATGCCCGGCACGGCGTCGGGGGCGTCGGGGAACCAGAAGAAGGCCAGGCAGTCGCCGCCGCCGCAGTCGAAGAAGAAGTGCTGTCCCATGCCGGCGGGCAGCTCGATGGTCTTCACCAGCGGCATGCCGAGGACGCCGGAGTAGAAGTCGACCGTGCGCTGCATGTCGCTGCACACCAGTGCGAGGTGGTTGATCCCACCGAACTCGAACGGCTGCCCCTGGGACTGCTGCGCCTCGGCCATGGTCCTGCCTCCCCGTGCCGACCCCCCGGTCGGACGCCGTCCACCCTAGCCAGGGGGCGCCGCGCGTCCCCGTCTCAGCCGGCGAGTGCGACCGTGGGCTCGTCGACCAGCTCGTCCGCGGGCGTGGCACGCGCCCCGGCGCCGCAGAGCAGCTCGCGCCGCACCCGGGGGTCGTGCACCGAGGGTTCGGTCGACGCGACGAACTCGACGAGCTGCGCGGTGAAGCGCTCGGGATCGCTGTGGTGCGGGCAGTGCCCGGCGTCGTCGAAGATCTCGACCCGGGCCTGTGGCAGCGCCTCGGCGGCCAGTGCGGCGTGGGCGACGGGGATGACGGCGTCGTGTGTGCCCCAGACGATCAGCACCGGCACGTGCGCGCTCAGGTAGGCGCGGTCGCGCATGGTCACGACCTGCCCGCGCCAGTCGACCACCGAGCGCAGGGTGCGCGAGAAGGCGGCGCGGGCCTCGCCGTCGGGCAGGGTCTCGAGCAGACGGATCAGCTCGTCGGCGTCCCGGCCGATGTCGGCGCCGGCGACCTGCAGCGAGCGGGCGGCCAACCGACCGAAGAGCCGGACCACGGGCAGCTGCAGGGGCAGCAGCGCCAGCTCGGCGAAGGGAAGGCTGCCCAGACGCAACGCCGGGTTGACCTCGGGGCCGACACCGCCGGTGGCGACGAGCACCAGCCGCTCGCAGCGCTCGGGGTACTGATAGGCGAACTGCGCCGCGACGCCCCCACCGAGCGAGTGGCCCACGACCGTGACACGGTCGATGCCGAGCACGTCGAGCAGGTCGCGCATGCCGTTCGCGTAGGCGGCCACCGAGTAGTCGGCACGTGGTTTCGCCGAGTCGCCGTGGCCCAGCAGGTCCGGCGCGACCACGGTGTGGTGCTCGGCGAGGCGTTCCATGACCGGCAACCAGCTCTCGGAGCTGTCGCCGATGCCGTGGATCAGGAGGAGCACCGGTCCGCTGCCCATCGTGCGATAGGCACGCCGGTGGCCGTGCACCACGACGGTGCGGACGGCGCTGGCGTGCGTCGGTGCGTCGGAAGTCACGGCGATGACCATATCGGCGCACAGGAACAGGTCCGTGCCGCTGCGTGTGAACGCTGCGTCAACTCATGTGGGGCGGGCGGTCTGCCGATGGAAGAGGTGTGACCCGACGACCCGTGCCGGACCGAACCGGGGGACGACCCTCGAACCTGACGGTGCGACGGGTCACGTTCGCCTTCGACGACGACCTCGACCCGCGGTGGAACCCCCGGTACCCGGAGTGCGCGATGGCAGCGAACTCGGTGTCGCTGCTCATGCCGTTCGTCGAGCCGTACGTCGTGCGGTCGGTCACCTCGGTGCTCGACGAGCTCGACGAACCGCTGCGGAGCTCGGCCGATGAGTTCTGTCGCCAGGAGCTGCAGCACCAGCGACAGCACCGCCGGTTCAACGCGGCCGTGACCGGACAGAGCCCGGCGCTGCGACGCATCGAGCGGGTCGCGCAGGCCACGTACGGCTGGATGTCCCGCTCACGGTCCACACGCTTCAACCTGGCCTTCGCTGCCGGCTCCGAGACCATCGCCTTCGCGATCGCCCGCTGGACCGAGTCGCACTTCCGCGTGCTCTTCGACGGCGCGGACGACGTGGTGGCGACCCTCTTCCTGTGGCACCTCGCCGAGGAGGTGGAGCACAAGACCGTGGCCTTCGACGTGTACCGCTCGATCGGCGGGTCGCGGCTGCGCTACCTGTTCGTCGCGCTGTGGTCGGCGCTGCTGCTCGC
>JALYWI010000006.1 GCA_030852785.1 Actinomycetota bacterium
CGCGGAGCTGCAGCTCGACCAGGTCGGTCTCGGTGACCAGCTCGGTCACCGGGTGCTCGACCTGCAGGCGGGTGTTCATCTCGAGGTAGTAGAAGGACTCGTCCTGGTACAGGAACTCGACGGTGCCGGCGTTGACGTAGTCGCAGCCCTTGGCCACGGCGACGGCTGCCTCGCCCATCTCGGCGATGATCGCGTCGGGGATGCCGGCCGCGGGTGCCTCTTCGATGAGCTTCTGGTGGCGACGCTGCGCCGAGCAGTCACGGGTGCCCAGGTACACGGCGTTGCCGTGCGTGTCGCACATGACCTGCACCTCGACGTGGCGCGGGCCGGTCAGGTACCGCTCCATGTAGCACTCGTCGCGACCGAAGTAGGCGAGCGACTCGCGCTGGGCCGACTCGAGTGCCGAGGCGACCTCGTCGGGGCTCTGGACGACCTTCATGCCGCGACCGCCGCCGCCGTACGCGGCCTTGATGGCGATCGGGTAGCCGAACTGCTCACCGAAGGCGGCGACCTGGTCGGGGTTGGTGATGATGTCGGTGGTGCCCGGCACGCCGTGCACGCCGACCTTCTCCGCCGCGAGACGGGCCGAGATCTTGTCGCCCATGACGTCGATCGCTGCGGGCGGCGGGCCGATGAAGGCCACCCCGATGTCGGTGATGCGCTTCGCGAACTCGCTGTTCTCGGAGAAGAACCCGTAGCCCGGATGCACGGCCTCGGCGCCGGAGCGCTCGATGACGTCGAGGATCTTGTCCGCGTCGATGTAGCTCTCGGCGGCGGTCTGACCCCCTAGCGCATAGGCCTCGTCGGCCAGGCGCACGTGGAGTGCGTCCCGGTCGAGGTCGGAGTAGACGGCGACGGTGGAGATCCCGAGCTCACGGCATGCCCGGATGACCCGGACGGCGATCTCTCCACGATTGGCGATGAGGACCTTTGAAAACACGCTCTATCTTTCCCCCGTGACCACCGAACGCGCCAAAGCAGCTCTCGCGGGGACCCGTTTCGCCGATCTGGAGTGGGTCGGATCGACGGGTTCCACCAACGCCGATCTGGTCGCGTCGGCCGCTGCGGGAGCGGGGGACCGGGCGCTCGTCGCGGACCACCAGCACGCCGGTCGGGGTCGACTCGAGCGCCGTTGGGAGGCCCCGCCGGGGGCCTCGCTGCTGATGAGCGTGCTCGTCCGACCGCCGTTCCCGGCCACCGGTGCGCACCTGCTGTCGACCGCCCTGGGACTGGCCGCGGTCGACGCGCTCCGCGAGCTGGCCGCGATCGATGTGGGACTGAAGTGGCCCAACGACGTCGTCGCCCCGGGGACCGGTCCCGCCGGGACCGACCTGAAGCTCGGCGGTCTGCTCGCCGAGATGACCGGCGACGCGACCAGCGGCGCGGTGGTGCTCGGCATCGGGCTCAACGTCGCCTGGTCGGGTATCGGGTTCCCCGACGAGCTCGCCTCGACCGCGACGGCGGTCGACCTGCTCGGCGGTCAGGTCGACCGCGAGGACCTGGTGGTCGCGTTGCTCCGGGCGCTCGACCCGGTCGCCGCGCTGGCGTCGACCGCGGCGTGCGCCGCACTGGTCGAGCGCTACCGGCAGCGGTGCGTGACGATCGGGCGACGGGTGCGCGTCGAGCTGCCGGGCTCGGAGCTCATCGGCACCGCGACCGACATCACCGACGACGGTGCCCTGGTCGTGACCACCGACGACGGCGCCACGACCACCGTCACCGTCGGCGACGTGGTCCACCTGCGCCCCGCTGACTGACCGCGCCGCCCGCCCGCCCTGTCCGCCGATTCCTTCGCGAAGGCGGCGGTCGTGTGGGCGGTCCGGTGGCTTCGCGAAGGCGATGAGCCTGCCCGTCAGGGATCGAGGCGACCGTCGTACGCCGCCTGCCAGACACGCCGGGCGGCGAGCGTGACCGGGCCGGGGCACTCGGGGAGCGGTCGATCGAAGCCGTCGCCGAGGAGCTGCGAGATCGGCTGCACGTGTCGTCCGGTCGAGACGAGGAACGCCTCGTCCACCCGGTGCAGCACCTCGAGCGGCTCGTCCCGCTCGGACACGCGGAGCTCCGGCGCGTCGGTCGCGAGCGCCTCGAGCAACAGCGCCCGGGTGACGCCGGCCAGGCAACCCGATGCGAGCGTCGGCGTGATCAGCTCCCCGTCGACGACCACGAAGATGTTCGAACCCGTGCCCTCGCACAGCTGGCCTGCGGTGTTGGCGAAGATCGCCTCGGACGCACCCACCTCGTGCGCCAGGTCGAGCGCCACGACGTTCTCGGCGTACGACGTGGTCTTCAGGCCCACCAGTGCGCCGCGCTCGTTCCGGGTGAACGGCACCACGAGCACGGGCGTCGGATCCACGCGCACCGTCATCGGCGCTGCGGCGACGACCAGGGTCGCCTTGTCCCCGACGCGTTCGGAGCCGAGGGGCGCCGCACCCGCGGTGTAGGTGATGCGGAGGCGTCCGGGCTCGTCGCCCCACTCGGCGGCGACCGACGAGACGGCCTCGAGCAGCTGGGCCCGGTCCGGTGGCGGCAGCCGGAGCCCCGCGGCGCTGCGGACGAGCCGGTCGAGGTGGCGTGTCAGCGCGAAGGCTGCGCCGCGACGGAGCTCGATCGTCTCGAACACCCCGTCGCCGACGGTGAGCCCGTGGTCGGACCAGTGCACCGATGCCTCGCTCGGATCCGCGAGCGCACCGCGGATCCACACCACCTGACGTGGAACGACTTCAGACATGATCCTCCTCGTGGTGTCCCGCCGTGTGCCCGACGCCGACGGGTCGAGCGCTCGACGACGCGACCGAGAGCAGCCGCTGCGCCTTCAACTCGGTCTCGGCCCACTCGCCCGCGGGATCCGACCCGTAGGTGATCCCGCCGCCGGTGCCGAAGTGCAACTCGTCGTCCTCGATCCAGAACGTGCGGATCGCCACGTTGAGGTCGCCGCAGCGCCGATCGGCGTCGACCCAGCCGATGGCGCCGCAGTACAGGCCCCGCGACACCGGCTCGAGCCGTGCGATCGCCTCGAGTGCCGCGAGCTTGGGTGCGCCGGTGACCGACCCGGGCGGGAAGGTCGCCTCGATGACGTCCGCCCACCCGACGCCTGGACGCAGCCGACCCTCGACCGTGCTCACCAGGTGGTGCAGCCCCGGG
This sequence comes from Actinomycetota bacterium, assembly GCA_030852785.1. Lineage (GTDB taxonomy): Bacteria > Actinomycetota > Acidimicrobiia > Acidimicrobiales > Microtrichaceae > JAFAFN01. The sequence goes on from JALYWI010000006.1 coordinate 3,142, forward strand.
TGCGGTTCGACGTTGAGCAGCTCCGGCACCGTGACCGAGCCCCACTCGCAGACGCGCCCGATGTCGTTGCGGACCAGGTCCACGATCATCACGTTCTCGGCGTGGTCCTTGACCAGGAACCCGTCGGCGGTCGCGGCGGTGCCCTTGATGGGCGAGGAGCGCACCACGTCACCGTCGCGGCGCAGGAAGCGCTCGGGTGAGGCGCCGGCGACGGCGATGCCGTGGCTGGGCAGACGGACGACGGCGGAGTAGGGGGCGGGGTTGCCGACCGCCAGCGCGGCGCCCAGGGCGGCGATATCGGTGGAACGGCTGTCGGTGGAACGGCTGTCAGCGACCGAGGGCAGCGGCGCGCTGAGCCGCCGGGTCAGGTTGACCTGGTAGACGTCGCCCGCCGCGATCTGCTCGCGGATGGTCGTGACCGAGGCCATGAACTGGTCGCGGTCGAGGCTGCTCGTCCACGCGTCGGGCGCAGGACCGATCCAGCGGGGACCGGGCCACGGGCGGGCCGGACGGACCGACGCGAAGCGGGCGCAGACGGGCTCACCGTCGAAGGGCAGCACCACCGCCCAGAACCCGGAGGACTCGAGCGCCGCCAGGTCCGAGGTGACCTCGACCAGGTCGGAGCACAGGCGTCCGCCGACGACTGCGAGCGCCGAGCTCGAAGCGTCGGAGGAGGCGGTGCGGGACGCTGGGACGATGCCCAGGAGTGTACGGCTGTGTTCACGGGGCAGAAGGTGGGGGCTGCTACCTTCGCCCCGTGGCGAGACACCGCGCACGGCGCTCCCATCGCTCCTGGCCACAGCGCCTGCTCCTCGCCACCAACGTGGTGCTCGTCATCGCGTGCCTGGGCACCGCCTTCGGGTTGAGCACCGTCCGCACGAAGTTCGAGAGCATGCCGGTGGTGCAGTTCGACTCGACGCTCACCCCGACCTCCGAGGTCGGCGAACCGCGCAACTTCCTGATCATCGGCACCGACTCTGCGGCCCGGCTCGACGAGGACGACGCCGTCGCCGAGGGGCGGGCCAAGCTCGGCACGCTGGCCGACGTCATCATGGTCCTGCGCGTCGACCCGCGCGACGAGTCGGTCCGGCTGCTCTCCATCCCGCGTGACAGCCGTGTCGCGATCTCGCCCGGCGGCAACATGTCCCGCATCAACACCGCCATCAGCGGTGTCGAGGGTCCGAAGAACCTGGTGCAGACCATCAAGCGCAACTTCGGGATCTCGATCGACAACTACGTCGAGATCGACTTCCAGTCGTTCCGCGACCTGGTCGAGGTGCTCGGCGGGGTGCCGGTGTACTTCGCCACGCCGGTGCGTGACAAGGAGACCGGTCTCGACGTGCCGGAGGCCGGTTGCCGCATGCTCGACCCCGTCCAGGCGCTCGCCTACGCCCGCTCGCGACACTTCGAGTACGAGGACGACGGCAAGTGGCGCACCGACGGCACCGGTGACCTGGGGCGGATCACCCGCCAGCAGGACTTCATCAAGCGTGCCCTGCGCCGCGCCGCCGACAAGGGGCTCCGCAACCCGAGCACGGCGGTCGGCGTGGTCAACGCCGCGGCAGGCTCGGTCACGCTCGACCAGACCCTCGACGTCGGCACCATCGTCAGCCTGTTGTCGAAGTTCCAGTCGTTCAACCCGGACTCGCTCGACTCGGTGCAGGTGCCGACGGTCGCGGCGCCCCGAGGTGGCGTCGCCTACCAGGAGATCATCTGGGACGAGGCCGAGCCGCTGCTCGTGCCGTTCCGGGGCGTCGACCCGGGGGCGCCGCTGCAGCCGCGCAACGTGATCGTCGACGTCGCCGGCAAGGAGAGCCGAACCGAGGAGCTGATCGGGATCGCGACGCAGCTCGACGCCGTCGCCTTCGACGCAGAGCTCGTCGAGGACGGCACGAAGGTGCAGCAGACCACGATCACCTACGGGCCGACGGGCCGCGACGCCGCGGTGCTGCTCGCCGCCCAGCTCGACGTCATGCCCGAGTTCGAGCTCGACGACGATCTGCCCGGCAACCGCGTCGTGCTCGAGGTCGGTTCCGACTTCGGCACGGTCCGCACCGAGGCCGTGCCGCTCGACCAGCTGCCGCCCGACCGGCTGCCGCCGGCGACCACCGCGGACACCGCCCCGGAGACATCGCTGGACACCACGTCGAGCACCGACACCTCCACCACCGACACGACCATCGACCCGTTGCTCCCCGAGCAGACCACGACCGTGCCGGGCGTGGTGCCGACCGATCCCGAGAAGGCAGCCGTCTGCCGGTGACTCGGTAGAGTGCAGGACTCGTTCGGGTCCGCCCGGCGGACTCGGGTCGTGCAGGAAGGCGCACTAATGAGCAACAGGATCGCGGTGGTCGGGACCGGCTACGTCGGGCTGACCACCGGAGCGTGTCTGGCCCATCTCGGCCACGATGTGACCTGCATCGACATCGACGAGGCGAAGGTCGCCCGCATCGAGGACGGCATCATGCCGATCAGCGAGGACGGCCTGGCCGAGATGGTCGCCGAGGGTCGTGCCGCGGGGCGACTGCAGTTCACCTCCGACGTCGTCGGCGGTGTCGTGGACCGCGAGTTCGTGCTGCTGTGCGTGCCGACCCCGCAGGCGGCCGACGGCTCCGCCGACCTGTCGTACATCGAGGCGGCCGCCCGCTCGATCGGTCCGAACCTCGCCGCCGGCGCGATCGTGATCAACAAGTCGACCGTGCCGGTCGGCTCGACCGGCGTCGTCGCCGACGCACTCGGCCGTGACGACGTGCACGTGGTGTCGAACCCCGAGTTCCTGCGAGAGGGCTCGGCGGTCTGGGACTTCCTCCACCCCGAACGGGTGGTCATCGGAGCCGACGACTCCTCGGTCGCCTTCCGCGTCGCCGCGCTGCACCTGCGGCTCTCGGCCCCGATGCTGGTGACCGACCCGGCCTCGGCCGAGCTCATCAAGTACGCGTCGAACGCGTTCCTCGCCCTGAAGGTCAGCTACGTCAACGCGATCGCCGCGATCGCGGAGTCCGTCGACGCCGACATCGACGACGTGGTCACGGGCCTCGGCCTCGATCGACGCATCGGCGAGAAGTTCCTCCAGCCGGGTCCCGGATGGGGCGGCAGCTGCCTGCCGAAGGACACCAGCGCCCTGATCCGCATCGCCGCGGACGCCGGCTACGACTTCCAGCTGCTGCGCGACGTCGTCGAGGTCAACGTCGAGCAGTTCGAGCGGGTGCTCGCCAAGACCGCTGCGGTCATCGGCGCGCCGCTCGACGGGCGCACCGTCGCCGTCTGGGGCCTGACCTTCAAGGCGGGGACCGACGACCTGCGCGACTCACCCGCGATCGAGATCGCGAACCGGATGATCGCCGCGGGGGCCACGCTGCGCGCCTACGACCCGGAGGTCGCCGCCGGCACCGCCGTGCTCGACGGCATGTCGACGTGCGCCGATCCGTACGCGGCGTGCACCGGCGCGGACGCGCTCGTGGTGTTGACCGAATGGCCCGAGTTCGCCCGGGTCGACCTGGACCGCGTGGCGGATGAGCTCCGCGCCCCCGCCGTGGTCGACACCCGCAACGTCCTGGACCGCTCAGCGCTCGCCCGTCGCGGGTTCGCCTTCCAGGGCATCGGACGCGCCTGAGCGGATGTCCGAACCGACCCGGGTCGCCGTCACGCTGACGCAGTGCTGGCACCGCGTTCCCGGCGGCACCGCCACCGCCTCGTTGGGTGTGGTCCGGGCGCTGCAGCAGGCCGAGGAGCTCGAGCTGATCGGCGTCGGACCCGCCGGCGATGTCCGGCGGCCGCGTTCGTGGCGTCGTACGACGCTCCCCGCTGCGCCGTTCACGCCTCCGATCCCCGTCGCCCGGCTGCCGTTGCCGCTCCCGGTCCTCTACGACAGCTGGGCGCGATGGGGTGCGCCCTCGATCGAGTCGACGACGGGCCCCGTCGACGTGGTGCACCTGACGGTGCCGTTGCGGGCACCGCTCGGGCGGGCGCCGCTCGTCGCGACCGTGAACGACCTGTTCCCGCTGCAGGACGGCATGCACCCCGACGGGCGCGGCGCCCGACTCATGGGGGTCGGTCTCCGCTGGATCCGCGACCACGCGGCCAGGGTCGTGGTGCCCAGCCGTGCGACGGCCGACGACTGCCTGGGCGCCGGGTTCGACGAGGCACAGCTCCGGGTCGTGCCCTACGGCGTCGAGCCCGTCGACGTCGACGACACCCGCGCCGCCGAGGTCGCCTCGTCGCACGGACTGCGTGGGCCCTTCGTGCTGTTCGTCGGGACGCTGGAGCCGAGGAAGAACCTCTCGACGCTGCTCGAGGCGATGCGACGACTCGAGCGGCCCGACGTGACGCTCGCGCTCGCAGGACCGGCCGGCTGGGGCGGAGCGGCCGACCTGCCCGAGGTGCCGTTCCCCGTCGCACGTCTGGGCTTCGTGCCCGAGTCGGACCTGGCGGCGCTCATGAGGGCATCTGCGGTCTTCTGCTTCCCCTCGTTGGCCGAGGGCTTCGGACTGCCGGTGCTCGAGGCGATGGCCGCCGGCGCGGCGGTGGTGACGTCGTCGACGACCTCGACCGCCGAGGTCGCGGGCGACGCCGCGTTGCTGGTCGATCCGACCGATGCCGACGCCATCGGCTCGGCGATCGCCGCGCTGCTCGACGACGAGGCGCTGGCGCACCGCCTGCGGTCGCTCGGTCGTGAGCGTGCCGCACGCTGGACGTGGGCCGAGTGCGCGCGGCTGACCACGGACGTGTACCGCGAGGTCCTCGCGTGACCCCGGGACCGCTGCGTTGAGGGTGCTGGTGAACCTGCTCTGGCTGGTGCCCGGCGTGGTGGGCGGCAGCGAGGACTCCGTGACCGGCGCGCTGCGCGCCGTCGCGGCGCTCGACGAGCCGGACCTCGACCTGCGACTCGCCGTGCTGGAGTCGTTCCCGAGCGCACACCCTGACCTGGCCGCCGCCTTCACCTGCGAGGTGAACGACCTGTCGGGGGCCAACAAGGTGCGTCGGGTGCTGGCCGAGCAGACCTGGCTCGCCCGTATGGCGCGCCGGACCGACGCGCAGGTGGTGCACCACGCGGGCGGCGTCGCCCCGTTGGTCTCGCCGGCGCGCAACGTGTTGACGATCCACGACCTCCAGCCGCTCGACCTGCCCGCGAACTTCACCCGGACCAAACGCGCCTACATCTCGTCGATGGTCGGCCGGTCCGCCCGCGGCGCCGAGGTCGTGTGCGTGCCGAGCGAGTTCACCCGCTCCAGGGTCGTCGACCTGCTCGGCGTGGCACCGGAGCGGGTCCGGGTCGTCCCGTGGTTCGTCGAGGGTGTCCGCGGCGCCGCCGCAGGCGGTGCGGTCGATGGTCGGGTCGGCGGTGCGGTCGATGGTGCGGTCAGTCGTGCGGTCAGTGGTGCGGTCGATCCGGAGGTCCCGTCGGGGCCGTACTTCCTGTATCCGGCGATCACCTACCCCCACAAGCAGCACGTGCTGCTGGTCGACGCGTTCGCGATCGTCGCCCGCGCAGATCCGTCGGTGACGCTCGTGCTCACCGGCGGAGAGGGCCCGAGCGAGGCAGCGGTCAGGGACCGGATCGCCTCGCACGGCCTGGGCCACCGGGTCCTGCGCGCCGGGCGAGTGTCCCGGGACCACCTCGAGGCGCTGTACGCGGGAGCGGCCGCGGTCACGGTGCCGTCGAACTACGAGGGCTTCGGTCTGCCGGCGCTCGAGGCCATGGTCCGAGGCCGCCCGGTCCTCGCCGCGGCCGCCGGCTCGCTGCCCGAGGTCGTCGCCCCCGACTCCCTCGTCGACCCCGTCGACGTGACAGCCTGGGCCGACGCCATGCAGTCTGTGCTGCAGCTGAGCACGCAGGAGCGGGCGGCGCGGATCGCACTGGGACACGAGCTGGCAGCCCGGTTCTCGCCCCATCGCACCGCGACGGATCTCCTCTCCGCCTACCGGCGAGCTGCAGCGTCGAGCCGATGAACCTCCTGATCCTCTGCCCCCACTACGCACCGGACGTCGCGCCCACCGGCGAGGTGATGACCGCCATCGCCGAGGCGCTCGCGGACCGCGGGCACCGGTTGCACATCGTCACGTCGCTGCCCTGGTACCGCGGCCACGCCGTCGAGCCCGAGTGGCGCGGCAGGCTCTGGAGGACCGAGGTCACGCCGTGGGGTCGGATCACCCGGCTGCACCCGTTCCCGACCGACAAGACGAACATCCCCGCACGGGCGGTGGCCTTCGGAGGGTTCACGGGCATGGCGACCGTCGCCGCGCTGCTGACCCGCACCCGGCCGGACGCGGTCATGGTCATGTCGCCGCCGCTGCCGCTCGGGGTCGCCGGCTGGCTCGCATCGGTCACCCGTCGGGCACCGTTCGTGTTCAACATCCAGGACGTCTTCCCCGACGTCGCCGTCGAGCTCGGTGCGATCACGGATCGCCGGGTGATCGCCGTCGCGTCCGCCCTGGAACGGTTCCTGTATCGCCGATCGGACGCAGTGACGGTCCTGTCCGACGACCTCCGTGACAACGTCGCGGGCAAGCTGCGTGGCAACCGCCCGGAGCGGGTCCACGTGATCCCGAACTTCGTCGACACCGAGCGCGTCTCCCCGACGGACCGGATGAACGGCTACCGCGAGCAGTACGGGCTCGGCGACGCGACGGTCGTGATGTACGCCGGCAACGTCGGCATGTCGCAGTCGCTCGACCTGGTGGTCGAGGCCGCTCGCAGGTTCCGCGACCGCACCGACGTGCGCTTCGTCATCAACGGTGGGGGAGCGGCCCTCGACCCGCTGCGGGCGTCGGCCACAGGGCTCGAGAACCTCACCTTCGTCGAGATGCAGCCACGCGAACGTCTGCCCGAGGTGCTCGCGGCGGCGGACCTGCACCTGGTCCCGTTGAAGCGGGGACTGGCCCGCTCGAGCGTTCCGTCGAAGCTCTACTCGATCCTCGCCGCAGGTCGCCCCGTGCTGGCCAGCGTCGACGCGGGGACCGAGGTCGCCGAGACCGTGCGGGCCGCAGGCGCCGGCGTGTCGGTGCCGCCCGAGGACCTCGACGCGTTCTGCGACGCGCTGATCGACCTGGTCGACGACCCCGAGCGGCGTGCCGCGCTGGGCCGGTCGGGTCGTGAGTTCGTCGAGGACTGGGTCTCACCCGCCGCCGTCGGGCTGGCCTACGAGGAGCTCTTCGAGGCCGTCGCCCGGTCGCAGCGCCGCTGAACAGGGGGGGATCTCCCGCTCCCACTCCGGAATTCTCAGGTCCGGTTCGGCTCGGAGGGGTGGTGCGACTACCGTGTCAGCCCGTATGGGCAAGGCGTCGTCGGCAAAGAAGATCAAGAAGGTCCAGCAGGCGGGCGTGAGTCGCGCGCCCGGTCAGCGGCGGAACATGGGCTATCCAGCGCTCATCGCAGCCATCCTGGTCGTCGGCTGCGTGGGCGTCTTCTTCGCACGCAACGAGCGCGCCGCCTCGGCGTCCGAGGCCCCCGTCGCGAACCAGGACCACTGGCACGCCGCGTTCGGCATCGACATCTGCGGCGAGTTCCAGCCGAACCCGTCCGATGACGGCCCCGACACCACCGGCATCCACACCCACCAGGACGGTCTCATCCACATCCACCCGTGGCTGACCGCGAGCTCCGGCGACAACGCCACCCTCGGCGTCTTCGCCAAGCAGATCGGCCTGCAGATCGGCGACGGCGAGTTCACCCTCGCCGACGGCACGACCTACAAGGACGGCGACGACTGCGAGGGTGAGGACGGCGAGAAGGAACCCGGTCGCGTCGTGCTGTACACCTGGCCGCCGCAGGCGACCGAGAGCACCGAGCCCACCGTCATCACGAAGGACATCGCCGGCACCCGCTTCCGCAAGGACGGCGAGGCCTTCGTGCTGGCGTTCGTGCCCAAGGGCGCCGATCCGAAGCTTCCGCCGTCCATGCCGGAGCTGGCCGCACCCAGCGACGTGGAGCCGGGCACGGCCTCCGAGCCGGGCTCGACCGACTTCACCACCACCTCCGCCCCGGCCGCTCCGCTCGAGGGCGACGCGTCGACGACCACGGCTCCTGCCGAGACGTCGACCACCGAAGCCGGCGCCGGCTGAGCCCATGAAGGCCATCGTTCTCGTAGGCGGGTTCGGAACCCGCCTGCGTCCCTTGACCCTTGCCGCACCGAAGCAGATGCTGCCGGTGGGCGACGTCACCATGCTCGAACGAGTCGTCGCGAAGCTGGGCAGCTTCGGCGTCGAGGAGGTGGTGCTCTCGCTCGGCTACCAGCCCGACGCCTTCCGGACCGAGTTCCCCGACGGCCGCTGCGCCGGCGTGCAGCTGGTCTACGCGGTCGAACCCGAGCCGCTCGACACCGCGGGCGCCATCCGCTTCGCGGCGGCTGACGCCGGCGTCGACGAGCGGGTCGTCGCGGTCAACGGCGACGTGCTCACCGACCTCGACATCGCCGCGCTGTGGCGCCGCCACGAAGAGCTCGGCGGGTCGGCCACCATCGCACTGACCCCCGTCGAGGACCCGTCGCGCTACGGCGTCGTGCCGATCGACGCCGACGGTCGGGTCGAGGCCTTCATCGAGAAGCCCGATCCCGGGACCGCGCCGAGCAACTGGATCAACGCCGGGACCTACATCCTCGAGCCGTCCGTGCTCCGTCGCATCCCGACCGACCGCAAGGTCTCGATCGAGCGTGAGATCTTCCCCCAGCTGGTCGCCGACCGTGAGCTGTTCGGCGTGCAGTCCGACAGCTACTGGATCGACGCCGGCACACCCGAGGCATACCTCCAGGCGCACCTCGACCTGCTCGACGGCGTGCGCGGCAGCTTCGAGGCGGGCATCGATCCGTCGGCCCGCGTCGACGTCGACGCGAAGGTCAGCCGGTCGTTCGTCGGTGCGGGGGCGGTCGTCGCCGCCGGCGCCGAGATCGTCGACTCGGTGCTCATGCCGGGTGTGCGGGTCGCCTCGGGCACCCGCATCGAACGCTCCGTCGTCGGCGCCAGGTCGTCGATCGGTGCGTCGAGCACGCTGCTCGACCTGACCGTCGTCGGGTTCGACCAGGACGTCCCCGCCGGGACCACCTCCGAGGGTGAGCGCTTCCCCGGCCCGGACACCTGGTGAGTCACCACAACACAGGGGGAACACGTCGATGAGAGCGCTGGTCACGGGCGGAGCCGGGTTCATCGGGTCGAATCTGGTCGATCGGCTGCTCGCCGAGGGGCACGCCGTCGAGGTCGTCGACAACCTCTCGAGCGGCAAGCTGTCGAACCTCGCGGACGCACGGTCCAACCGTGACCACGAGTTCTCGTTCCACCAGATGGACATCTGCGATCCCACGGTCTCGGAGCTCATCGAGCGTCGTTCGCCCGATGTCGTGTTCCACCTGGCCGCGCAGATCGACGTGCGGGTCTCGGTCGACGACCCGGCCCTCGATGCCCGGATCAACGTGCTCGGGGCGCTCAACGTCTTCGAGGGTGCGCGGCGCGCCGGGTCCCGCAAGGTGGTCTTCGCCTCGTCGGGCGGCACGATCTACGGCGACGTGGATCCCGAGGACCTGCCCGTCACCGAGTCCCACGAGCAGCGGCCGGTCGCGCCCTACGGGGTGTCGAAGAAGGTGGCGACGGACTACCTGAACTCCTATCGCGAGCTCCACCAGCTCGAGTACACGTCGCTCGCACTGGCGAACGTCTACGGCCCTCGCCAGGACCCCCACGGCGAGGCCGGCGTCGTCGCGATCTTCGCCGGCAAGCTGCTCTCCGGTGAGCCGTGCAAGGTGTTCGGCACGGGTGAGCAGACACGTGACTACGTCTACGTCGACGACGTCGCCGATGCCTTCGTGCGTGCCGCGGACCGGGGCAGTGGGCTGCTGTGCAACATCGGCACGGGTGTCGAGACCTCGGTCAACCAGCTCTACCGCGCGATGGCCGACAACGCCGGTGTCGCCGAGGGACCCGAGTACGCACCGGCCCGCCACGGCGAGCTCGACCGGTCGTGCCTCGATGCCTCGCGCGCCGAGCTCCACCTGGGCTGGAAGCCGTTCACCGAGCTGACCGAGGGCACCGCGTCGGTGCTCGACTTCTTCCGGAAGCAGGGCTGAGCGTGGAACGCTTCGACGACAAGGTCGTGGTCATCACCGGCGCCGGCTCCGGCATCGGACGGGCGACCGCCCAGCGTCTGGCGTCCGAGGGCGCAGCACTGGTGCTCACCGACGTCAACGCAGAGGGCCTGGCCGAGACCGGGGCGAGCTGCGCCGAGCACGGGCACGCCGTCGCCACCGTCGTGTCCGACGTGTCCGACGAGTCGTCCGTCGCCGAGGTGATCTCGACGACCATCGCCGAGCACGGCCGCATCGACGTGCTGTGCAACGTGGCGGGGATCCTGCAGTTCAAGGACTTCCGTCTGACCACGCTCGAGGACTGGAACCGGATCATCTCGGTCAACCTCACCGGCACCTTCCTGATGTGCCGCGACGCCATGCCGCACCTGCTCGAGTCGCACGGCAACATCGTGAACATCACCTCGACCGCCGCGCTCGCCGGTCACCCGTGGACCTCGTCGTACTCGGCGTCCAAGGGCGGCGTGCTCGCCCTGTCGCTCACCCTCGCGGTCGAGTTCGGCAAGCTCGGCGTGCGGTGCAACGCGGTCGCGCCCGGGTCGATCGAGACACCGATCCAGAACGCGTTCGAGGTGCCCGAAGGTGGGGATCCGAAGCTGATCCATCGGATCATGCCGCTCGACCGCATGCGCGGCCCCGAGCAGATCGCGTCGGCCGTGGCGTACCTGGCGTCCTCGGACGGCGCCCACGTCAACGGCGAGGTGCTGCGCGTCGACGGCGGAACGCTGGCGTGAACAGCCGCCGGTGGAACGCTGGCGTGAACAACTGCCGGCGGAACGCTGGCGTGAACAGCGCCCCGCGGGCTGTCAGCTGACCGCGGCGATCATCCGCTCGCTGACCGCCCAGAGCTTCTCGGCCTGGGCGTCGTCGCGGGCCCACGGCGCCGGCCTCGCACGGCGGGAGCGGGCCCAGTAGTCACCCGACGACGAGAGTGCGTCCGGTGAGGTGGCCAGGTGCACCGACGTGCGGGCGCCGGCCTCCGGCGAGATGAGCACGAACGCCCCGACCTTCAGGAGCCGGTCGCTGAAGCCGCGCAGGTCGCCGTCCTGTCCGAAGCCGGACCGGATGTTGCCGGGATGCAGCGAGTGGGCGACCACGCTCGTGCCGTCGTAGCGGGTCGCGAGGGCCCGGGCATGGAGGATGTTGGCGAGCTTCGACTCTCCGTAGACCGACCAGCCCTGGTAGCGCGGCCGCTGCTCGACCTGTGACCAGCGGATGCCCCTCGGCGCCATCATGTGCGCGACGGACGCGACGTTGATGATCCGGGCGGCCTCCGCGGCGCGCAGCTGCTCGTCGAGCAGGTTCGTGAGGAGGAACGGTCCGAGGTGGTTGGTCGCGAACGTCGCCTCGTAGCCCTGTGCCGACTCGAGTCGCTCGCCCAGGATGAGCCCCGCGTTGTTGAGCAGCACGTCGATGCGGTCGAGGTCCGACAGGCTCGATGCGAAGCGGCGCACGCTGTGCAGGTCGGCCAGGTCGAGCGGTCGTGTCTCGACGGTGTCACTGCCGCTGCGGCGCCGGATCTCGTCGACGGCCGCTGCGGCCTTGGTCGGGTTGCGGCACCCCAGCACCATGCGCGCTCCGGCGCCGGCGAGCACGATCGACGTCTCGAGGCCGATGCCGGAGTTGCCGCCCGTGATCACGACGGTCCTGCCCTCCATCGACGGGACGTGCCCCGAAGGAACGACCCCGGAACGAGCGGCCTGCGAGGGATCGGGAGAGGCGGGAGTGCTGCGTGCCATGATGCGAGAAGCTACTGGAGCATCGGTGCCGGTCGGGCCCGTCGCCCGGGGCGTTTCGCGCAGGTTCTCGTCCTCGACGCCGATGGAGTTCCCATGGACCGACGTTCAGTTGCCCCACCACTGCGCACCCCACGAGCGCTGCTCGGGCTGGTCGCCCTCGTCGCGCTCGTCGCCGGAGCGTGCACGTCGGACGACGCCGCGAGCGGCGACACCTCGACCACCGCCGGCTCCGACGAGGTGGTGCTCGACGACGAGCTGCGCGACCGGCTCCAGGAGCTGCTCACCAGCGAGCTCGGCACGCCCGGTGGCGTGGTCTCGGTGCACGTCGGCGATGACGTGTGGACCGGTGTCACGGGCGACGCGTCGATCCCGACGCCGACCGCCGAACCCGCGCCGGGCGTCGAGCCCGTCGACCGGCCGGTGCCCGTCGCCGAGGACATGGTCTGGCCGCTGCGCAGCATCACCAAGTCCTTCACGGTGACCCTGCTGCTGCAGCTCGTCGACGAGGGCCTGGTCGCCCTCGACGACACCGTCGAGCAGTACGTTCCCGGCCTGCCCAACGGTGACTCGATCACCCTCGAGCAGCTCGCGGACATGACCAGCGGCCTCCCCGAGTACACCAACCAGGCGTGGGTCGAGGCGTTCTCGGCCGATCCGCTACGTGACTTCAGTGCGACCGAGCTGATCGGCTACGCGGCGACCGAACCGGCGCAGTTCGCGCCCGGCGAGCAGCACGTCTACACGAACACCAACACCGTGGTGCTCGGACAGGTGATCGAGGCGGTCACCGGCACGACCTTCGACGAGCAGCTCCGCACCCGGATCCTCGAGCCGCTGGAGCTCTCCCGGACGGTGTACCCGGCCGGCGTGGATGACTGGAACGGCGAGCACGGCACGGGCTACCAGATGGACGACGACGTGCTCACCCCGCAGGTCGTGAACTTCACGGTCTTCGACACCGCCGGGGCGATGATCTCCGACGTGTCGGACCTGGCCGTGTGGGGCAAGGCGCTGGCCACGGGGTCACTCGTCGCCGAGGAGCTCCACGAGGTCCGCACCGCTGCCGCCACGCCGCTCGACGAGGGGCCGGAGTACGACCGCTACGGGCTCGGCATCGGCGAGATCGACGGGTGGTGGGGCCACACCGGCGAGGGCATGGGCTTCGAGGCGCTCGTCATGCACGACGTCGAGCGGGACCTGACCGTCGTGGTCTACGTGAACATGTCGAACCTGACCGACTCGGCGACCGGTGAGCCGGTGCACGCCCCGACGGCGCTGTTCCGCAAGATCGCCGCGCTGCTCGACGAGGGCTGACCCGGTCGAGCAGTACCGCCGGACAGCGCTCAGCGGAAGAGGTCCTCGGCGGGGGAGCGCACGATGTCGCTGACGACCCCCGAGCGCTCCGCGCCCTCGCCGAACGCGGCGGGGTCGAGTCCCCGCACGACCGCGACGGGCACGCCGCTGGCCTTGCCCATGACCAGGTCGGCAGCGCCGGCGATCTCGTCGACGATCGCGACCTCGGTGACCTGGAGCTCGCGGCCGTAGGCGTCCTCGGTGCCACGGAGGTCGAGCACCGCTCGGATGCCGGCGGAGCCGATCGCGACGTCGGTGACCCCGCGGCGCCAGGGGCGACCGAAGGTGTCCGACACGATGACCGCGACGTCCAGGTGGTGGCGCCACCGGATGCCGTCGCGGATGCGTCGGGCGGAGCGGTCCGAGTCCTCGGGCAGCAGCGCCGCCTGACCACGCTCCACGTTCGACAGGTCGATCCCGGCGTTCGCACAGACGAACCCGTGCCGGGTCTCGCTGATGATCAGGTCGCCCCGCCGCCGCAGGATGCGCACCGACTCCCGCTCGACGAGCGGCTTGTGGCTGAGCGGGTCGGTGGGGTCGACCTCGGCCATCGCGCCTTCGGCCTTCGAGACGATCTTCTGGGTGACGACGACGACGTCCCGGTCGCGCAGCTCGACCGCATCGGCGATCATGCCGGCGAGATCCGCGCCGCGGGTCACCTCGGGAAGTCCGGTCACCGGGATGATCTCGAGGGTCATGGCAGTGCTCCGATGCATGCTCGGGCCAGCGCGGTCGCGGCGTCGAGGTCGACCATGACCGAAGGGGCGACGACGCAGCGGATGCCCTGTGCCTCGACCAGGGGCGCCAGCGCGGCGTCGACCTGATCGACGACGAGCGTCGATGCGAACGGGGCGTACCACCGGGCGATGCCCACGACGGTCGACTCGTGGCCGAGCTCGCGCAGCAGTCGGTCCGCGGGTCCCTTGAGCGCGGCGCCGCCGACGATCGGGCTGACCGCCACGGTCCGGTCGCGTGCCGACGTGAGCGCTGCGCCGACACCGGGAACGGCGAGCAGCGGTCCGATGGAGACGACGGGGTTCGACGGCGCGATGCAGACCACGTCGGCGGTGTCGATCGCGTCGATGACGCCGGGGGCGGGGACGGCCTCGTCGGCGCCGACGAAGCGCACGGCGCTCACGGCGACCCCGTGGTGCTCGCGCACGAAGTACTCCTGGAACGCCAGGTCGCGGCCGTCCTCGGTGGTCAGGCGGGTGCGGAGCGGGTCGTC
>JALYWI010000007.1 GCA_030852785.1 Actinomycetota bacterium
ACCGCGCAGGACGTCTACAACAACGTGATCCGCACCTGCATCGAGGCCATGGCCTCGACCCAGGGCCACACCCAGAGCCTGCACACCAACGCGCTCGACGAGGCGCTCGCGCTGCCGACGGACTTCTCCGCCCGCATCGCGCGCAACACGCAGCTGTTCCTCCAGCAGGAGTCGAACACCACCAAGGTGATCGACCCGTGGGGCGGCAGCTTCTTCATCGAGCGCCTCACCAACGAGATCGCCAAGCGGGCACTCGAGCACATCGCCGAGGTCGAGCAGCTCGGCGGCATGGCCAAGGCCATCGAGGCCGGCATCCCGAAGCTGCGCATCGAGGAGGCGGCCGCCAGGACGCAGGCACGCATCGACTCGGGCCGTCAGCCCGTCATCGGTGTGAACAAGTACCGCCTCGACCTCAACGAGGAGATCGACGTCCTCAAGATCGACAACTCGGCGGTGCGCGCCGGGCAGATCGCCAAGCTCGAGCGCCTGCGGGCCGAGCGCGACACCGATGCCTGCGAGCAGGCTCTCGAGGCGCTCACCAACGCCGCAGGTTCGGGCGAGGGCAACCTGTTGGACCTGGCCGTGCAGGCCGCTCGCGCCAAGGCGAGCGTCGGCGAGATCAGTGACGCACTCGAGAAGGTCTACGGGCGTCACCGCGCAGAGATCCGTTCGATCTCGGGTGTGTACCGCGGTGAGCTCGGCGGAGGGGGAGGCATCGTGGACGAGGTCCGCGCCAAGGTCGACGCGTTCGAGGCGGCCGACGGTCGCCGGCCCCGCGTGCTGCTCGCGAAGATGGGCCAGGACGGTCACGACCGCGGCCAGAAGGTGATCGCCTCGGCGTTCGCGGATCTGGGCTGGGACGTCGACATCGGCCCGCTGTTCCAGACCCCGGCCGAAGCCGCCCGTCAGGCCGTCGAGGCCGACGTGCACGTCGTGGGTGCATCGTCACTCGCCGCGGGTCACCTCACCCTGGTGCCGGAGCTGAAGCGTGAGCTCGCAGCCCTCGGTCGCGACGACATCATGATCGTCGTCGGTGGCGTGATCCCGCCGCAGGACTACGACGAACTCCTCGCCGCGGGCGCCGTCGCGGTCTTCCCCCCGGGCACGGTCATCCACGAGGCGGCGAGCACCTTGCTCGACGACCTCGCGAAGCAGCTCGGCTACGACCTGGGCTGAGCCGCCGCGTCGGCGGGATCGACCAGCACGATGTGACCGATCCGGTCGAGCAGGTCGGTCCACGCCTCGAGCGAGGGCCGGGCGTCGCCGGAGAGGTCCCAGAGGGCGAGACCCAATCGCAGGACCTGCGTCAGGAGCGCCAGCGCTGCGGGATCGACCTCGGGGTCGACCATGCCGAGCTCCTGGCCGCGGCGGGCGAGCTCGGTCGCCCGCGCGGTGAGCGTCGTCTGCATCTCTTCGAGCTGGGCGGACAGCTCGGGGATGTGGCGTGCGTCGGCGATCGCCTCGATGCGGTCCCAGCGACGCGAGCGGCTCTGCTCGTCGTCGGGCGACCTGAGCGAGGGCCAGAACGCGGCGGCGGCCAGGTCGTCGCTGGTGTTGATCGAGACCAGGGCGGTCTCGACCATCTCGAGGGCGACGTCGGCGTGCGCCTTGAACTGGACCAGCCTCGCGGCGGCCACCAGGTCGGTCCGATCGCGGAAGTGCGCGTAGATCGTCGACACCGCGACGCCGGCCTCACGGGCGACGTCCGCGAGGCGCAGCGCGTGGTTGCCCCGTTGGTCGAGCAGCTGGATCGTGACCTCGATCAGCCGCTCTCGGGTCGAGTCGCTCTCAGCGATCTCGTCGGCACTCACCGCGTCGTTGCTCACGGCGACGCAGCCTACAAGGCGTCGGACGGAACGCGTTCAGCCAATCCCGTTCAGTGGTCGGAAGCGTCTCAGGATCCGTCGGAGGGCAGGGTCTCGCTGAAGTGCTCCAGCAGGGCGCGCAGGCCCGTCGCGTACATGCTCGGGCCCGTGCGGCCGTCTCCGTCCACCGCGCCGTCGACCAGGTCGGGCGACGTGCGGTACCGCAGGCACAGACCCTGGAACAGCGCGGTCACCGACGTGAGCAGGAGTGGGATCGTGAACGGCTCACGGATGCGGCGGCCGACGATCTCGAAGTAGCGCTCGATCCAGGGCGTGAAGTCCTCGATCAGGTTGTCGTCGCCGCGGGCGAGCAGCTCGTTGACCTCGGGATCGCCCGCGTACACGAAGAAGCTGAACCGGGCGAAGAACGCCGGGTCGTCCTTGAGGCGGTCGAACACGAAGTCGGCATGGTGCTCGAGGATCTTCGCCGGGTCGCCGCCGTGCAGGTCCTGGTCGGCGAGGATGTCGACCATGTCGCGGATGCCGGCCTGGCGGTTGTGCTCGAGCAGACGGGCGAGCAGGTCCTTGCGGTAGGCCTCCTGCGAGGGCCAGATGTGGTACACCGCGCCCTTGGTGACGCCGGCGCGGTCGGCGACGTCCGCGACCTTGACGTTGGCGAGCGCATCGACGGTCGCGGCGCGCGACTCGTCCTCGTTGAAGTTGATGACGATCTCGGCGCCGATGTCGAGGTAGTCGCGGCGCCGGTCCTCGGCGGTGGGGCGCGGCATCAGCCGACCGCCGACTCGACGGTGTCGGACACCGCGGGCTGCGTGTACGCGACCAGGAGCGCCTCGGCCGCGGCGGCGAAGAGCGACCAGCGCTCAGCGTCCTTCCCGATCGGCAGGTCGGGGGTGCGCGCCGGGTCGATCTGTCGCTGCAGGCTGAGCCCCTCGAGCAGCGCGCTCACCGACACCGCGAGCGCCCGGAGCGCCTCGGGGCCGCTGACGGTGCGGCCCATGGTGGTGATCGCGTGTTCGAGGACGGGCAGCCCGAACTCGACGCTCTGACGGAAGTCGGCGTCGAGGCTGCTGCGGACCGCGTCGTCCTGGAGGTACGAGAAGAGGCTGATGCGTGCGAAGAACGTCGGGTCGTTCGCGAGCGAGTCGAACAGCGTGTTGCTGTACGTCCGCAGCGTCGGCCGGGTGCTCGACGCCTCGGACAGCTCGGTCCCGATCGCTGCGAGCTGCTCGGCACCGAAGAGCCGATTGGTGTCGAGCAGGTGCTGCAACAGGTCGCGCCAGAACGCTTCCTGCGAGGGCCAGATGTGGTAGAGCGCACCCTTGGTCACGCCCGCCCGATCCGCGACGTCGGCCAGCTTCACGTGTGCGAGCGCCAGGCCGGCGTCGGTCCCGCCGGACAGCGAGGACTCGGCCACGAGCGCGGCGCCGATGTCGAGGTAGTCGTCCCGACGTTCGTCCTTCGTGCGACGACTCATGGGGCGACGTCGCCGTGAACCGTGTCGCGATCGGAGATCCCCGGGAGGGCTGGGTCGTGCTGACCGTTCACGACACCACAGCCTATGTCACCACGGGCGGGCGGCG
The DNA here is from genome assembly GCA_030852785.1 of Actinomycetota bacterium. Taxonomy (GTDB): domain Bacteria; phylum Actinomycetota; class Acidimicrobiia; order Acidimicrobiales; family Microtrichaceae; genus JAFAFN01. Next base: position 3,407 of record JALYWI010000007.1, read on the forward strand.
GGCTACGGATCGTGGTGACGTCCGACCCCGAGGAGGCGCCTCCCGATGACGTCGAGCGCCGGGCCCCGGACGGTTCGACCGGCGGAACTAGGGTGCGGCACCGATGGCGAACAGGCTCACGGTGGACGACTACGTGGACGGGGTCCGCGCCGGTGACCGGGCGGTCCTCGCCCGCACCATCACCCTGGTCGAGAGCGCCAACCGGGATCACCGCCGGCTCGCCCAGCAGGTCCTGGCACAGCTGCTGCCGTTCACCGGCGGCGCCCATCGGGTGGGTGTCACCGGCGTTCCGGGTGTCGGCAAGTCGACGTTCATCGACCAGCTCGGCATCGACCTGACCGCCCGCGGCCACCGGGTCGCGGTGTTGGCCGTCGATCCGACCAGCTCGCGGACCGGTGGTTCGATCCTCGGCGACAAGACCCGTATGTCGCGACTCGCCGTCGACCGGAACGCCTTCATCCGGCCCTCGCCGGCCGGCGCCACCCTCGGTGGCGTGACCCGGGCGACCCGGGAGACGATCCTCGTCTGCGAAGCCGGCGGGTACGACGTCGTGCTCGTCGAGACCGTCGGCGTGGGACAGTCCGAGACCGTCGTCGCCGACATGGTCGACTTCTTCCTCGTGCTCATGCTCGCCGGTGCCGGCGACGACCTGCAGGGCATCAAGAAGGGCGTGCTCGAGCTCGCCGACATGGTCGCGATCAACAAGGCCGACGGCGACAACCGCGCCAAGGCCGAGCTCGCGGCGGCCGACTACCGGTCGGCGCTGCACCTGATGAGCCCGGCGTCGCCGAACTGGTCGCCGCCGGTCGTGCTCTGCTCCGGGCTCGAGGGCACCGGGTTGGGTGCGCTCTGGCACCAGATCGAGGTGCACCGCGACAAGCTCGGTGCGTCGGGGGAGCTCGACGCTCGCCGGCGCGGACAGCAGGTCCGGTGGATGTGGTCGATGCTCGACGACCGCCTGCGCGACGACCTGCGCGCCGACGAGCGACTCGTCGAGCGCCTGGGTGAGCTCGAAGCCGCGGTCCGGGAGGGTCGGGTGCCGGCCACCGCAGCGGTCGACGAGCTCTGGGAGCTCTACGTCCGCAACCGGAACTGAGCACTTCTGCCACTTGCCGCCGGGCGCCGCGAGTGGTTCGGTCGAGGGATGACGACGAGCGAGCCGCGGCGGGCGGGAGCGAGTGCGGTCGCGCTGGCGGTGCTGCTCGGTGCCGTGATCGGCGTGGGCGCCCACTCCCTGCTGCCGGCCGCCGGGTCGCCGTTGCCGCCCGCTCCCGGGGCAGAGGTCGCCGCACGGGTGCTCGACCGTGACGCCACCGTGCGGGTCGAGGCATCCGGGTGCGGGGAACGGCGCAGCGCGACCGCGACCGTCGTCGGCCCGCCCGGCGCCGAGACGGTGCTGACCAACGCCCATGTCGTGCGTGGCGCCGGCACCGTCGAGGTCCACCACGACGACGGGACGACCGCGACCGCCACCGTGGTCGGCGCCGTCGCGGGACGTGACGCCGCGGTGCTCCGACTCGACGGCGACGTCCCGGCGGCGCCGCCCGCATCGACCCGGAGCGTCGGCGTCGGCGACGACGTGGTCGTCACCGGGTTCCCCGGTGGGGAGCGCATCGAGGTGACCGCGCGGGTGCGGTCCTCGGAGCTCCGGTCGGCCTACGGCGGCACCTCGCCCGTGCTCCTGATCGACGCCCCGGCGGCGGGTGGCCTCTCGGGCGGCACGGTGCTCGACGCGGCCACCGGCGACGTGGTCGCCCTGGTCGCCGCACGGGATGCGGCCAGCGGCGACGTCGTCGCCCACCCCATCGGCGAGGTGCTCGGTCGGTCGCTCGGACCGGTCCCCGGCTGCTGAACCCGGCACCGTTTCGAACCGGCGGGCGCGACCGGCGATGATCGTGCGATGACCTCGCCCCCGGCCACCGACCGATTGACCGGCGACCGACTGCTGCGCGCCGTGCTCGTCGGCCTGGGCGCCGGGTTCCTCTCCGGTCTGTTCGGCGTCGGCGGAGGCATCCTGATGGTGCCGGCGCTGGTGATGGTCATGCACCTCGACCAGCGTCTCGCGCACGGCACGTCGCTGGCGGCGGTGGTGCCGATCGCGGTGTCCTCGACGCTCAGCTACACGATCTCCGGCGAGGTCGACTGGGTCGTCGCAGGGTTCCTCGCGGTCGGGGCGATCGGCGGAGCCGTGCTGGGCACGAAGTTGCTGCACTCGTTGCCGGAGAAGGTCCTGGGGTGGGCGTTCGCCGCGCTGCTCGTGGCCACGGCGCTGCGGTTGCTGCTCGACCAGGGCGATGCCGCGGGGCGGGCGCCGCTCGGCGTGCTCGGCGCGGTGACGCTCGTCGTCACCGGTCTCGCATCGGGGGTGCTCGCCGGGCTGCTGGGTGTGGGCGGCGGCATCATCATGGTGCCGGTGATGGTGGTGGGCTTCGACATGAGCGCCGCGCTGTCCAAGGGCACGTCGCTCGCGGTCATCATCCCGACCGCGGTGATGGGCACCTGGCGGAACTGGCGCAAGGGCAACGTGGCCCTGGCCGTCGGAGCGGTCGCCGGTCTGGCCGGCGTCGTCTCGGCGTTCGGTGCCGGCCTGATCTCCGTCGGGATGTCCGACTCGCTGTCGAACGCGCTGTTCGCCGCGTTGCTGATCCTGGTCGCGGTGCGGATGTGCTGGCAGCTCTGGTCGGAGCGCGGCGAGCCCGAGACCACCTGAGCACCCGGACCCCGTTCAGCCTTCGCGAAGGCCACGGTCGTGCATGCGGTCGCTGACCTTCGCGAAGGCCACGGTCAGCGGGCGGCGGGTCCTTCGCGAAGGCCGCGGTCGTGCATGCGGTCGCCGACGTTCGCGAAGGCGACGGTCGCTCGGCGGGACCGACGGTCAGGACAGGGCGCTCAGCTGCCGGCGGCGGCGAGTGCGGCGTCCATCGCGCCGAGCAGCCGGGCCGAACAGCCCGCCAGGTCAGCGGGCGGCACGATCTCGTCGACCATGACGCGGGCGATGCGTCGGAACTCCTCGGCGGCCGGGCCGTCGCCGAGCGCGATCGGGTGGCCCTCGTCGCCGCCTTCTGCGACGGCCGGTTCGATCGGGATGCGCCCGAGCAGCGGGACACCGGCCTCGGCGGCGAGCTCGTCGCCGCCGCCACGACCGAACAGGTGGTGCTCCCTGCCGGTGTCGTCGACGTAGCTCGACATGTTCTCGATCACACCGGCGATGCGCAGGTAGTTCTTGCGTCCCATGTCGACCACTCGGACCGCGACGCGCTGTGCGGTGCGCGACGGGGTGGTCACGACGATCATCTCGGAGCGTGGCAGCAGCTTCGCCAGACCCATCTGCACGTCGCCCGTGCCGGGCGGCATGTCGATCAGCAGGTAGTCGAGGTCACCCCAGTCGACGTCCTCGAGGAAGTGCTGCACCGCGCGGTTGAGCATCAGCCCACGCCACATCAGCGCCGCGCTCTCCTCCTCGACGAGGAAACCCATCGAGACCACGCGGAGTCGGCCGGAGCCGACCTCGATCTCGTGCGGACGGATCCGGGCGCTGCTGCCCTCGACCGCCTCGAGACGTCCCTCGATGCCCAGCATGCGAGGGACCGAGAAACCCCAGATGTCGGCGTCCATGACGCCCACGGTGAAGCCCTCGGCAGCGAGTGCGCTCGCCAGGTTCACCGTGACCGACGACTTGCCGACGCCGCCCTTGCCCGAGGCGACCATCACGACCTTGGTCGTGGCAGGCAGCGCGGTCTGGTCGGGACGCTCCGCGATGTTGCGTCGTGCCCGGTCCATGGCGACGGCCTTCTCGTCCTGGGTGAGCTCGGTCCAGTCGAAGGTGACCTTCTCGACGCCGGGCAGTCCGCCGACCCGGGCACGCACGTCCTTCATGATCTGCGCCCGCAGCGGACATCCGCTGGTGGTCAGCGCGATGGTCACGCGCACGGTCCCGTCGGGGGAGACCACGGCACCCTTGGCCATGCCGAGCTCGACGATGTCGAGGCCGAGCTCCGGGTCGATCACGCCGCGCAGGAGCCCGATCACGTCGTCGGAGGTCGGCAGGGCAGGCACACCCGCACGGTCGGAGCTGGTCGTCACGCTGGCCATTTTACCGGGTTCCACCGTGTTATTTCGAGCGCGACGACTACGATCGTGTTCGTGCCCACCGCCGAGCGTCGTCTCGATCTGTTGAAGACCCTCGGTGACAACACGCGCTACGCCATCTACCTGGAGCTGGCCCGGTCGGCCCGGCCGCTGTCCACCTCAGAGGTCGCCGACTCCCTCGGACTGCATCCCAACACCGTGCGCCCGCACCTGGAGCGCATGCGCGACGTCGGGCTGCTCGTGTCACGACCCGACACCAGCGGCGCGGTCGGCCGTCCACAGAAGCTCTACTCGCTGTGCGCGGATGCACCGTCGCTGGGGCTCGAGCCGCCGGTGTTCCCGATGCTGGCGCGCATGCTGCTGTCGATGGCGGCCGAGGCGGGCATCGACGGCGAGGCTGCCGCGTGTGCAGGTCGGAGCGAGGGCGGCCGCATGGCGCGTCGTCGTCCGGCGGCGCCCGACGCGACCATCGACGTCGCGGTCGAGATGCTCGACGAGCTGGGCTTCGACCCGGCGGTAGTCGTCGAAGAGGGTGGCGCGACCGTCGCGTTCGCCCACTGCCCCTTCGCCGAGATGGCCGCGGCCTCACCCGAGCTGGTCTGCTCGCTGCACCGCGGGCTGCTCGAGGGCTTCGTCGACGAGCTCGGCGGCGCCCAGGTGGTCGAGTTCCGTGACATCGCCGACCGCGTGCCCTGCCAGGCTCGCCTGTCGGTCGCTCCCTGACGCCGCACCCACCGTCGCGTGCCTGCTCGACGGGCCGCTGTATTTCTCACGGTGAGTACCGGTAGAATTCGGGACGAACCCGTGCTCGAAGCGTGGAGGCCCGCACATGATCACTCTCACCGACACCGCCGCCGACAAGGTCAAGCAGCTCATCACCGCCGAAGGTGACGACGCGCTGGCGCTGCGTGTGGCCGTCCGCCCGGGCGGATGCTCGGGCTTCTCCTACGAGATGTTCTTCGACAGCGACGTCGCCACCGACGACCTCACCGTCGAGAAGGGTGGCGTCCGTGTGATCGTCGACCCCTCGAGCGCACAGCTGCTCACCGGTGCGACGCTCGACTACAAGGACGGCCTCGACCAGTCCGGCTTCGCCATCACGAACCCCAACGCGCAGCGCACCTGCGGTTGCGGCCAGTCGTTCAGCTGACCCACTTCAGCTGATCCGGACTCCGGGGCAGCTGCCTCGGTCCGGCGAATTGGCGCGTTGCTGGTCGGAGATCGACCAGAGCTGCGCCATTTCGTTCGATCAGCAAGCCGTCAGACGGCCAGGGCGAGCATCTCGGCCATCTCGACGCGATCGACGACGATGTCGCCGCGTGCGACCAGCTCGCCGGCGGCGTTCGTGACGAACAGGCAGGGCTCGAACGTCATGTCGTAGGCCTCGGGCAGCGGTGCGAGCGTCGCCTCGGCCAGGTCGGTCACCGACTTGGGGTTCTTGTAGACCTCGGAGTGGATGACGACGAGGTCCTCGCGTCCACCCGCCACCTCGATCAGGTTGTCGAGGATCGGCCCGCACGCCGTCGTGCGGCAGTAGGCGGGCGTGGCCAGCAGCACCGCGATGGGTCGACCCGTGCCGATGACGTCCGCGAGGTTCACCTCGTGGAACGGGCACGTCGGTGTCCGCGTGCAGATCGGGTCGACGTCGAAGGACTGCTGGAGCGTCGCGGTGTCCGCCGACGGCAGGAGCGACCCGACGAGCGGCTGCTGGACCTCGGCGGCCGCGAACACCTGGACCTGGGAGTTGAGCCGGTTGCCGTCGTACTCGGCGTCGACGTCGTAGATCCCCGGCTCGGGGAACTCGAAGTGGAGCGGCAGGTAGGGCCGGGGCACTCCGTCGGCGTGCGGTGCGACCTCGACGGGCTCGCCGACGTCCTCGCCGGAGATGCTCACGCGGAACGAGAGCGGCCCCGTGATCGAGCTCAGCGGGATGCCCTCGGCGTCGCTGAGCGTGTACGGCAGCCGGGTCGGGATGCCGGCGGCGACGTAGGCGAGATCGCGGGGGAACAGCGCGGTGAGGGACTGGTCGGGCCCGGGCGAGACACCGTCGGTCACCGTCTCGCCCTTGCTCGAACACGCCGCCGCCACGCCGGCGAGCGCGGCGAGACCCATGCCCCCGCGCAGCAGCGCCCGTCGGTCGAGCGACCGGCCGGGGACCCGGAGGTCACGGTGTGCCGGCCCGTGGTGATGGGGATGCTGCGGCGTGTTCACGGGCCACGAAGCTAGCCCTGGCGGCCGACCGATCCACATCGCCGGGGAGGGCGGGGACGGGCTGTGCGGGACCGGTACGCTGCGCCCACGCCGACGAGGAGGACCACCATGGCCGCGCTGCCGTACACCCCACTGTTCCGGGCCGGTGACTGGTGCTGCATCTCCGGGCAGATCGGCATCGACGACGACGGGCTCGTCGACGGGTTCGACGGCCAGCTCCGCCAGATCTTCTCGAACCTCGATCGGCTGCTCGACGAGCACGGCGTGCGCAAGGAGCAGATCGCGAAGACCACCGTCTTCGTGGTCGACATGGCCGACTACGCCGCGATGAACGAGCGCTATGCGGAGTACTTCGGGGCGCACCGCCCGGCACGCTCGGCGGTCGCAGTGGCCGAGCTGCCCTTCGGCGCCCGCGTCGAGATCGAGGCGTGGCTGCACGACCCGGCCTGAGAGGTGCCCGCCCCGCGGATGCCGTGGGGCGATGACGGCCCGGGGTGTTGGAGTCGGCGCGACGACTGGGGCAGACTCGGGGGATGTTCGGCCCGGTCATCATCATCCTCGTGCTGCTCGTCGGCCTGCCGGTCGGCTTCTTCGTCACCGGCGCGGCGATCTCGGTCCTGCTCGGTCACAAGCTGACCAAGGAAGGCGAGTACCTCAACGAGGGCAGCGAGCTCATCGAGCTCAACCACTGAGCGTCGCTCGTGCTCGACCACTGAGCGCCCGACCACTGAGGGCCCGACGCCGCTGAGCGGTCAGCGAGCCCGAGGACCCGAGCCGCTCAGCTCGACCAGCGGGACTCGCCGAACTTGTAGCCGACCGACCGCACGGTGTGGATCAGCGCGGCGAACTCCTCGCCGAGCTTCGCCCGGAGCCGCCGGATGTGGACGTCCACGGTCCGTGCGCCGCCGTAGTACTCGTAGCCCCAGACCCGTGACAGCAGCGTCTCGCGGGTGAAGACCCTGCCCGGGTTCGAGGCGAGGAACTTCAGGAGCTCGTACTCCATGTACGTCAGGTCGAGCGGACGACCGTCGATCGACGCCTGGTAGGTCTCGAGGTTCAACAGGAGCGACTCGTACTCGATCAGCTCCGGTCCGGACGCCACGCCGGGCTCGGCCGCGAGCAGGTGGCGCAGGCGGGCCTCGAGCTCGGCCGGGTGGAACGGCGAGACGCAGAAGTCGTCGAAGGTGTCATGGCGACCGTCGAGGTCGGCGAGCTGGTTGCCGCGCACGAGCAGGAGCAGCGGGGCGATGCCGAGGTCGCCGCGGCGCAGCGACCGGGCGAGCGAGAAGCCGCCCTCGGGCTGGTCGTCCGCGGCGACGATGGCACCGGACCAGACGTTGTCGCGTGCCGCGGACTCGTCAGTGACCGCGGTCCACGGGAGCCCCGCCATGTCGAGCACGCGCACGAGGTCGACCGGCGGGGGGTCGGGCCAGATCAGGAGCGGTTGCACGCCTCGCCTACCAGACCCGGAGGTAGCGCTGGAGCTCGAAGCTGCTGACGTGGGTGCGGTAGGCGGCCCACTCGGCACGCTTGTTGCGCAGGAACCACTCGAAGATGTGCTCGCCGAGTGCCTCGCGCACGAGCTCCGAGCGCTCCATCTCGTCGAGGGCGGCCGAGAGGTTCGTCGGCAGCAGACGGTCGTCGGAGGTGCGACGTTCGGCCTCGGAGGTGTCGAACAGGTTCACCGCTGCCTCGTCGGGCAGCTCGTAGCCCTCGGTGACGCCGCGCATGCCGGCAGCCAGGATGACCGACCAGGCCAGGTAGGGGTTCACCGCGGGATCGAGCGAGCGGTACTCGATGCGGGTGCCCTGGTCCTCCTTGCCCCGCTTGGGGACCGGGACCCGGACCAGGGCCGAGCGGTTGTTGCGTGCCCACGAGATGTGCACCGGGGCCTCGAAGCCCGTGACCAGCCGCTTGTAGGAGTTCACCAGCTGGTTGGTGACGGCGGTGATCTCGGGTGCGTGCTGCAGCAGGCCGGCGATGAAGCCCTTGGCGGTCGCCGACAGCCCGAACTCGTCGTCCGCGTCGTAGAAGGCGTTCGTGTCGCCCTTCCACAACGACAGGTGGGTGTGCATGCCGGAGCCCTGCACGCCCTCCATGGGCTTGGGCATGAACGTGGCGTGCACCCCGGAGGCCATCGCGACCTCTCGCACGATCATCCGCAGCGCCATCACGTTGTCGGCCATGGTGAGGCCGTCGGTGTAGCGCAGGTCGATCTCGTGCTGCGAGGGGGCGTCCTCGTGGAAGGAGTACTCGACGGGGATGCCCGTCGCCTCGAGGCGCTGGATGGTCCGGCGACGGATGTCGGAGCACTCGTCGTAGGTGGTGAGGTCGAAGTAGCTCGCGTCGTCGAGCGGGACGGGAGCGGTCGAGGCGTCGTCGTTCTCCAGGTAGAAGAACTCGACCTCGGGTGCGCACATGAGCTGGAAGCCCTCGGCCGCGGCCGAGGAGAGGTTCCGGCGCAGCACCTGGCGGGGATCGCCCTCGAAGGGCTGGCCGTCCAGGTCCGAGATGTCGCAGAAGATGCGGGCGGTCAGCTCCTCGCCGTCGGTGCCCGGCATGAGCTGGAAGCTGTTCGGATCCGGGAAGGCGAGCACGTCGCTCTCCTGGACGCGGCTGAAGCCGTCGATGGCCGAGCCGTCGAACTGGACGCCCTCCTCGAACGCGGAGTCGAGCTCGACGGGGGAGATGGCGACGGACTTGATCTGGCCGAGCACGTCGGTGAACCAGAGCCGCACCAGACGGACGCGTCGTTCCTCGACGGTCCGCAACACGTAGTCCTGTTGGTGATCCATTGTGACTCCATCTTGGCACCAGTGGTCGTGAGTGGAGTTGGTACCAGCCCCTCGGGAGTGGGTCGAACCGGGTCGGTCGTGTTCACACGCCGTTCACAATGGGGCAACGACGGCGAAATTGCGGTGCACGAGCCTGCTCCTCGGCCGTTCCGGACCTGCTCCGGGTGCAGCGGTCGACAACAGTTGCGAGGATTCCCCCGCACAGCTGACGACGCCGGGGCCAGGTGCCCCGACGGTGATTCGAAGGACGATGTCAAGTGGCGTATCGGGCTGAATACATTTGGATCGACGGCACCGAACCGGTGCCGATGATGCGTTCGAAGACCAAGATCATCGAGGACGGCAAGGAGCCCGGCATCTGGGGCTTCGACGGCTCCTCGACCAACCAGGCGGACGGATCGAGCTCGGACTGCGTGCTGCAGCCGGTGTTCAGCTGCCCGGATCCGCTGCGCAACCCGGGCGACGTGCTCGTGTTGACCGAGGTCCTGCTGCCCGAGACGTTCGAGCCGCACAAGACCAACAAGCGTGCAGAGCTCGTGCCGGTCGCCGAGAAGTTCGCCGACCAGGAACCGCTGTTCGGCATCGAGCAGGAGTACACGTTCTTCAAGGAAGGTCGCCCGCTCGGGTGGCCGACCGAGGGCTACTACTACCCCGCCCCCCAGGGCCCGTACTACTGCGGCGTCGGAGCGGTCGAGATCGCCGGTCGTGACATCGTCGAGGCGCACACCGAGGCCTGCCTCGACGCCGGGCTCGGCATCTGCGGCACCAACGCCGAGGTCATGCTCGGTCAGTGGGAGTTCCAGGTCGGCCCGCTCAGCCCGCTCGAGGTGAGCGACCAGCTGTGGATGGCCCGCTACCTGCTCTACCGGGTCGCCGAGGACTTCGGCGTCAACGCCTCGATCTCGGCCAAGCCGATCAAGGGCGACTGGAACGGCGCCGGTGCACACACCAACTTCTCGACGAACCGCATGCGCGAGGAGTACGACGCGATCATCGCGGCGTGCGAGGCGATGGGCGGACCGGGCAAGGTCGAGGAGCACCTCGCCGGCTACGGCCACGGCTTCGAGGAGCGCCTCACCGGTCAGCACGAGACGGCCCACTTCAGCCAGTTCCGCTACGGCGTGTCCGACCGTGGTGCGTCGATCCGCATCCCGTGGCAGGTCGCCCAGGACGGCAAGGGCTACATCGAGGACCGTCGCCCGAACGCCAACATCGACCCCTACGTCGTGACCCGCCTCATCACGAACACGGTGTGTTCGGAGCTCAAGCCGCTCTGATCTCCCCCTGGATCATGGCGCTCGATCGCCGGTGGTGCTCGTCACCGCCGGCGATCGACGCGTCCGGCCTCCCGTAGCCCGGCCACAGGTACGATCCCCGCCGATGACCACGCCACCAGGACCGAGCGCAGGACCCGACCGCATCCGGGTGGCGATGTTCCAGCTGAACCTCCGGGTGGGCGACCTGGACGGCAACGTCGCGGTGATGGCCGATGCGTACCGGCGTGCCGAGACCGCCGGCGCGGACGTCGCGGTGTTCACCGAGCTCGCGGTGTGCGGCTACCCGCCCGAGGACCTGGTCCTGAAACCCGCGTTCGTCGGGCACAGTCAGGACGAGCTCGAGCGCCTGGCGATGCTGGTCGACGGGCACTGCGCCGCGGTCGTCGGATGGGTCGAGGGCCACCGCATCGTCGGTGCCGACCCCCACGACGCCCACGACGGACCGTGGAACGCCGCGGCGGTCCTGCACGACCGGCGGGTCGTGGGCAGCTACCGCAAGCAGGCACTGCCGAACTACGGCGTGTTCGACGAGAAGCGGTACTTCGATCCCGGCCACGCCGACCAGCCGATGTACCGCATCGGCGGCGTCGACGTCGCGGTGACCGTCTGCGAGGACGTCTGGGTCGACGACGGCCCCGCGGTCGCGGCGGCACGCGCCGGCGCGGCGATCGTGGTGAACATCAACGCCTCGCCGTTCCACCAGGGCAAGCAGCTCGAACGACGGGCGATGCTCCAGCGACGAGTCGCGGAGACGGGCACCCCGATCGTCTACGTGAACCAGGTCGGCGGCCAGGACGAGCTGGTCTTCGACGGCGGCTCCCTCGCGATGGACGCGGCGGGTGAGGTGGTCTGCGCCCTGCCCCGCTTCGTCCAGGCCGAGGCGATCGTCGACATCACGACCCCGGCGCGCCGCGTGGGCGACGCGGCGCGGAGCAGCGCTGTCGTCGAGGTGACCGGACCGCTCGAGCCGAGGCCGGAGATGGACCCGACCCGGGTGGTCGCGGCGCCGCCGGTCGGCCCGACCGACGACTCGGGAACGGGTGAGGTGTGGTCCGCGCTGTGCCTCGGGGTGCACGACTACGTC
>JALYWI010000009.1 GCA_030852785.1 Actinomycetota bacterium
TGGTCCGCGTCGGGCTCGACACCGGCGTGCCGGTGCTGTCGGTGGTGCTCACCCCGCAGCACTTCCACGAGCACGAGGACCACATCGACTTCTTCGCCCGGCACCTGGTCAAGAAGGGCGAAGAGGCCGCACGCTCGTGCTCCGAGGTGCTCGACTGGCCCCGCCCCTGAGGGGTGAAATTGGGTTGCAGCAGCGTCCCATCGGCTCGGTGCTGCACCCCACCCTGGGGAGTGGGTTGCAGCAGCGTCCGAGCAGCTCGGCCCTGCAACCCACTCGCCCGCTCCGGTTCCGGCCGGTGGGCGAGCTGGTTGCATCAAACCGTTGCATGGCGTAGGAGCAGGGCATGCGATCACGCCGTCGAGCCGCTCGTTCCCACCGGTTCCTGGTCGTGGGAGTCGCCTCGGCGGCGCTGCTCGGCGCCGGGTGTTCGGGTGACGACGACGCCGCCGGCGCGACGTCCACGACCGCAGAAGCGCCCGATGACACCTCGACCATCGCGCCCAGCAGCACCGTCGCCGATGGCGCCGACGTCGACCAGGCCGCACCCGACGGTGCGAACGGCATCAAGGTCGCGTCCGACGGCACCCTGTGGATCGCGTCGGTGAAGAGCGACCTGGTGCTGCAGGTCGACGCGACGAGCGGACGGATCCTGCGGCGCGTCGAGGTGCCCGAGGGCAGCGCCCCCGACGACGTCGCCCTCGGTGACGACGGAGCCGTCTACTGGACCGGCTACCTGACCGGCGACGTCGGTCGGATCGCCAAGGGAAGCGACGAGTCCACCGTGCTCGCGAACGTCGGCCCCGGCGCGAACCCGGTCGCGGTGCGCGACGACGGCACGCTCATCGTCGGCCGCGCCGGGACGGGCACCGGGCTGTTCACCATCGACCCCGCAGGCGATCCGACCCCGGTGGCGCTGGGCGATCCGGGCAACATCAACTCCTTCGATCTGGACACCGACGGTCGACTCTTCTCGCCGGGCCTCGACACCCCGTCGGTCATCGAGATCGATGCCGACACCGGCGAGACCCTGCGCACGGTCGCACCGATCGACGGAACCCCGATCGCGCTGCGCTGGCACGACGGCTCGATCTACGTGCTCGTCCTCGGCGACGAAGCCCGGGTGGAGCGGGTCGACCCGGCCACCGGGGTGAGCGAGCCCTTCGGCGAGACCGGACTGCCGATCGCCGACAACCTCGCCGTCGCCGACGACGGCACCGTGTTCGTCACCGGTCTCACCACGGCGACGGTGACCGTGCTCGGCGCCGACGGAACCATCGAGCGCACGATCGCCATCGGCGGCTGAACCGCCACGCCGGCGGGCGGTCAGCCGAAGGTCTCGTCCAACGCGGCGGAGAGGTCGGCGATCAGATCGTCGGGGTCCTCGAGGCCGATCGAGCAGCGCAGGTGTCCGAGCCGGCGGAACGGCTCCGGGTAGTGCGCGACCCTCGGACCAGACGTGCCGACGTGCACGATCAACGACTCGTCGTGACCGAGCGACACCGCCGAGGTGATCAGACGGAGGTTCGCCACGAAGCGGTCGTGCTGCTCGGGCGGCGCATCGAGCGCGAACGCCATCATCCCGCCGAACCCGCCGCGCAATGTGCGCCTCGCCAGGTCGTGCTGCGGGTGCGAGGCGAGTCCGGGGTACGCGACGAACGCCACGCGTGGGTCGGCCTCGAGGAACTGCGCCACCTGCAGTGCCGAGTCGCAGTGCTGGCGCAACCGCAACGGCAGGGTGATCGAACCACGGTTGATCAGCCACGCGTTGAACGGGCTGATGACGCCGCCGACGTCGACCTGGGCCTCGGAGCGGATGCGGTCGATCAGCTCGCGGGAGCCGGCGACCGATCCACCCATCGCGTCGCCGTGGCCGTTGATGTACTTCGTCAGCGAGTGGATCGACAGGTCCGCACCCGACTCGACGCTCCGGACGAGCGGCGGTGGGCTGAACGTGGCGTCGACGCTCAGCAGCGCCCCGGCGCGGTGGGCGATCTCGGTCAGCGCGGCCACGTCGGCCAGACGTGTGGTCGGGTTCGCGATCGTCTCGGTGTGGACCAGCACGGTCTTCGGACGCATCGCCGAACGGACGGCGTCGAGGTCCGAGGTGTCGACGAGTGTGGCGGTGATGCCGTACTTCCCGGGCAGCAGCTCGGTGAAGAGCCGGTACGTCGCCTCATAGGTCTGATCGGCGAGCACGACGTGGTCGCCGGTGCGCAGGAACGTGAAGAACACGGCGTGCAACGCCGCCACACCCGAGGCGAGCACCACGGCGTCCTCGGCACCTTCGAGCAGCGCGAGCTTCGACTCGAGCGCGTGCTGGTTGACCGCGCCGTTGCGTGTGTAGAGCGGGATGTCGGTGCCGGACCAGCTGATCTCGGACGGATCCTCGGGCAGCTCGTAGGAGTTCGCGAACACCAGCGGGGTGCGGACCGCTCGGGTGCCCGGGTCGACGGCGTTGCCGGCGTGCACGGCTCGCGACGCCTCGCCCAGGCTCGACGGATCACGTTTGTCGGGTCGGATCGCCATGGTTGCAGTGTGCTCCTCTCCGATCCCCGGCGCCGCTCGGCCGGGGCTGCGCCCCGGGCGCGGAGCGCGCTCGCGTACGTTGGCCGACGCAGCGAGCGTCGACACCCGAGGAGTGGCAGTGAGCGACCGGACGAGTGCACCAGGGCCGTCGGTCGTCGTGATCGACGGCAACCCGCAGCCGTCGTCACGGACGGCGTCGGTCGGTCGACGGCTCGGCGAGCGACTGGCCGAGCTCGTCGCCGGCGGGTCGCCCGATCAGGCCGGTCGGGTCGAGCTCGTGTCGCTCAGCGAGCTCGGGCCGGGCCTGCTGCAGTGGGGCGACGAGTCGGTGGCCCGGGCCAAGGCGCTGGTGCTGTCCGCGACGATCGTCGTGGTCGCGACCCCGACCTACAAGGCGACCTACACCGGGCTGCTGAAGCTCTTCCTCGACCAGTTCGGCGCTGGCGAGCTCGCACACGTGCGAGCCGTGGTGCCGCTCATGACCGGCGGCGGGCCGGGGCACTCGCTCGCCGTCGACGTGCACCTCCGTCCGGTGCTCGTCGAGATCGGCGCGCGGGTGCCGACCGCGGGGCTCTACGTCTGGGGCGAACAGATCGACGAACCCGACGAGGTGCTCGAGGCGTGGCTGGCCACCGAGACCGAGGTGGTCCGTCGCCAGCTCGGCTGACCTGAGCGCGCCTGGTTCGGGTGCGGCTGACCTGAGTGCGGCTGGCCTGATCGGGCTCGTCTGATCGGGCTGCGGCCGTCGCCGGGTCTCAGCCGATGGGTGTCGGGCGGTCCGGAGCGGTGGACGCGGCGACGTCGCGGACGACAGCGGCGAACTCCCCGCCGGTGATGTAATGGGTCTGTTCGCCGCGACGCGTGAAGCGCCACCGATCGCCGTCGCGCCGGTACTCGTCGACGTACACGCCGCCGACGTCGCACAGCTCGACGGTGCCGTTCCACTCGACGCCGTTGCGGTTGAACATGTGGACCCGCCCGCTGGCGGTGTCGTCACCCGTGAAGTGGATCTCGTGGGTCAGTACCGAGTGCAGGCTCCAGGCGAACGACGAGAGCGCGTCGGGCATCCACGCGACGACCTCGTCGATGCCCCCGGCGATCCCGCCGCTGTGGGTGTAGTCGAGCGTGGCGTCGTCGCTGAACAGCGTCCGCCAGCGTGGCCAGTCCCGGTCGTCGACCGCGAATGCGTAGCCCACGACGAGCCCCTGGATGGCGAGCAGGTCGGCCTGTCGTTGCGGGGACGGGACCTGCCCGTCGACGTGCGCGGGAGCAGCTGGTTCGTTCACAGCAGCACCGTAGGGCGGGCACCGGGCAGACGGTGGAGACGCGGCGCTCGGTGCGTAGCGTTGCTGGATGCAGTCCACGCGCCTCTCCGTCCTCGTCGTCGTCCTCACCATGCTCGGCGGATCGGCCCTCGCCGGCTGCGGCGGGAGCGACGACGCGGCACGAGGCGCAGCATCCACGACCGCTTCCACCGCCACGTCCACCACGGTGGACCCGTCGTCCAGCACCTCCGGAGCGCCGACCGCCACCACGGTCGAGGTCCGGACCGAGGTGCTGTCCGACCTCGTCGACCCGCCGGGTGCGGACGGACGGACGCTGTCGCTGGTGCGCTACACGATCGCGCCGGGTGCCAAGTTGGCGCCGCACGAGCATCCCGGTGTGCAGATGGCGCACATCGAGTCGGGAACGCTGACCTACACGGTGGTCTCGGGCACCGCACGGGTGCAGCGCGCCGGTGCGACCGATCAGGTGGTGGCCACCAGCCCGACCACGATCGAGCTGGACGCCGGTGACTCCGTCGTCGAGATCGACGGCATGGTGCACTTCGGCGAGAACCGCACGGCCGAGCCCGTCGTCATCCTGGCATCGCTGCTCACCCAGGACGGACACGACCTTGCCGAGAAGGTCACGACCGAGACGACGACCTCACCGGGCTGACGGCCTCTCCCTGAACGGCGGGCCGAACCACGGACCCATCGGACCCCCGACAGCAAGGCTGCAGGCGCCTGAGGGGGGACCGCGCCTCAGAACGACGAAACCCCCGCCGTGGCGGGGGCTTCGTCTGCAGTGCGCTCGGCGGGACTTGAACCCACAACCTTCTGATCCGTAGTCAGAAGATGTGTGCCCGCAACAGCGAAAGACGACACGAGAACAGCCGCCGAGCAGGGCCGATTGCCCAAGCGCAGCAAGGGGTCTGGGCCAACTGAGCCTTCCTGCCCCGACCGGTCGCTGCAGGTGGCCAAGAGACCTTGTGTGCCCGGCCGAGTCATTCCTGTGCGCCCGCCGACTCCCACTGAGTTCATCTGGCCGAGCGTAGGGTAAAAACGACATGCAGAGCGAGGGCCAGCCTCGACAGCCTGTCTCGCGCCCTTGCTGTTCACTCGCCGTTGGTTGACTCAACATGCGCTGAGTTCATAGGGTCCACAGGTGGACGTGGATCTGACTGGTCGGGCTCGACGACACGCGGCGCTCGGCGAGCCGGCACGCCTGGCGATCGTCGATGAGCTCACCGTGTCGGACCGCGCGCCGATCGAGCTGCGCGAGATGCTTGACATCCCCGGCAACCTGCTCGCCCATCACCTCGACGTGCTCGAGGAGGTCGGTCTGATCGGTCGCACGAAGTCCTCGGGCGACGGTCGCCGCAAGTACGTTCACCTGGTTACGGGTGCGTTGAGCGGACTCGTGCCCCATCGGGCGCTGCCGTCGGGCCCGGCGCTGTTCGTGTGCACGGCCAACTCGGCTCGTTCGCAGCTCGCTGCGGCACTCTGGGAGCAGCTGGTCGGCGAGCCCGCCGCGTCGGCGGGTACCCATCCGGCACCTCAGGTCAGCGAAGGGGCCTTGGCCGCTGCACGGCGAGCGGGACTCGATCTGTCGGAGGCCACGCCGCAGCTGCTCGAGTCGTCGCCGCACGCCGCCCTGGTCGTGACGGTCTGCGACCGTGCCCACGAGGAGCTCGACGGCCACCCCGACTG
>JALYWI010000014.1 GCA_030852785.1 Actinomycetota bacterium
GTGGTCAGCGGTGATCCCGTGGCACGGACGCGGTCACCGATGCGCAGTCCCTGGACCTCGTCGAGCACCATCGCGACCGGCCCGCGGTCACCCAGTGCGACCACCTCGGCGGGCACGGGCGCCGGCGCCGAGCGGGTGCTGAGCATCATGACCTCGCCGATGGCGGCGTCGACGCCCTCGGTCTCGACGGTGAGCCCGACCACCCGCGCGACCCGGCCCGACACGTCCGGCGACGCGGCCGCGGCGACCTGGCCGCGGTGCGTCCCGTCGAGCGTCGGCAGCTCGAGGTTCGGCAGCTCGAGGTTCGGCAGCTCGAGCGTGGGCAGGTCGAGGGTGGGCAGGTCGAGGCTCATGGGGCGAGCACCTCACGGACGCGGGCGAGCGCCGAGCTGACGCTCGCGTCGACGCGGGTCGAGCCGACGTCCAGCAGGCACGAACCGGGTTCGACCACGGCGTCCGCGACGATGGTCAGCTCGGCTCCCGCGCACAGGTCGCGGGGGTCGGCCACCAGGCGGGCCGCGTCGTCGGGGTGCAGTCGCACGACCGCGGCGGTCAACGCCGGCCCCGCGTGTGGCAGCGCGGCGACCGCACGACGGATCGCGTCGGCGCCGGGGTCGGTGGCGGCACGCAGCTCTCGTTGCAGCACCTGCTCGGCGATGCCGAAGGCGAGCCCGGCGGCGGAGCGTGCGAGCTCGTCCGCGAGCGCCTCGAGCTGCGTGCCGTGTGCGGCGATGCTCGCACGCAACGAGTCGAGCAGCTGGGCCGCCGCTGCCTGTCCGGCGTCGAGTGCGGCGCGTCGACCGGCCTCGAACCCGTCGCGGTAGCCCTCGGCGTGCCCGTCGATCCGACCGTGGTCGAACCCGGCGCGGTGCCCGAGCTCGAACGCGATCGACGCGTCTCGTCGCTCCTCGGCAGCCGCGAGCTCGGCGGGGTCCGGCTCGGGCGTGCTCGGTTCGGCATCGACGATCGCCTCGACGAACGGGAGCTCGACGGGGATCGGGGTCGGCTCGGCGACGACGGCGCGTTCCACCTCGAGCAGCTCGTCGATCCACTTCGGCAGCAGCCGTTCGGCGAACGTGGGTGCGCCCTCGACGGGCTCGAGATGGGACAGGTCGTCGAACTCGACCGGTCGGATGCGGCTCGCGACGGTCATTCGACGAACTCCTCCATCGAGCGGACCAGCACGATGTCGCCGGCCTCCTCGAGCTCGCGGATGATGCGCACGACGGCGCCCTGGGCCTCCTCGACCGCAGAGAGGCGCACGGACCCGAGCAACGAGATGTCCTCGTCGAGGGTCTCGGAGGCCCGCGACGACAGGTTCGACATGACCTTGTCGCGGACCTCGACGCGCATGCCCTTGAGGGCCAGCGCCAGATCCTTGGTGTCGACCCGTCGCAGCACCTGCTGCACCGCACGGTCGTCGAGGGTGATGATGTCCTCGAAGACGAACATGCGCGAACGCACCTCGTCGGCCAGGGTGGTGTCGTGGTCGTCGAGCCCTTCGAAGATCAGGCGCTCGGTCGCACGGTCGGTGCGGTTGAGCACCTCGACCAGCGACTGCACGCCGCCGGCGGTCGACAGGTCGCTCTGCTGGGCGAACGAGGCCAGGCGCTTCTCGAGGGCGTTCTCGACCACGGCGATGATGTCGGGTGAGGTGCGGTCCATGGTCGCCACCCGGACCGCGACGTCGCGCTGGGTGTCCTCGGGCAGACCGGAGAGCACCAGCGCCGCGGCGTCGGGTGACATGTGGGCGAGCAGCAGCGCGACGGTCTGTGGATGTTCGTCGCGGATGAACGACAGGACCATGCGCGGGTCGATGCGGCGGACGAACTCGAAGGGGGCCGAGACGAAGGTGCCCGAGAGCCGTTCGTAGATCTCCTCGGACTTCTCGGCGCCGAGGCTGGCCTCGAGCAGCTCGCGGGCGACGGTGATGCCGCCGAGCGCGATGTGGCGGCGGGCCTTGGCCGTCACGTCGAACTCGCCGAGCACGCCGTCGACCACGTCGGGCGGCACGTCGCCGAGGCGGGCGACCTCGGCCATGATCTCGGTGATCTCGCTCTCGTGCATCTCGCGCAGGACCTTCGCCGCGCGCTCGGTGCCGAGCGTCATGAGCAGCACGGCCGACTTCTGCGTGCCGGTCAGCTGGTCGGCCGAGGCGATGGTCCGCTCTCCGGTCGTGGTGCTCATCGCTTCGCTCCCCGTCGGTCCCCGAGCCAGTTGCGCAGCAGCGCGGCGACCTCGTCGGGTTGGTGCTCGATCAGCTGTGCCAGGTGCTCGTCACGTTGTTCGCGTTCGAGGTGCTCGGCGCTGATCGAGGCCTGTTCGAAGACCAGCGGTGCGAGCACCATGTCGCCCTCGTCCTCCTCGAGCTCCCCTTCGAACAGCTCGAGGTCCTCGTCCGACATCGAGAGCTCGACGACGTCGCCGTCGTCGGCCTGGTCGAGCAGCGACGTCGGCGCCGGCGGCAGCTCGGGCGGGTCGGTGAACGCCATCAGCTCCTCGCCACGGCGGTGCCGACGAGCGGCGAAGCGGTAGCTGAGCGCCGCGGCGATGAGCAGCAGCACGAGGCCGACGACGAACACGATGTCCCTGATGGTGTTGCGGCGTGCGGCGGCGGCATCCGCGGCATCCGCGGCGTCGAGCTCGGCCTGGGCCGCCTGCTGGGCGGTGCGGTCGAAGGGCATGCGGGTCACGCTCAGCACGTCGCCGCGGTCCTCCTTGATGCCGGCACCGGCGGCGAGCGCGACGCTCAGCTCGGCGGCCTGCTCGGCGGTGATCATCTCCTCGTCGACGATGACCGCGACCGACAGGCTCTCGATGGCGCCCGGGGCGGTGTTGGTCGACTCGACGACCCGGTTCACGGCGAAGCGCACGTCGGCTTCGTCGAGGGAGTACTCGGAGTCGCCGCCGGCGGCGGGCGTGACGGGGGTGTCCGGGCCGAGCACACCCGACTCTGCGGGGTTGGCACCGGCGAAGGTCTCGTTGCGGACCGACTCCTCGAGGGTCAGCTGCTCGCCCGCGGAGTTCGGCTCGGGCGCTTCGAAGGTCTCGCGCGAGGTGTTCGTCTCGTCGAAGTCGAGGTCCGCGCTGACGGTGACCCGTGAGCTGTCGACGCCCACGACACCGGCGAGCATGCT
Source organism: Actinomycetota bacterium (assembly GCA_030852785.1). GTDB lineage: Bacteria > Actinomycetota > Acidimicrobiia > Acidimicrobiales > Microtrichaceae > JAFAFN01. The sequence goes on from JALYWI010000014.1 coordinate 3,138, forward strand.
CTCGAGCGACGCCTGCAGGTCGGACTCGAAGCGGACGGTCTGCTTCTGGCGCTGGCCGTCGCCGTTCTCGCCGGTCACCCCTTGGCCGGGGGCGGCGAGCACGTTGCCCTCGGAGTCGGCCACCGTGACCGCTTCCGGGGTGAGTCCCTCGATGCTCGAGGACACCAGGTTGGTGATCGCGCGGACCTGGTCGTCGGAGAGCGTCTGGCCGGGACGGGTCCGCACCAGGACGCTGGCCGACGCCTTCTTGTCGTCGATGGCGAACACCTCGTCCGCGGGGATGGCCAGGTGCACCACGGCCGTCTCGACCGGCTCCAGCGCCTTGATGGTCGAGGCGAGCTCACCCTCCATGGCGCGCTGGTAGCCGACACGCTGGCCGAACTCCGAGGTGGTCAGGCCCTGGCTGTCGAGCACGCCGTAGCCGACCTTGCCCTCGCTCGGCAGCGCGGTGTCCGACAGCGCCAGGCGCGTGTCGTAGACGCGGTCGGCCGGCACGAGGATGGTCGAGCCACCCGCGCCGAGCTGGTGCGGGACACCCTCCTCCTCGAGCGCGGTCACGATCGCGCCGCCGTCGGACGGCGACAGGTCGGTGTACAGCGGGGCCCAGTCGGCGCCGCCGGTCATCTTCGAGACCATGAACACGCCGAGCACGACGCCGACCACGGCCACACCCGCGACGATCTTCTGGGTGCGCGTGTAGCCCGAGGCCATGCGCAGCACGCGGTCCTTGAGACCCGTCGGCTCGTCGCCGCCCGGTCGCCAGGTCGGATCGCCGTCCGCGTCGGTGTGGGACGGGCCGCCCGAGACGGTCATCACAGCTGCATCCTCATGATCTCGTTGAAGGACTCGACCGCACGGTTGCGGACCGCCACGGTCAGCTGCGTCGTGAGCTGGGTCTCGGTCGAGGCGACCATCAGGTCCTCGATGCGGTTCAGGTCACCGGTGGCCGCGGTGCGGGCCAGTTCGTCGGTGGTGCGTTCCTGGGCCTGGAGGTTGTCGAGCGCTCCGGTGAGCGCGTTGCCGAAGTCGGTGGCGCTGCCGGTCGCCGTGTTCTCGTCGGTCGCTGCGGTCCGGGTCGCGGCCGTGATCGGCGACGCGGTGATCGGCACGGCGCCCGCGGCGATGGGAGCGATCGGGGGGAGGATGGGCATCAGGATCTCCCGATGTCGAGGGCACGCAGGTACGTGTCCCGGGCTCGTTCGAAGACGTTCACGTTCGCCGAGTACGCCCGCTGGGCGATGATCAGGTTCGTCATCTGGGTCGCCATGTCCATGTCGGGCACGCGCACCATGCCGTCGGCGTCGGCGTGGGGGTGGTCCGGCTGGTAGACGGCCCGGCCGGCGGGATCACCGAAGCGCACCCCGCTCACGTAGGCGCCGTCGCCGATGCCGCCGGCACCGGGACCGCCTGCGACCGCGGCCCCCGGACCGCCGGCGTTCGAGGACTGCGCCACGACGTAGCGCTCCTGGAAGGCGGCCTGACCGGCGGGGTTGATCGTGTTGACGTTGGCGATGTTGTCCGACAGCGCGTCGATCCACGTCTGGTAGACGCGCATGCCCGACGCCGGGGCGCCGAGCGAGGAGAAGGGTCCTGACATGGTGGTCTCAGCCTCCGATCGCGGTGCGGAGCACGCCGAACTTGGCGTTCAGCATCTGGACGGCGAGCTGGTGGCGCAGCGAGGTGTCGGTCAGCACGGTGACCTGGTCGGCGACGTCGACGTTGTTGCCGTTGAGTCGGGTCGGCGCCACCGAGGTCTCGGTGTCGATCGACACCCGGCCCGGACGGCCGGCCTGGACGGCGTCGCGCAGCGAGTCCTCGAAGGAGACGATGTTGGCGTGGAAGCCCGGCGTCTCGACGTTCGCGATGTTGTCCTCGGCGGCTCGACGACGGGCGTCGAGTCCCCACAGGGATGCCTGGAGCGTGCGGATGGTCAGGTCGGAGACCACGAGGAACCTCGCAGAGAGAGAGTCGACCGCCGATCCGTGGCGTGGTGCTCGAGCAATCCGTGCTCGAGCGGGAATCGGAGCCGCCCGCATCCCGATGAGGACTCGGTGCGATTTCTTCCCGCCCCACCACATCCGTCTCGGTCTCAGGGCCTGGGCGCCGAAAGGGAGTCCGATGTCGGGTCGTGAGCGGGATGTGAGGCGCGCGGGCGACGCCGGGTCGCGGACGACTCGCCGCTCAGACCAGGTGGCCGACGCCGGGCGTACTGCCCTGGCCGTCGTCGGTCCACGACCCGCGGGGCGTGGAGCGGTTCTGCAGCGTGCCGAGCTCGCGGCCGACCTCGGTCATCTCGGCCCGGACCGCGGCGGCGCGTGTCGCGCACTCGGCCAGCAGTCGCTCGGCGTGCTCACGCAGCTGCGTCGGCATCGGTCCGATGGCGTCGGGCCCGTCGACCGACGGTGCGACGAACTCCGCGCCGGTGCGCATCGAGCGTTCGAACTCGGCGAGCACCTCGGCCCAGCGCTGCGCGGTGCCCTCACCCGAGGTGTCGGCGGCGGAGCCGGAGCTGGCGGCCGCGCCGACGGGACCGGCGGTGACTGGACCCGCGGCGACAGAGCCCGCGGCCGTGATGGAGCTGGTCATCGTGCGGCGCTCATCCGACGGCGTCGAAAGCGAGGTGTCCCTCGCTCTGGGCCACCGGACGGACGACCTTCGCGGCCTCGTCCTGCCAGATCTTCGTCCACGCCTCGCGCAGCGGATCGGTCGCGACCCGGCAGTCGTGGATCGCCTGCAGGTCCTGGTGCAGGTTGGCCCGCACGAGCCGTGCCTGCAGGTAGACGTAGATCGACGAGAGCTCGGCCGCCGCGTCCCACGCGTCGGGGTCGAGTGCGGTCTCGAGCTCGGTCACGATCTCCTGGGCGTGCACCAGCGCGAAGCTCGCGCTCGGCCGGTCGCCGGTGCGGATCGAGTCCGCGGCGTCGTCCAGGTCGCGGATCAGTCGGTCGTAGAGCATGACCAGCAGACGGACGGGTGAGACGACCGCCTCGCTGGATCGGAAGGCTGCGGCACGTTGGTAGGTCGACATCACGAGCTCCCACTGTTCGCTGTCAGGCTGCCGAGCTGTCCGGCGAGCCAACTGCTCTGGTCCTTCAACTTTCCGAGCGACACCTCGAGGGTCGTCCAGTACGACCGGAGGCGGGCTTCACGGGCGGCCAGCCGGTTGTCGAAGTCCGCGATCGACCGGCTGAGGGTGTCGATCCGGTTCTTGCGTCCGGTCTCGGCGGCGGTCAGGTAGCCGTCGACCAGGTCGTTGGCGCTGGTGACCATCGTGGCGAGCCGCTGTGCGACACCCGCGGAGTAGTCGACGGTTCCGACGGACCCGGTGGCCGATCCGGTGACGTTGACGGTGATCCCGCCGAGCGAGCCGTGGATGAAGGGGACCTGCAGCTGCTGGCCCGTCCCCACCGCGGCGACCCCTCCGATGGTGCCGGCGACGTCGACGCCCTCGTGCGACGAGAAGTCGACGCCGTCCCAGGCGACCTCGAAGCGCTGCGCCGAGCCGTACCCGCGGGTGGCGATCGACAGCCCGCCGCCGTTCTCGACCACGTCGAGCTGGAGGCCCGCGCCGTCGAGCGCCAGCTGCAGTCCTGCGGCGGCATCCGCGGCGGACTCGCCGGCGCCGATCTCGTGCTCGACGAGGACCGAGCCGACCCGGAGCGAGACGGTCGTGGCGCTGCCCAGCGGCCAGCCGCCGGCGAGGCCGGTGGTGCTCGCCCGCTGTGCCGCGGTGGTGATCTCGACGTCGAAGCTGCCGGTGCGAGCACGTCCGCCGGCGGACACGAACGACACGTCGCCGGTGGTCGCGCTCTGCTGTGCGAACAGGTTGCGCACGGCGCTCGGATCCGCGGCGTAGGCCTTGGTGAACTTGTCCGCGTCGAAGGTGAGGCGTCCGGTGCGGTCCAGCGACACGCCGGCGGCACCGACGGAGCCGAGGCTCGACGCACCGACAGCGAGCGCCACCGACCGTGTGATCTCCTGGGCGGCGCGACGCATCGTCGCGTCGCCGTTGAGCGAGGCGCCGCTCTTGGTCTCTGCGTTGAACGCGGTGCGCAGCGAGATCTCGCTCAGCGCGGCGTTCGCGGCCTCGACGAGCGCCTTGACCGCGTTCGACAGCGCGGTGACGTCCTCGGCGACGTTCACCGTCACCGGCGTGGCCGACACGGTGACGGCGGTGACCGACACGCCGGGCATCAGGTCCGAGAAGGTGTTCGACGACGACGTCACGCTGTACGCACCCGGACCGGTGCCGATGGTCAGCTGCGCGTCGACGCCCTCGGTGGTGACGACGGTGCCGCCGACCGACGGGTCGAGCCCGTCGACGGTGAAGGCGGAGTCCGCACCCGTCGACGTCGAGCTCATCTGCAGACGGAAGCCGGCGCCGGTGTTGACCGTGGTGGCACGGATGCCCAGGCCCGCTCCGTTGATCGCTGCGGCGACCTCCTGGAGGGTGCCACCGCCGACGTCGATGGACTGCGGACCGGCGCCGTCACCGAGGTCGATCGACAGGGTGCCGCCCGAGGCGACGACCGTCGAGGTGGACGCGATCGTGGTGGCGCTCGAGAGTCCGTGGGAGGTGGCGACGCGGTCGACGCTGAAGGTCAGGGACCCGACCGAGGCGGTCGAGGTGGCGCTGACGCTCGCGGTCGAGGAGCTGGTCGAGCTCGCCGTGCGCTGGTTCCACTTGGCGGCGCTGGCGAGCGCGTTGGCCGCGGTGCCCAGCGCCGTGAGCTTCGCGCGCACCGAGGCGTAGGAGCTCAGCTGGTTCTTGGCCGTCTCCTGCCGGGCGACCATGGCGTCCTGGGGGAGCTTCTCGATCGCCATCAGGTTGGCGATGATCTCGGTGGTGTTCAGTCCGCTGACGAGTCCGTCGATGGCCACGTGACATGCCCTCCTTCTGCGTGGTCGGGGGGAGGTTCGAGAGGTGAGATGGG
>JALYWI010000026.1 GCA_030852785.1 Actinomycetota bacterium
CGGATCGTGCTCGCCACCGTCAAGGGCGACGTGCACGACATCGGCAAGAACCTCGTCGACATCATCCTGACGAACAACGGCTACGAGGTGCACAACCTCGGCATCAAGATCTCGATCAACGAGATGATCGACAAGGCCGTCGAGGTCAAGGCCGACGCGATCGGCATGTCGGGCCTGCTGGTGAAGTCGACGCTGATCATGCGCGACAACCTCGAGGAGCTGAACCAGCGCGGCCTGAAGGACATCCCGGTCCTGCTCGGCGGCGCGGCACTCACCCGCACCTACGTCGAGCGCGACCTGCGAGAGGTCTACGAGGGGCGGCTCTTCTACGGCAAGGACGCCTTCGAGGGACTCCGTGTGATGGACCGCCTCGGCGAGATCCGCCTCGGCGGCCTCGACGTCGACGACGGCATGGTCCCCTCGGAACGAGAGCTGCACCGTCACCGGGCCGGCGACGGTGACGACGCGGCGGTCGAGCTGCCCGTCCGCTCGCCCGAGGTGGCGATGGACAACGAGGTCTACGTCCCGCCGTTCCTCGGCTCCAAAGTGATCAAGGGCCTGTCGATCGACGACATCGCCGCCTACATCAACGAAACCGCGCTGTTCCGCAACCAGTGGCAGTTCCGTCCCGAGACGCTGCCCGACGGCACCAAGGAGACCGACGAGCAGTTCAAGGACCGGATCCGTCCGACCCTGCGCGAGCAGCTCGCCATCGCCAAGGAGCAGGGGCTGCTCGTCCCGCAGGTCGTCTACGGCTACTTCCCGGTCAACGCCGATGGCGACGACCTGATCGTCTGGACCGACGAGACACGCACCGTCGAGCACATGCGGTTCTCGTACCCCCGCCAGGGCAAGGAACCGTTCCTGTGCATCGCCGACTTCTTCAGGCCGGTCGACCCCGACCAGCCCGGCGGCGGCGAGGAGGACTTCGCGGCGTTCCACATCGTCACGATGGGCGCCACCATCTCCGAGCGTGCCGCCGAGCTCTTCGCCGAGAACCGCTACCAGGAGTACCTGCTGCTGCACGGTCTGGGCGTCGAGATGGCCGAGGCCCTCGCCGAGCTGTGGCACCGCCGCATCCGTGAGGAGTGGGGCTTCGCCGACCAGGACCCGGAACCGATCGTCGGTGCACCCACGCCGAGCGCGCTCGCGGGCCTCTTCCGTCAGAAGTACCGCAGCGGCCGTTACTCCTGGGGCTATCCGGCGTGCCCGGACCTCGAGGACAACGAGAAGGTCGCCGTGCTGCTCGAGGCGTCACGCATCGGCATCGAGTGCTCCGAGGAGACCGGCTTCCAGTACCAGCCGGAGCAGTCCACCTCGGCGTTGATCTGCCACCACCCCCGCGCCAAGTACTTCGTCGCGAAGTGACCGGAGCGACCCTGTCGACGTGGCCGGGCGCGCCGCGGTGAGCACGGTCCTGGTCACCGGGTCCGCCGGGTTCATCGGGAGCCACACCACCGAACGGCTGCTCGACGACGGCCACCGCGTCCGCGGGGTCGACTGCTTCACCGACAACTACGACCCGGCGCTCAAGCGCGCCAACCTCGCGCTCGTCACGGACCACCCGGTCTTCGAGTTCGTCGAGGCCGACCTGGTCACCGCCGATCCGCTCGAGCTGCTCGACGGCGTCGACCACGTGCTGCACCTCGCGGGTCAGCCGGGTGTGCGCGACTCGTGGTCCGACGGGTTCGACGTGTACGTGCAGCGCAACATCACCGCCACGCAGCGCCTGCTCGAAGCGGCCCGGGGCACCGACCTGGTCCGCTTCGCCGCGGCGTCGAGCTCGTCGGTCTACGGCGACGCCGAGTCGTACCCGACCACCGAAGCGGCCCTGCCGGCGCCCGTCAGCCCCTACGGCGTGACCAAGCTGGCGGCCGAGCAGCTGTGCTCCCTGTACGCCTCCAACTTCGGCGTGCCGACTGTCTCGCTGCGGTACTTCACGGTGTACGGCCCCCGCCAGCGCACCGACATGGCGTTGCGGCGCATGATCGACCTGACCCTCGCCGGCCGCCCGTTCGTGCTCTACGGCGACGGCTCGGTGGCGCGCAGCTTCACCTACGTGGCCGACGTCGTCGACGCGAACGTCGCCGCACTCTTCGGTGACGCGCCGCCCGGGTCGTTCGTCAACGTCGCCAACCATCAGACCGCGTCGATGACCGAGCTGATCGAGCTCGTCTCGGGCCTGCTCGGCACCGACGTGCAGCTCGACCGTCGACCCGCCGCCGACGGCGACGCCCGGCGCACCGGCGGCTCCTCGGAGCTGGCCCGCGGGCTGTTGGGCTGGTCACCGTCGACGTCACTCGCCGACGGTGTCGCAGCGATGGTCGAGTGGTGCCGAGAGCACCCGCGCCCGATCGACTGATCTGCGCCTCGGTCTGCGGTCTGAGCCGCGGGCAGTGTTCGAGGCGGCGCGGTTCTCGAAGCGAGGGCTGTGGACGACACGACGCGTCGCTGACGGCCCTCGCTTCGCTCTTCGACCCGGGCGGCGGCCCGGTATCGTGCCGACGGCCGTCCGACCGAACGGCCGAGATCGATCAGGAGACCCAGAATGTCCGATGCCACCGCTGCTTCCGCCGGAGAACCGTCTGCACGTCGGACCCGTGGGCTCGAGCGCATGGGCGAGGTCTACAACTTCGAGGTCAGCGACGGCCCCGGCGACTTCTTCGGCTACACCGTCGAGCACCTCTTCGCCGACATCTGGGAGCGAGACGGGCTGTCGCTACGCGACCGCCGCCTGCTGCTGATCGGGTTGATGGTCGCCGAGGGCCTGGACGGCACCCTGGGCATCCAGCTCGACTCGTGCCTCGAGAAGGGCGACCTCTCGGCGGATGATCTGCGTGAGGTCGTCATCTTCCTCACCCACTACGCGGGCTGGCCCAAGGGCGCCGCGCTCAACTCGATGGTCGAGACCTCGATCGCCCGCCACGAGAAGAAGGTCGCCAAGGCCGCCGCCCAGTCAGCCGCGGACTGACCGACCCCACTCCCTGCTCGAAATCTGTCTCCGAATCGCGGTGGTCACCCCGATTTCGAGACCGATTTGGACCCCCTGCTCGAAATCTGTCTCCGAATAGCGGTGGTCACCCCGAATCCGAGACCGATGTGGACCCCTGCTCGAAATCTGTCTCCGAATCGCGGTGGTCACCCCGATTCCGCGACGGAATTCGGAGCGTCAGCCGAGTGACAGGATCGCCCGGGCGACCAGGTCGGTGCCGAACGCGGTGAGGATCGCCAGGTAGAGCAGTCCCGTCGCGGCCATGACCGCCGAGTAGTACTTCTCACGCAGCGCCATCTTCGTCACCACCACCAGACCGATCGTGGTGATCGCACACGCGACCCAGAACCAGCCGAGCATGCCGCCGTAGCCGTCGTCGATCGAGCCGTTGAGCGCCGAGATCATGCCGGGCGGCACCAGCAGCAGGGCGACCTCGAAGGGCCAGATCCAGCCCAGGTACTTCACCTGCTCCTCGAGCGGCGCACGAGGCAACCCCGGCTGGGTCAGGTACCAGTGCCCGAGCAGCATCGCGTCGGACACACAGCCCAGGAACGCAGCGCCGACCACCGCCCGGGCGACGCCGAGCCAGAGCGGTCCGCCCGACGCGGCGCCACCGGCGATCACACCGACGAACCCAATGGCCGGAGCGATCAGGTCGAGTCGCGGGTCGAACTCCTCGACGGTCTCGTCGAAGGTGATCTCGGCCCGGTCGATGCCCGTCATGGCGACGACGCGCGCCGACTTCCGCTGCAGCCGTTCACGCTGCAGCGCGACACCCGCGGCGCGGCGCTGCCAGCTCACCCAGCCGACACCCGCGCAGGCGAGCACGACGCCGGCCGCGGCGACCTCGCGCACGGGGACCGAGCCGTAGCGCACGCCGACGACCAGCCCGAGCAGGGCGATGGTGCCGTAGACACCTCGCAGCAGCCAGCCGTAGCCGACCGAGACCTCACGGCGCCGGGTCGTGACCCACAGGAAGAGCAGCCCGCCCGTGGCCCACTGCAGCAGGAAGGTCGAGATGTCGAGCGAGATCACGGTCCGTCCACATTAGGCAACGCCCCGACCGGCGCCCCCATCCGGGCGGGCTCGCAGACCCCTTGAGTGACAGGCGCCTCAGGGACGGCTCACCGACCGCTCAGACGCCGAGTGAGCGGTAGATCGAGTCGACCAGGTTCACGCGACGGAACGACAGCGCGGTGTCCGCGTCCAGGCCCGCGTTGTACAGCATCGCGATGACGACGTCGTGCTCCGGGTCGGCCATCGCGAAGCTCGTGCCGCCCTGTCCGGCGTGCCCGAACGCCGCGGCGCTCGGGGCGTCGCCGAAGTAGTGCGAGGACAGCGGCGTCATGAAGCCGAGGCCGAAGCCTGCGTCACGATCGAGGGTGACGTCGTGGTTGATCGGAAGGCGTGCGGTCGCCGCGTCGCGCAGGAGCTCGGCGGGCAGCACCCGGTCGGCGCCGTCGAGGTCGCCGAGCAGGCCCCGGTAGAAGGTGGCGAGCGCCGACATGGTCCCGTAGGCCCCGAAGGACGGGTTCCACTCGGCCGCGGTCTCGGGTCCGACCTCGGCGAGCAGCGGGATCGGGCGGTCCATCGTCAGGTCGAGCGTGGCGGAGATCCGCGGTGACAGGCGGTCGTAGTCGTCGCCCTCGATGCGCAGCACCAGGTCGTCGGCCGGCACGTCGTAGGGGTCGAGGACCGCCTGGCGCACGTAGCGGTCGAAGGGCTGCTCGGCGAGCGACTCGATGACCTGGCCGAGCAGGTACCAGCCGCCGAACTCGGAGTAGGCCCGGTCGGTGCCGAAGCGCCAGCCCGTCGGCGGCTCCGAGGCGTAGACCCAGCCCTCGCGGCTGCGCTCCGGCAGGATGCGAGCCAGGATCGTGTTGACCACGTGCAGTCCGGCGGTGTGGCCGAGCACCTCTTCGACGGTGCGCTCCGAGATCCACGACGCCGGCAGGTCGTCGATGACGTCGCCGAGGCGGTCGTCCAGGCTGAGCTCGTCCTCGGCGATCAGTCGCAGCACGCCCACCGAGACGATCGGCTTGGCGGCGCAGTACATCGCCGAGAGCGTCGAGCGCTCGAAGGGCTCGTGCAAATGGGTCTTCCCGACCGCCGTGTCGAGCAGCGTCTCGCCGCCCCGTTCGACGACGATCTGTGCGCCGGTGTGGAAGAAGCCCTCGTCGGCCTCGTGCTCGAGTCGCTCGACGAGCTCCTCGAACGGTTCGGTCACGGTCCCGGTGTCAGTGGCATCCACCTCGGCGACGGTACCAGCCGCCTCGGCCCGCTCAGCCCCGCCTCGGCCCGGTCAGCCCCACCGTGGCCCGAGCACGGAAATGGCGTGAGCTCTCGTCGGCGAGCGACGACGACTCACGCCATTTTCGACGCGGAGATCGTGGGATCAGGCGGTGCCGGCCTGCTCGGCGAGCAGGGCACGGGCGACGGCCGAGACCTGGATCTCGTCGGTGCCGGCGTAGATCTGCAGCACCTTCGCGTCGCGGGCGAGCTGCTCGACCTCGAACTCGGCCATGTAGCCGTTGCCGCCGAAGATCTGCACCGCTTCGAGCGCCACGTCCATCGCCGCCTGAGCGGCGTAGAGCTTGCCGGCCGAGGCCTCGGCGAAGCTGCCCGACTCCCCCGCGGCCGACATCTCGATGTTGCGGAACACCTGGTTCTGCAGGTTCAGGCGGGCGACCTCCATCTTGGCGAGCTTCAGCTGGATGAGCTGGAACTGCCCGATGGGCTGACCGAACTGCACGCGGTCGTTCGCGTAGGCGACCGACAGCTCGAGGCAGCGCTCGACGATGCCGAGGGCCATGGCGACGACGCCGGTGCGCTCGATGCCGAAGGTCGCCTTCGACGCGGCGCGGCCACCGGCGCCGGTGTAGACGTCCTCGGATTCGCCGAGCAGACGGTCCTTGCCGACACGCACGTCGGAGAGGAAGAGCTCGCCGGTCGGGCTGGAGTGCATGCCCATCTTGCGCAGCGGCTTGGACTGCTCGAGCCCGGGCATGCCGGCGTCGAGCACGAACTGCAACACGGTGCGCTCGGCGGGCGGGTTGCCCTCGTCGAGCTTGCAGATGAAGACGATCGTCTCGGCGTAGGGGCCGTTGGTGATGAAGGTCTTCGAGCCGTTCAGGACGTACTCGTCGCCGTCGCGGCGGGCCGTCGCCAGCATGGAGCCGAAGGCGTCCGAACCGGAGCCGGGCTCGGTGATCGCCCAGGCGCCGATCTTCTGGAGCGTGAGCAGGTCGAGTCCCCACCGCTCCTTCTGGGCGATGGTGCCCTTGGACATGACCGACGCGCCGGTGAGGCCCATCGACACGCCCATGGCGGTGACCATGCCGGGGCAGACACGGCACAGCTCGATGATCGGGATGAGCGTGAACGCGACCGAGTTGGGATCCCGCGGGCCGCCCTCGCGGTGCTCGACGGGCTCGCCCGCAGCTGCTGCCTTCTCCGAGGCGATGCGCTTCTCGAACGAGGCGCGCTGCATGTCGGTCATGCCGAAGGTCTGGAACATCTTGCGCAGCAGGTCGTAGGGCGGCAGGTCGCCGAACTCGAGCTCCTCGCGGTGCGGTCGGATCTCCTTGTCGACGAAGTCACGGACCGCGGACCGCACCATCTGCTGCTCTTCGGACCACTGGTACACGAGACGTTCCTCCACGGGAGACGGAGCCAGGGTCGACTTGACCGGCCGGTCAAGTTTAGAACGAGTCGCGCTCCCCCACCCAAGGCGCGACCTCGCCCCACCAGCCGAGCTCCTCGGGCAGCACGGGCAGGTCGCGATAGATCGCGATGTACTCGTCCTCCTGCAGCAGGCCGTGCAGCATGAGCAGCAGCGTCCAGCGGGCGTCGACGGTGCCGCCGTCCTCGATCGCCTCGAGCGCGGTCAGTTCACCGGCGCGCATGCGCAGGTAGTTCCGCCACGTCATGGCGATGTGCATCTCGGGAGCGCCGTGGGCGGGCTCACCCTCGACGGTGTCGACCCAGTCGTCGACGACGTACGACAGCGGCCGCTTGCCGTCCTGGTAGCGGATCTCCATGCGCATGTCGCCGAGGGGGGTGTGCAGCAGCTCGAAGCGCAGTCGCGCCGTCGCGTCGGGGATGGTCGGCAGCTCCTCCCAGCGGTCGATGCCCATCTCGTCGGCGGGCGGCAGCACGAGCTCGTCGCTGCCCAACCGGACCCGTGCGGAGTCGAGCCGGTCCACGGTCACCACACCCTTCGAGCACGGGCGGAAGGGATCGCCGTCGCGGACCAGCGCCCACGGGCCCGGCTCGTCGTCGCGGACCCACTCGACCAGGCGTCCACGGTCGAAGACCTGGTGGTGGTGCACCACCGTGCCGTCGTCGAGCACTGCGTCGTGGTGCACCGTGCCCGTCGCGTAGTCCGGCCGAGGTGCGGTGACCTCGCCGCCGGCCTGCTGGCGCGTCGACTCCTGGGGGCCCTTGGCGACGAGTCCCATGGTTCAGTGCTCCTGTGCGGTCGATGTCGGCCCGGCTGCGGGCGGTGTCGTCGTCGGTGGTGTCGTCGGGCTCGCGGCGGCGTCCGCGCTCGACCGTGCGTGGTAGCTCGACCGGGTGAACGGCGAGGACTCGACGTGGGCGATGCCGAACCCTTCGCCGACGGCCTTGAAGCGGTCGTAGTCGTCGGGGGTCCACCAACGGGCGACGGGCAGGTGGTTCGAGGTGGGCCGCAGGTACTGGCCGATCGTGACGATCGAGGTCCCGACCGCGGCCAGATCCGCCATGGTCGAGGTGATCTCGTCGTCGTCCTCACCCATGCCCAGCACCAGACCCGACTTCACGGTGAGACCGGCGGCCGCGGCGCGTGCGAGCACCGACAACGAACGGGCGTAGCTCGCCGACGGTCGCACCGCCCGCTGCAGACGCGCCACGGTCTCGATGTTGTGGTTCAGCACGTCGGGTCGTGCCTCGACGATCGCCGCGAGGGCCTCGGGGTCGCCCTTGAGGTCGGAGATGAGCGCCTCGACCTGCGTACCGGGGCGGCGTGCACGGATCGCCCGGATCGTGTCGGCCACGTGCTGGGCACCACCGTCGGGCAGATCGTCGCGGGCCACCATGGTGATGACGGCGAAGGAGAGGTCCATGCGTGCCACCGCTTCGGCGACACGCTCGGGCTCGCCGGCGTCGAGCGCCTCGGGGTGGCGGGTGTCGACCAGGCAGAAGCCGCACGCCCGGGTGCACCGCTCGCCGCAGACCATGAACGTCGCCGTGCCCTCGGACCAGCACTCCGAGAGGTTCGGACAGCCCGCCTCCTCGCACACGGTGACCAGGTCGAGGTCGCGCACGGTGTGCTTGAGCTGCAGCACCTCGCTGCCGATCTGCAGCGGCGCACGCATCCACTCCGGCTTGCGCTCGGTGATCTCGACGCCGCCCGACACACCCGCCTCGGCGAGACGGCCCAGCAACCGGACCGACGTGCCGTCGGACTGGCGCTGCGTCGCGGAGTGGCGGTGCCGCTCGGCGCGTCGACGTGCTGCGGCCACCTCGCGCGAGTCGTTCGAACCGTCGGTCGCCACACCCGGACCGGCACCCCGACTGAAGGGTGCCAGGTCGGCGTCGCGGTGGCGCCAGACGACGTCGCTGCGTTCGACCCATGCGGGGTCCCACAGCTCTGCGAACTGCTCGGCGACGGCGTCGGCGACCTGGCGCATCGTCACGGCGACACCCTCGGACACGATCGAGGTCACCCCGAAGTCCGGGATACCGCAGGGCACGATGTGCCCGAAGTACGACAGGTCGGGATCGACGTTGAGCGCGAAGCCGTGCAGCGACCGTCCCCGTTCGATCCGCACGCCGATCGCGGCGATCTTGCGGGCCTGTGCGGTGCCGGGTTCGATCCAGACACCCGGGTACCCGTCGTGGCGGCCGGCACCCGGCAGCCCCAGCCGGTCGAGCGCGTCGATCAGGACCTGTTCGAGCGTCGTGACGTAACCGCGGGTGTCGGGCAGTCCGCCGGCGGGTGGCGCGGTGCCGTCGTCGCGGTCCCAGCCCTTGGGCGGCAGCGTCAGCACCGGGTAGCCGACGAGCTGGCCGGGGCCGTGGTAGGTGACGTCGCCGCCGCGGTCGACCTCGATGAGCTCGGCGCCGACCGACGTCGGGTCGACCAGCACGTGGTCACGATCCGCGTTGCGGCCGAGTGTGTAGGTGTGGGGGTGCTCGAGCAGCAGCAACCGGTCCTCGCCGCGCCGCAGCGGGTCGGCGTGCAGACCCTGCTGCAGCGACCAGGCATCGCGGTAGCGGACCTGGCCGAGCCACCGCACGCGCAGCCCCGCCCCGGTCCCTCTCGTGGTGTCGGGACGCAGGGGTGCGGCGGCGGTGCTCAT
>JALYWI010000027.1 GCA_030852785.1 Actinomycetota bacterium
GTGTGGTTCTGGCGATCGGGGAGTCGTTCATCCCCAGACGCTACGGACGCTGCAAGGAAAATCTGCACCTTCAACGAGAAAATTTCGCAGTGCCATACCGGCGCGACGAGCCCGTGCGCCCGGGTCACCGGCGCGTGGAGCGTTCCCGTTCCCTCAGCGCGCGCTCGACGACGTAGCGGGCCCGATCACGAAGGACCGCGGGAGCGGCGTCGTCACGCAGCACCGCGCAGGCCGCCGGCAGCAAACCGAGCGAGGCAGCCGCGTCCGCGAGCGAACCCGCCGAGGTCACTCCCCGCAAGAGCGGTTCCGACGGCGTCGGATCGTCGAGGGCCGCAGCGGCGCCACGGACCGGTGCGGCGAACCGGTCGCCCGGTCGGTCGATCCGTGTGTCGTCGTGCGTGAGCATGAGAGGAACGTACGATGGGCACATCATGAGCACCAGCGATGATCCCGAATGGTTCCCATCGTGATCCCTAATGATCTCTCGAGCGTCGAGATCAAGCATCTCCACGCCCTGCGAGCGGTCGTCGAGGAGGGTTCCTTCGGAGCGGCTGCCACCCGCCTCGGCTACACGCAGTCGGCGGTCAGCCAGCAGATCGCGGCACTCGAGCGGGCGGTGGGCACCTCGTTGTTCGACCGGCCCGGCGGACCACGCAAGGTGCGGCTCACGCGTGCCGGCGAGCTGCTCGACGTGCACGCCGTCGCCATCCTCGCCCGCGTGGCAGCCGCCGGCGCCGACCTCGCCGCCTACGCCGACGGTGACGCCGGCCGGGTCAACATCGGTACGTTCCAGAGCATCGCGGTGCAGGCCCTCCCCCTCATCGTCGGACGGCTCCGCACCGAAGCGCCGGGTCTACGCGTCGAGCTCACCGAGCACGAGGAGAGCGAGGTGCTCGCCGACGCGCTCGTGGCGGGTGACCTCGACGTCAGCTTCCTGGTCGCCATCCCGACCGAACGACGAGGCCTCGAGGTCGTCGGGTCGTGGACCGACCCGTTCCTCGTGATGAGCCCGGTGGGCGAACCACTCGTCGCCGCCGGCCGTGCGGTGCCCGTCGACGCTCTCGACGGTCCTCCGATGGTCGCCCAACGGGCCAACAGCTGCCAGGCGCTGCTCGAACGCAACCTGGCAGGGGTCGGCGTGGCACCCGACGTCATCTTCCGGACCGGCGACAACAGCGCCGTGCAGGCGATGGTCCGGGCGGGCGGCTGCCACGCGGTCATGCCTCGCCTCACCATCGACCTCGACGACCCCGGCATCAGCGTGCACCCGGTCACCCCGGAGCTGCCGGCACGCACGATCTCGTTGGCGGTCGCGACCGGACGTGCACGCAGCCCCGCGGTCGACCGGGTCATCGAGCACGCCACGGTGATCTGCGACGAGTTGTTGAACCCGGCGACCTGACCGCTCAGCCGTCGGCTCTTGCGCGCTCAGCCTTCGGCGAGGGCCCTGATGGCATCGTCGACCGCGATCGCCCGGCGGGCGTTGTCGACGTGCAGGTTCTCGATCATCTTGCCGTCGACGGTGACCACGCCCTTGCCCGCAGCCACGCCCTCTTCGAACGCCTCGATCACGCGGCGTGAGTACTCGACCTCGTCCGCGCTCGGCGCGAACGCCTCGTTCGCCGGTTCGACCTGGGTCGGGTGCACCAGGGTCTTCCCGTCGAAGCCCATCTCGGCGCCCTGTGTGGCCTCGACGAGGAACCCCTCCGGGTTGCGCACGTCGTTGTAGACGCCGTCGAGGATGACCTTGTCGGCGAAGCGGGCCGCGTTCACGCAACGAGCGAGGCCCCACAGCAGCGGGTGCCGCCCGGGGACCAACCCGGCGCGCAGCTCCTTGGCCAGGTCGTTCGTGCCCATGATCAACACGGTGAGTCGCTCCGACGACGTCGCGATCTCGACGGCGTTCTCGATCGCCGCCGGCGTCTCGAGCATCGCCCAGATCGTCGTGTGCGCCGGCGCACCCGCGGACTCGAGCAGTCGCTCCACCGATGCGACGTCCGCTGCGGAGTTGACCTTCGGCACCACGATGCCGGACGGCCCGGCCGCGGCGGCGGAGCGGACGTCCGCCTCGTGCCACTCGGTCTCGATCGAGTTCACACGGATGGTGAGCTCACGCCGTCCGTACTCGCCGCTGGCCACCGCGGCGGCGACCTTCTCGCGGGCGACCTCCTTCATGTCCGGCGCGACCGAGTCCTCGGTGTCGAAGATGATGGCGTCGGTCGGCAGGCCCTTGGCCTTCTCGAGTGCCTTGTCGTTGGCGCCCGGCATGTAGAGCGCGCTGCGGCGGGGACGGAAGTCGGTCATCTCTCGGCTCCTGATGTGAATGCGGTGGAAGTGCTCGGGGTCGGACGGCTCGGCCTGTTCGGCGACGGCGCGGGTCGGCTCAGAAGCCGTAGGACGCAGCCAGCTCCGGGTCGCGCTCGGAGAGCTGGCGAGCCAGCTCGACGACCACGTGGCACTGCTTCACCGACGCGTCGTCCTCCATCTTGCCGTTGAGCATGATGGCCCCGGTCCCGTCGCCCATCGCCTCGATGACCTCTCGGGCGTGCTCGACCTCGGACGGCTCGGGCGAGAACACCTTCTTGGCGATGGCGATCTGCACGGGGTGCAGCGACCAGGCGCCGACGCAACCGAGCAGGTACGCGTTGCGGAACTGGTCCTCGCAGGCGACGGTGTCCTTGATGTCGCCGAACGGGCCGTAGAACGGCAGGATGCCGGCCATCGCGCAGGCGTCGACCATGCGGGCGACGGTGTAGTGCCACAGGTCCTGCTGGTAGGAGTCCCGCGGCGCGTCGTAGGCGGGACCGTCCTCACCGGCGGGCGGGTCCTGACGGACGACGTAGCCCGGGTGACCGCCACCGACGCGGGTCGTCTTCATGCGACGGTTCGCCGCCAGGTCGGCGGGGCCGAGGGACAGGCCCTGCATGCGCGGCGATGCCAGACAGATCTCCTCGACGTTCGCCACGCCGCGGGCCGTCTCGAGGATCGCGTGCACGAGCAGCGGCTCCGTCAGGCCGGCCTTCGCCTCGAGCTGAGCGAGCAGGCGATCGACGTAGTGGATGTCCTCGGGCCCTTCGACCTTCGGGATCATGATGACGTCGAGCTTGTCGCCGACCTCACCGACGAGCGTCTCGAGGTCGTCGAGGATCCAGGGCGAATCCAGGCTGTTCACCCGGGTCCACAGCTGCGTGTCGCCGAAGTCGACCTCCTTGGCGACCTTCACCAGACCCTGACGGGCGGCCTCCTTGGACTCCATCGGGATGGCGTCCTCGAGGTTGCCGAGCAGGATGTCGACGGTCGGGGCGATCTCCGGGAGCTTCGCAGTGACCTTGTCGAGGTGCGGCGGGAAGAAGTGGATCATGCGCGACGGGCGGAACGGGATCTCGCGCACCGGCTCGGGGGCACCTGCGGCGAGTGGCTTGAAGAAGTCCTTCGGGCTGCGCATCGGTTCTCCTCTTGAGGCGGCGCGCTCGAACGACTCGGGCGCGGCGGGACCGTTCAGACGTTACGGAGCGACCCGTGGTGCGGCCAATCCACCCGGATCGGCGGTGACGGCGACGGACCGCGTGTCATCCGCGCTCAGGGCGCGGTGCCGCCGATGACCTGGGCCGAGCCGGGCAGCATCCATCCGCCGTCGGTCCGGTACGGCTCCATGGCGGCGATGACCGCCTCGATCACGGCGTCCCGGGTGGTGTCGTCGGCCGCGAGCCAGGCGTCCCCGAGCGGGCCCATCGCGACCAGCGTCTCGATCTCCGGGCGTGGCGCCGCCGAGGGGATCAGTCGGAGACCGGTGACGGGTTCGACCCCGACGTCGCGCAGACCGGCCTGTGCGAGCAGACCCGCAGCCAGGTCCGCATCGGCGAGCGAGAAGGGGCCCGGTCGGCCCGGCGGGGGAAGCTCCGGTCCGGCGCCGAAGACACCCGCCGCGGCCAGCACCGGGACGAACATCCAGGGGTTCGCATCGATCGGCCCCCAGACGACGCAGCGCAGCGAGCCACCCGGGCGCAGCAGCCCTGCGAGGCGGGTGAACGCGCGCTGCGGCTCGGGGAAGAACATCACACCGAAGCGCGAGAAGACCGCGTCGAGCGAGCCCTCGAGGTCGTCGAGCGCGCCGTCGACGACGTCGGAGCGGACGAGCTCGACGCCGGTCACCCCGGCGGAGCCGACGGTGCGTCCGCACGCCGCGAGCATCTCGTCGGAGACGTCGACGCCGATCACGCGGCCGTCCGGCGCGACGCGGCGCGCCAGCTCGACGACCGTCGCCCCGACACCGCATCCGACGTCGAGCACCGAGGCACCGCTGCCCAGGCCGAGCGCGTCCATGGCCGCCCCGCCGTAGGTGTCCGCCGGCGCATCCGCGATGCCGGCGCGACGCTCCCACTCCCCCGCCCGACGATTCCAGTAGGTCCGCTGGTCCTCAGGCTGGTCGTCCACGTCGCCACCGTACCTGCCGCCGGCGTCCGGACCGGCCGTGAAGTGACCACACCGCCGACGGCCGAAGGCGTCCGTTCGTCCGCACTTCGGTACCTTGTCCCGGCATGCGAGCCGTCGTGTGCCAATCCTTCGCCGAACCGGAGCAGCTCGAGGTCCAGCAGCTCGACACGCCGCCCTGCGGACCGGGTCAGGTGCGGGTGCACGTCTGGGCGAGCGGATTGAACTACGTCGACGCGCTCTTCGTGCAGGGCAAGTACCAGATCCGACCGGCGTTGCCCTTCGTGCCGGGCTCGGAGATCGCGGGTGAGGTCACCGAGGTCGGCGCCGGGGTCAGCGGTGTCTCGGTCGGCGACCGCGTGATGGCGAGCGTCGGCCTGGGAGGTTTCGCCGACGAGGTCGTGCTCTCCCCCTCGCAGCTCATGCCCATCCCCGACCGGCTGAGCTACGGCCAGGCCGCCACGATGACCCAGAGCTACGCGACCGCCTGGTTCTCGCTCACACGCCGGACCGTGGTGCGACCCGAGGAGTGGGTGCTCGTGCTGGGCGCCGCGGGCGGCGTGGGGCTCGCGATGCTCGACGTCGCTCGGGCACTCGGCGCACAGACCATCGCAGCGGCGTCGAACGACGAGAAGCTCCGCCTCTGCATCCAGCGTGGCGCCCACGGCGTCATCGACTACAGCACCGAGGACGTCAAGGAACGCGCCCGCGAGCTGACCGGAGGCGGGGTCGACATCGCGGTGGATCCCGTCGGCGGGGAGCTCACCGACGCGGCCCTGCGAGCACTGCGCAACTACGGCCGACTGCTCGTCATCGGCTTCGCGTCCGGCACCATCCCGAAGCTCGCGGCGAACCAGGTGCTGCTGCGGAACCGCTCGGTGCTGGGCGTCGACTGGGGTGCGTGGGCGATGGCGGATCCCGACGGCAACGCCGCGGTCATGAGCGAAGTGCTCACCCGCGTCGAGGACGGATCCCTGACGCCGGCGGAACCCACCACGTATCCCCTGCACGACGCCGGTACCGCACTGCGCGACCTGCTCGAACGCCGTGTCACCGGCAAGGCATGCCTCACGCCCTGAAACGGTGAGCGTCCTGCCGCGACCGTCAGGATGGGGCAATCCGTCGGGCGCGGCAGGACGTCGGAACACATGCTGCCCGCCCCGGGCAGGCCGCACAATGGGGATCGATCCCCATCACGATCGGGCCCGGGGACACCGGCCGGCGCCCCGGAGATCTACGCTCCGCAAATGACATCGCAGGGCCCGCGGCTCGAGGTGACCATCGCCGGTGAGACCGTCGAGGTCGACCCGACCCGACCCGAGGGGCTCACCTTCGGCCGCGGCGCCGAGCTCGACATCGACTCGAACCCGTTCCTGCACCGCCGCGTCGGGAGGTTCGTGCGCGCCGAGGGCATCTGGTGGATCGAGAACCTGAACCCGTGGACCCCGATCACGGTGGTGGCGGGTGGCAGCTCGACGGTGCTGACCGGCGACGCCAGGAGCGCGCTCGTCCTCGCGTCGACGCTGGTGCGCTTCGAGGCGGGTGTGTGCAACTACGAACTGCGAGCGGCCCTCGACGAGGTGCCGCTGCTCCCCCCGACACCGGAGCTCGACATCGACCTGACCGCGACGTTCCGTCCGTCGAGCCTGGCGCTCACCGACGAGCAACGCCTGCTGGTGGTCGCCCTTGCCGAGGCCCGTCTCCGGAACCCGGCGGAGCGCTTCCGACTCCCGAGCAACCAGTCGGTCGCGGCCCGGCTGGGCTGGAGCACCGCGAAGTTCAACCGGAAACTCGACTACCTCTGCCAGCGCCTGGATCGTGCCGGCGTGTCGGGCCTGCGCGCGACCGGTCGCCGGGCGAACGACCGCCGGCTGCGCGTCGTGGACCACCTGATCGCGGACGGCACCGTGACCGAGCGCGACCTGTCGCTGCTCGACACCTACGATGCTTGCCGGGAGAAGGGTGATGGAGATGGACGACGATGACGGATCTGGCCGCGCGACGGCCGACAGAGCGGCGCGTTCCGGCCCGGAGGGGTACTCGGGCCTGAGAGTCGTCGGCCGGGGCGGCACTGCGACGGTGCACCGGGCGCTGCGCACCGCGGACGGCACCGTGGTCGCGCTCAAGGTCTTCGACGACGGTGAGCGCACCTCGTACGACCGCCAGGTACGTGCCGCCCAGGTGTTGGCGGACGTCGACGGGGTGGCGGCGACCCTCGACCACGGCATCTCGCCCGACGGTCGTCCGTTCCTCGTCTCGACGTTCGTCGACGGCGGCTCACTCGCCGATCACCTCCAGCGCGTCGGAGCGTTGCCGCCCGGCCGGGTCGCCGAGCTGGGCCGATCGTTGACCACCACGCTCGCTGCCGCCCACGCCGCAGGGGTGCTCCATCGCGACCTCAAGCCGTCCAACGTGCTGCTCGACGCCGACGGCGCCCCGGTGCTGTCGGACTTCGGCGCGGCGGGCTTCGTCGATGCCGCCACGGCGAGCGCCACCATGGCGGTGACGCTGCTCTACGCCGCGCCAGAGGTGCTCGAGGGGGCGTCGGCCGACGAGCGCAGCGACGTGTACTCGCTCGGACTGACCCTGCTCGCAGCGGCGACCGGGCGCCGCCCGTTCGGCGGGACCGACGACCCGGGCACCACCGGCCTCGCCTCGATCGTCAACCGCATCTGCGCCGAGGGCGTACCCGACGATGCCATCGACGAGTTGCCCGCCGGACTCGCCGCGGTGCTGCGCACCTCGACCGAGCTCGATCCCGCCGACCGCTATCCCGACGCCTCGAGCTTCGGCGCGGCACTCGCCGAGGTCGCCGACGACCCGTTCTCGATCCCGGTCGGCACGGCCTCCCGACGACGGGGCCGTCGCGGGCGTCGCCGGTCCGGGGTGCTGCTCGGAGCGCTCGCCGCCGTGCTCGCCGTGGTCGTGGTCGCCGGCGCAGTCGTGCTGACCCGGCCGGACGAGCCGACGGTCCCGGCGGGGTTGGGCGAGCCGGTCACCGAGGCCAACGGCATCCTCGGCCCGCTCTACGAGCAGTCCTACGCGAACTACGTGGGCATGCTCGACCCGGGATGCGGCGACGGCGAGCATCTGGTCGAGCTGTCGATCCACGCAGGGCCGGAGGACTTCGCATCGGACGTCGCGACGCCGTGGGACGCCGTGCTCGGCGAGGGCGCCGGGACGTTCATGTCGTACATGCCCTGCGACACCGACATCGACCAGGCCCGGTACAAGCTCGGGGCCACCGGCCGTTGGTTCGTGTTCGTCGCCGAGTTCCCCGAGGACCAGTACGAACGCATGTCCGGATGGATGCGCGAGAACGAGAACAGCCCGTCACCCGACTTCACCGTCGACGACGAGATCCGGGCGACCCTCACCGATCCCGACGTCTACGCCGGCTGGGCGATCATCGACCAGGACGCCGAGTGAGCTGAGCGACGCCTCACGCCGTCAGGCGACCTGCTCGAGCAGCCTGACGAACTCCTGCTCGGGGATCTCACCGGAGCCGCGCTGCACGACCTCGCCGTCCGCGTCGATCAGCACGAAGAACGGGTAGCCGCTCAGGCCGTAGGCGACCGCTGCTGCCTGGTCGGGGTTGTCGAGCAGCACGTGGGGCTCCCAGCCCTCGGCCGCGATCCATTCCGAGGGCGGGTAGTTCGGTCGGTCGGCGGCGACCGCGGTGCTGACCGCGAACACCTCGACCCCGTCGGGCACCAGGTCGGCGTCGATCCATTCCTGCACCAGCGGCAGTTCCTTCTGGCAGTGCGGGCACCAGTGCGCCACGAACATGACGAGCTTGGGCGTGCCGCCGCCCGGCTCGATCGTGACCGGCGAGCCGTCGAACGACTCACCCTCGAGCGTGGGGGGCGTCATCCCGACCGCCGGGTCCTCCTCGGCGGAGGCCACCACGGCACTGACGCTCGGATACGCCGGCAGCGGCTCACCGATCACTTCGACGGTGGCCTGCTCCTGGACCGCGTCCTGAGCGGCAGCCGCGCCCGTCCCGTCGGCCACCGGCTCGTCGTCGTTGCCGGTGAAGAGCAGCGCCAGGATGCCGATGAGCAGCACGGCGCCCACGCTGATGCCGATGACGATCAAGCCCGTCTTCGGACGGTTGCCGCTCGTGCGCTTCGCGAGGTCGGCGTAAGGGTCTGCGCCGCGGTGCTTGTCGTTCATGTCGTGTGCTCCGGGATCGGGGGAACGTGCGCCGTGTCCGGCGCGTCGGCATCGTCCGAGGACCGGCCGGCTGGCGACTGGTCGTCGGGGGACTGGTCGTGTGGGGAGTCGTCGACAGCGGGTCGTTCGGTTCCCGAGGTCGCCCGGGGTGCTGAGAGCATCACCAGCACGCCGATGAGCGCGAAGCCGATGCCGGCCATCGCGGGGATCGACAGGAAGTGGAACTTCCAGACCCACACCGTCGAACACGGGTTGTCCGACTCGCACGAGAACTTCACGGACTCCGGGAAGCGCTCGATCAGGTAGTGGTACGCCGAGATGCACAGGCCCAGCCCGACCAGCGGCACCGAGTACCACTTCACCGCCGCGTCGCGGCGCAGCGCGGCGACGCCGAGGATGACGACCTGCGGGTACATGAGGATCCGCTGGTACCAGCACAGGTCGCACGGCGGGAACTTCGCGACCTCGGAGAGGTAGAGGCTGCCCAGCGTGCAGGTCAGGGCCACGAAGAACGCGAGCACGAGCGAGACCTGCCCGACGGCGGCCCGGGCCTCGGCGAGCGGACCGGGCAGACGCCCTGTCGTTCCGGCGACGACCGCCGAGACCGCGACGACGACCAGCACGAGGAGCGCGAACACCGCGAGCAGCGCGAAGAAGGTGGTCACGGTGTCGACTCGCATGGTCCGTCGACTGTATCGGCGAGGCTGCCGCTGCCGGCGGACGGCGCCCCGGCCCTCGCGGGACGGTCCCGACGTCGCCGGGGCTACGGTGAGCCGATGGCGATCTACGACCACGACATCTCGTCCCTCGACGGCACCCCGAACGTCCTCGCAGACCTCGACGGCAAGGTCACCCTGGTGGTGAACGTCGCGTCGAAGTGCGGCCTGACCCCGCAGTACACGCAGCTCGAGCAGATCCACGAGCAGTACGCGGCGCAGGGCTTCAGCGTGCTCGGCGTGCCCTGCAACCAGTTCATGGAGCAGGAGCCCGGCGACGCCGAGGAGATCAAGACGTTCTGCTCGACGACCTACGGCGTGACCTTCCCCATGACCGAGAAGGTCGAGGTCAACGGCGACGATCGGCACCCGCTCTACGCCGAGCTCGAGGCCACCCCGGACGACGAGGGGCACACCGGTGACATCCGCTGGAACTTCGAGAAGTTCCTCGTCGGCGGCGACGGCCAGGTCCTGGCACGCTTCGCCCCCACCGTCGTTCCCGACGACCCGTCGATCATCTCGGCGATCGAGGGTGCGCTGAACTGAGCGGTCCGGTCCGGCAGGCCCTCGGGCCGCCGGACCGTTCACCGCATCAGATCGTGAGGACCGGTGAGCCGTCAGGACCGGTGAGCCCGTCAGGACGGGTCGAGCTTGTCGACCACGTCCTTCGCCTTCTCCGCGACGGTGTCGATCTTGTCGGAGTGCTGGTTCTTGGTCCGGTCGTCGACCAGGTCGGCCGCCTTGTCGATCCCGTCCTTCACCTGGTCCTTGTTCCCGGAGATCAGGTCCTTGGCCTTGTCGAGCATGCCCATGGTGGCGTCCTTCCGTCGCCGGACCCGTTCGGCCCGGAGCCCGTCCAGGCTTCCACACGACCGATCACCCCGCGGCGGGACCCGGGGACCGGCCGGCGATCGACACGGTCCGGCGACGCCACGACCCGACGATCGTCAGGACGGGGCGATCGTCAGCACCGTGCGCAGACCACGTCCTGCCTCGAGGTCCGCGATCGCCTCGTTGACCTCTTCGAGCGGTCGGCGTGCGGTGATCATGCCGTCGAGATCGAGCCTGCCGGCCTGCCACAGCGCGATCAGACGCGGGATGTCCCTGGGTGCCCAGCACGAGCCGAGCAGCGATCCCATGATCTTCTTCTCGGTGAACATCATCATCACGGGACTGACCGGCACCACGTCCTCGATCGGCGCGGCGCCGACCATGACCACCGATCCGCCGCTGCGGGTCGAGGCCAGGGCGGTCTCGACGAGCGGTCCGGAACCGACCGCCTCGAACGCGACGTCGACGCCGATGCCGGTCATCGCGGTGACCTGCGCAGTGACGTCGTCGACGGTGGGGTCGATCACGTCGGACGCGCCGAAGCGCATGGCCTGCTCGCGCCGCGACTCCGAGGGGTCCGACACGATGATGCGCGCGGCCCCGGCGATCGCCGCACCCTGCACGATGCTGATGCCGATGCCGCCTGCTCCCAGCACGAGCACGGTGTCGCCGGGCTCGACGTCCGCGGTGTTGAGCACAGCACCGACACCGGTCTGGACCGCGCAGCCGATCACACACGCGACGTCGAGCGGTACGTCCTCGTCGATCCTCACCGCCCCCGCCACGGGCACGATCACCTCGTCGGCCCAGCCGGCCAGGCCGAGACCGCGGTAGACGATCTCGCCCTGGCGTGACAGCCGGGTCGTGCCGTCGGGCAGCATCGACGTGGCGATCGACATCGCGTTGGCGCAGCTGCTGTGCTGACCCCGCACGCAGAGCTCGCAGGTGCCGCACGCCGGGTTCGGCGTGAGCACCACGTGGTCACCCACCGCGAGCGAGGTGACCCCGGGGCCGACCTCGGTCACGATGCCCGCCGCCTCGTGACCCGGCACGGTCGGGCCGAGCACCGGGAAGGTCCCGTTGACCAGGCTCACGTCGGAGTGGCAGACACCGCACGCCACGATCCCGACGCGCACCTCACCCGCGCCCGGCGGTTCGAGCTCGACGTCGTGCACGACCTCGACCGGTTGCCCGACCGCCTGCAGCAGCGCTGCTCTCATCTCGTCCACCCCCTGGCCGCCGGTCGTCCGACCGACGGGCAGGAGGAGACTATGCCTGCGCCGCCGTCGGGACCGCAGGGGTGAGCGGGCCACGTCGTGCTCGCACGACCACCTTGCGCAGCTCCTCGACGACGAGCAGCGACATCGGCACCAGCACGACCCAGCCCCACTGGCTGGCGTCGAGCGGGACCGTCTCGAAGATCCTCTGCAGGAACGGCAGCTGCACGACCAGCACCTGGAGCAGCACCACACCGAAGAGCGCGTAGAGCAGCGGCCGGTTCGAGAGGCTGTAGCGGCTGAAGACCGTCTCGTCGCCGGACCGCACGCAGAACGAGTTGACCAGCTGGAAGAACACGAACGACGAGAAGGCCATGGTCAGCGCGGCCTCGCGGTCACCGTTGCGGAAGGCCATGTAGATCGCGAGCGTGCCGATCGTGATCACGATCGCCGACGCGACGATCCGAGCCAGGCGCGGCATGCTCAGGATCGCGTCGTTGCGGTCCCTCGGCGGACGGTTCATGATGCCGGGCTTCGACGGGTCGACACCGAGCGCGATCGCCGGCGGTCCGTCCGCGATGATGTTCACGAACAGGATCTGGATGGCGTTGAACAACGCGCCGAATCCTGCGAGCTGCGCGATGAGGATCGTCAGGATCGCCGAGATGTTCGTCGTCAGCTGGAAGCGCACGAACGTGATGATGTTCTCGTAGATCGAGCGTCCCCCCTCGACCGCGTGCACGATGGTGGCGAAGTTGTCGTCGGTGAGGATCATGTCACCGGCTTCCTTGGTCACCTCTGTGCCAGTGATGCCCATCGCGACGCCGATCTCGGCCTGCTTCAGCGACGCAGCGTCGTTCACGCCGTCGCCGGTCATCGCCACGATGTTGCCGGTGGACTGCAGTGCCTTGACCACGCGCACCTTGTGCTCCGGCGACACGCGGGCGCACACGCCGATGTCGTCGATGAGGGTCGGCAGGTCGTCGTCGGAGATCGCGTCGAGCTCGGCGCCGGTGACGACCCGGCCGACGATGCCGAGCTGCTGGGCGATCGCTCCGGCGGTCGAAGCGTGGTCGCCGGTGATCATCTTCACGCCGATCCCCGCGGTGCGGCACTCCTCGATGGCGGCGATGGCCTCGGGTCGTGCGGGGTCGAGGATCCCGACGAGCGTCTCGAGCTGGAGGTCGGCCACCTCGTCGCCCAGGTCGCCCTCGAACTCCGATGCACGCACGGGCAACTCGCGCACGGCGAGTGCCAGCACCCGGAGCCCTTCGGAGCCGAGCTCGTCGTTGATGCCCAGCAGCTGCTCGCGGCGGGCGGCGTCGGCCGGTTCCCGACCGTCGGGGCCGGCCACCGACGTGCACCGACCGATGACCACGTCGGGTGCGCCCTTGACGACCAGCAGCGACTGACGGTCGTCGCGTGGGTGCGGGTGCAGGGTCGCCATGAACTTCGCGGTCGAGTCGAACGGCACCTCGTCGACCCGCTGCAGCTGGCCCCTCAGCGCCTCGGGGTCGAGCGTGCCCTTCGCTCCGAGCACGACGAGCGCACCTTCGGTCGGGTCGCCGACCAGCCGTGTGGCGCCGTCGACCTCTCGGAGGTGCGCGTCGTTGCAGAGCACACCGGCGAGCAGCGCCGGGTGCAGCGCCTCGAGCTGCCCGGCATCGAGCGGCGCGCCGTCCAGCGTGATCGAACCCTCGGTGCCGTAGCCCAGGCCGTCGACGTCGTAGCGCCGACCGCCCGTCACGAAGGTGGTGGCCGTCATCTGGTTGAGCGTGAGGGTGCCGGTCTTGTCGGAGCAGATGACCGTCGTCGAGCCGAGCGTCTCGACCGACGCGAGCCGCTTCATGATCGCGTGGCGCTTCGCCAGGCGACCGACCCCGATGGCCAGGGTGACGGTCACGACCGCGGGCAGGCCCTCGGGGATCGCCGCGACGGCCAGCGCCACGGAGTTCAGGAGCGCCTCGCTCACGGTGTCGCTGTTGATCTCGTCGGCCTGGACCAGCGCGACGACGAAGACGGCGATGACGGCCAGGAACGCGATGAACGCGAGGCGCTTCCCGAGCTCGTGGATCTGCTCCTGGAGCGGCGTCGGCTTCTCCTCGGCGGCACCGAGCAGGCCGGCAAGCTTGCCGACCTCGGTGAGCATGCCGGTGCCGGTGACGACGAGCTCGGCGCGGCCGCGCACGAGCGTCGTGTTCATGAAGCCGATGTTCGAGCGCTCCGCGAGCGGGACGTCGGTGGTGATGACCTCGTCCTGCTTGTCGGCCGGCACGGACTCGCCGGTCAGCATCGACTCGTCGACCGAGAGCGAGGCCGTGACCAGGAACCGACCATCGGCGGGGACACGGTCGCCGGCCTCGAGCAGCACGATGTCGCCCGGCACCAGCTGGGTCGCCGAGATCTCCTGCACGTCGCCGTCGCGACGGACGCGCACGACGGTGTCGAGCATGCCCTTCAGCGCCGCGAGCGCATTGTCGGCCTTGTTCTCCTGGACGAAGCCCATCACCGCGTTGATCAGCAGGACGATGCCGATGACGATCGGATCCTTGTAGTCCCCGACGGCTGCCGAGACCACCGCGGCGCCGATCAGGATGTAGACCATCAGGTCCTTGAACTGGTCGAAGAACCGGAGGATCGCCGGGCGACGGGGCGCCTCGGCGAGCTCGTTGAGGCCGAACGCCTCGTGGCGCGAGGCGACCTGGGCGGTGCTGAGTCCGACCAGCGGGTCGACGTCGAGGCGATCGCTCACCTCGGCGCCGCGCAGGCGGAACCATTCCGTCGATTCGAGGTCAGCCGCGCTCGGCACGGCGACCGGCTGCACCGAAGGAGCAGCCGAAGTGGATTCGCTGGACATGAAAAGGAGTCTCCGTCGTCGGGGTGCCAGGCGCGGCACCAGAAGCGCCGGAGGTCTCCCTCACCCGGTCGTCCGTCCTTCGACGATCCGATCGAGCCACTGACGCCGGGTCCGACCTGCGTGCCCCGGGAGGTACCCGGGACCCGAACGCCGCAACCGTGCTGACGACATCAGCGTGAGGAGGTACTCCCCTCCGATGGGCATGACGCCCACCTGCGGGGCAGAGACTACGGCAGGGTCGCGCGGCGGACAACGCACCTCGTCCGGGCAGGTCACCCCCATGGGTCGTTCGGCTCAAGTTCTCGGCCCCGGGCACCGACACAGCGCAGGTGAGCACGGCGGCAGCGGTCGAGGAACCTGGCATCGAAGAACTGAACGGACCGCCGGGGTCCGGGTCGAGGGGCGAGACGCCGAGTTCGCGACGTGGCGTGCTCCTGGCCGCCGGCGCGGCGCTGGCCGCTGCGGCGTGTGCGCCCGACGCGCCCGCCCCGGCAGGGCCCGTCCCGACGGTGCCGGCGCCGCCGTCGTCGATGACCGACCTGGCCGCCGCCCGCCACCTCGCGGACCGGGCGACCTTCGGTGCGACCTCTGCCGTGGTCGACCGGATCCGTCGCATCGGCGCCACCGCCTGGATCGACGAGCAGCTCGATCCACGGCGTCTGCCGGACGCCGAGGCGCGGCTCGCGGGATACGTCACGCTCCGGGCGAACAACTCCGCGAACGAGGCCGTCAGGGTCGCCGACGAACAGCGGCTCTTCGCAGAGCTCGACCACGCCACTCTGCTGAGGGCGGTGTACTCCGAACGTCAGCTGCACGAGGTGATGTGCGACTTCTGGACGAACCACCTCAACATCTCGCGCCAGGCGAAGTGGCTCACCCAGCTCAAGACCGTCGACAACGAGACGGTCGTGCGGCCCCACGCGCTCGGCAGGTTCGTCGATCTGCTGCTCGCCTCGGCGGCGAGTCCGGCGATGCTCGTCTACCTGGACAACTACGCGAGCGACGCCACCGCCGCATCGGGCGTGAACGAGAACTACGGCCGCGAGCTGCTCGAGCTGCACACGCTCGGCATCGTCGACGGTGCGCACGTCTACAGCGAGGCCGACGTGGTCGGCGTCGCGAAGGTGCTGTCCGGCTGGACGATCGACTGGGAGGAGGGGCCCTCGAAGTACAGCTTCCGTTGGGGCCACTGGATGCACTCGCGAGAAGCGGTCTCGATCCTGGGTGGCGCCTGGAGTCGGCCCGCCCGCCCCGGATGGGGCAACTACAACGTGCACGGTCAGGGTGACGCCGAGTCGCTGCTCCGCTTCCTGGCCCGGCACCCGTCGACCGCCCGTCACCTCTCGACCAAGCTGGCCCGACGCTTCGTCGGCGACGACCCGCCGCGGTCGCTCGTCGATCGGCTCACTGCGGTGTACCTCGCGAACGACACCGCGATCGCACCCGTGCTGCGCACGCTGCTGACCTCACCGGAGTTCGCAGCGTCGGCTGGAACCAAGGTCAAGCGGCCGATCGACTGGCTCTACAGCGCGCTGCGCGCCACCCGCGCCCAGGTGCCCTCGGATCCGATGGGTCAGAGCGCGACCACGCTGCGCCAGGCGACCCGGATGCTGGGCCAACCGCTCTTCGAACGTCCGAGCCCCGACGGCTGGCCCGACCGGGCCGCGGTCTGGAGCTCGTCCCAGGGGCTGCTGCGGCGCTGGGAAGGAGCAGGTCGCCTGGCCCGCAACGCGCTGACGGATCCGTCGAAGCCGGATCGCATCGTCGTCGATGCAGCGGCGCTGCTGCCCAACCCACTGCCCAGCAGCGCCCGAGCACTCGTCACCGCGCTCGCCGAGTCGGTGTGCCAGCGCCCGACGACCGCGGCGGATGCCGACACGATCTGCAGCGCGGTCGGCGTCGCGCCGACCGGCGACGTGACCGCCATCAGCACCCGACCCGAGCGCCTCTCCGGTGTGCTGGGCCTGCTCTTGTCCCACCCGAGGTTCCAGTACCGATGAACGACGATCGCTCCACGCGCCGCCACACCGCCGGCGACCCGACCGCCGGTGGTGGCGGACGCCGGAACCCGCTGAGTCGACGAGGATTCCTGACGGCCCTCGGCGTGGGCGGCGCGACGGTCGGTCTGACCGCCGGTGGCGCACGACTCGCGTTCGCCGCGCCCGGCCAGACGTCGACCGGCGACGTGCTGGTGGTCGTGTTCAACCGAGGCGGTGTCGACGGGCTCAACCTCGTCGCGCCGTTCCAGATGCCCACCTACCGCGCCCTGCGGCCGACGATCCGCGTCAAGGACCCCGGCGAGTTCGCTGATCCGGTCGGCCGGGCCGGCCTGCCGCTCGTGCAGGGCGGTGCCGTCGGCGCGTTCCCGCTCAGCGGCACCTTCGCGCTGCACCCCGGGATGGAGGCGTTGCACGCCGGAGCGTGGAGCCAGGGTCGTCTCGCCGTCGTGCACGCCGCGGGCATGCCGGCGGGCGAGTCGGCGTCGCGCAGCCACTTCGAGTCGCAGCGCAACTGGGAGGCGGGCACCGGCAGGTTGTCGGTGCACGACGGCTTCCTGAACCGCCATCTCTCGCAGCTGGCCGGCAACGGCCGACTCGCCGGGCTGTCCCGCGGCAACACGCTGAGCGCCATGCTCGACGGGGCCGCACCGGCGATCGCCATGAACCGCATCTCGGAGTTCGGGGTGGCCGGGTTCGCCGACAACGAGGCGGCCCGCGCGGCCCTGACCGCACTGCACGGCCGCGCCGGCGATGTCGTGGCGAGCACCGGAGCCGGCGCGCTCGACACCATCGCCACGATCCGTTCGCTGCCCGCGGATCCCGGACCGAGGAACGGTGCGGCGTACGGCTGGGACGACCTCTCGACGAACCTGAAGGAGATCGCGCGACTCATCCGTGCGGGTGTCGGCCTGCGGGTCGCGACCGTCGACCACGGCGGATGGGACACCCACAACGCCCAGGGCGCACCCGAGGGGAACGGCGCGTTCCGTTCCCGCGCGGCGAGCCTCTCGACCGCGCTGCAGGCCTTCCACCAGGACCTCGGCGGATCCGTCGGCGTGACCGTCGTGTGCGTGTCGGAGTTCGGCCGGACGATCAACGAGAACGGCTCCGGCGGAACCGACCACGGTCGCGGTTCCGCGGTCCTCGTGATGGGCGGCGGGATCCGCGGCGGTGTGTACGGCGACTTCCCCGACCGCATCGAGAACGGACCCGAGGGCGACCTCGCCGTGCTCAACGACTACCGGCGGGTCCTCGCCGAGGTGCTGTCGGTGCGCACGGGCGCGACCGATCTGGCCCGGACGTTCCCGACCTACACCCCGCAGCCGTTCCTCGGCCTGGCGGCCAGCTGACCCGACGTCGGCGGTGCAGCCCGTCAGGGCGGCACCGGGTGGCTCAGCTGAGCCGCTGCTGCACCGTGGCGATCGTCGCCACGACGTCGAGCACGAGACCGTCCTCGTCGAGCTCGAGCGACTCGGAGAAGTAGTCACCCACGCCGAGGAACAGCGACACCGTGCTGGTGGCCTGCCCCGTCCACTCGTCGGAGACGATGCGGACCTCGCCGTGCTGGCCGGACCCGTCGTCGGCGGTGCCCTCGAAGGCTCCCGAGCGGTACGACACCGTCAGCGGCAGGTGCTCACCACGGATGTCCTCGATCCGGCTCGCCGCCACGCGACCGAGCGAGATCACGAGCAGGTCACCCGACGCGGCGTCGAAGCGGAGCTCGTGGCCACGGTCGACATCCGCTCGCTCGGTCAACTCGAAGCCGCGGTCGGCAGCCGCGCCGATCACGGTCTCCACGATCGACTCGTCGACGGCGTCGACACGCTCGCGCACCTGGGCTCGGGCGGCGCTCCGGGCGACGAGGCCCGAGTACGCCTCGGCGTGGTGCGGCTCGATGACCGAGATCGACTCGGCGACGACCTGGCCGTTCTCGACGATGACGGTGTCGGTGACGACGATCGCGTCCTCGACGACCACGGCGTCCTCGATGTCGTCCTCGGCGATCGGCGGCGAGAACGGGTCGGCCGAGGGTGCACCGACGGGCTGCGGTGCCGCGTACGCGGGCTGGGTGTCGGCCGGAGCGGGCTGCGGGGCGGGG
>JALYWI010000036.1 GCA_030852785.1 Actinomycetota bacterium
CACGTAGAGCGTGCCGGTCGCGTTGGCGTCGTGCGAGGCGACCGGGTCGGCGACCGAGCGGGGCACCGACGGCCTGGCCCCGAGGTGCACCACCGCCGCCGCGCCGTCGACGGCGGCGTCGATGGCGACGCGGTCGAGGAAGGTCGCCTCGACCAACGTCGCGTCGACGCCGTCGAGGTTGGAGCGGAAGCCGGTCGACAGATCGTCGAACGCGACGACCTGGTCGACGGCGTCTTGCGCGGCGAGCGCCCTGCACAGGTTCGCCCCGATGAACCCGGCGCCGCCGGTGACCACGACCTTCATGTCTCGTCCTCGGTTCCGACGGGCTCGGGGGCGTCGAGCCCTCGGGCGGTGAGCAGCCGAGCGTAGGTCTCGAGCGTGGTGTCGATGACTCGTCGCTGGTCGAACTCCCGGTGTGCGCGGGCGACCGCCGCCGCGCCCATCGCTGCCCGGGTCGAGCGTTCGCCGAGCAGGCGCTCGAGGGCGTCGGCGAGCGCCGCGGGGGAGCGCGGCTCGACCAGCAGTCCGGTCACGTCGTGGTCGACCACCTGTCGGCACCCTCGGATGTCGGTCGCGATGATCGGCAGGCCGCAGGCGGCCGCCTCCATGGCGGAGCGCGGGAAACCCTCGCGGTGCGACGCCAGCACGTACAGGTCCATGCCGCGGTACAGGTCGTGCACGTCGTCCCGCATGCCGAGGAAGCGCACGCCCGCGGCCTCGGCCCGGGCGACGACGTCGGCGGGCAGCGCATCGGCCTTGTCCGCGTCGGTGGGGCCGACGACGACCAGCACCGCATCCGGGTGCGACGGACGGATCCGCTCCCATGCCTCGAACAGCTCGACGTAGCCCTTCTCGAGCACCAGCCGCCCGACCGCGCCGACCACCACCGTCGACTCGTCGACGCCGAGCTCGAGTCGCACCGTCGCCCTGACCGTGTCGTCCGCGACGGGTGCGGCGAAGCGGTCCAGATCGATGCCGTTGCCGAGCGGCACGAGCTTGCTGACCGGCTCGCGCAGCACCTCTCGCAACGTCACGACGTCCTCGGGGTTCTGGACGAGCTCGGCGTCCGAGCAGGTCGACGCGAGACGCTCCAACGAGTAGACGACGGCCCGCTTCTTCCAGTCGTCCTCGGGCATCGCGTACAGGCCGTGCACGGTGTTGACCACGACGGGTACACCGGCGGCCTGCGCCGCGAGGCGACCGTAGAGCCCCGGCTTCGGATTGTGGGTGTGCACGATCGTGGGCCGAAGCCGGCAGAACAACCGACGCAGCTCCTCGATGGCGAAGAGGTCCTTGTGCGGGGCCATCGCACGCGTCGCGTTGCGCAGCGGGACGTGTCGCACGCCGCGTGCCTCGACACGCTTGACGAACGGCCCCGGTGCGCTCACGCCGACCACGTCGTAGCCGGCCTCGATGAACGCCTCGAGCTGGGGGCCGAGCAACAGCTCGAGGCTGATGTCGGCGGTGGTCACGTGCACGAGCAGCGGGGCGCTCACTCGGTCGCCCCGCGGTACCGGAGGGCGTTGAGCCGGTCTCGCACCATGTCCTCGAAGCCCAGGCCTCCGACCGCCTTGTGCCGGAACCACCGCTGCCCATCCGCTGCCTGGATCGGCGAACGCGCCAAGCGATACGGGTCCGCTCCTCGGGTGTTCGACCGGGTGCCGGCGAGCGTCGCGGACCGGAAGCGCTCCCGGATCGCCGCCTGTGCCGGCGGGGAACCGAGCAGGGCCTTCGGGTAGCAGAAGTGCGTCGGGTCGACGCCGACCCGGTCGCCGAGCAGACCGATGGACCGGTCCAGCTCGTCGGCGATGTCGGGGACGGGCAACCGATCCATCAGGGCGTGGGTGTGGGTGTGCGACCCGAGTGTCACCAGTCGCGAGGTGGACATCTCCTTGAGCCCTGCCCAGGAGATCGGGCGACCCTCGCCGGGGAAGGCACGCCGGCCCTCGACGAACGCCGTGGCCACGTAGAACGTCGCCGGGACGTGCAGCCGGTCGAGCACCGGCAGCACGTGCTCGACCCAGTCCGCCGTGCCGTCGTCGAACGTGACGACGACGCCCGGCTGCAGGGGCTCGGTGCCCGTGACCTCGGCGACGGCACGATCCAGGGTGATGATGCGCTGGGTCGAGCGGAGCCATTCGAGTTGCCGCTCGAAGTCGTCGACCCGCAGGTCCATCTGCCCGCCGGTGCCCGAGCCGATCCGGTGGTAGATGAGGATCGTGATGCCGGGGCGCGGCGGGCGCACGCGATCGACGGCCGCAGCGGTCGCCTTCGTCGTGCTGCGCAGTACCGGTCCGAGTGTCGAGCCGAGGCTCACAGGTGCTCGACCGAGTCGCCGGTCAGCGCTCGTCGGCAGTCGAGGACCGGCACACCGGCGCGCTCGATCGTCGCTCGGTCGAAGTCGCGGTGATCGACCAGGTACAGCACGACGTCCGCGAGGGCGAGGTCCTCGGCGGTCCCGGAGACCCGCTTCACCCCGTCGGGGAACTGCACGTCGGCGACGTGGGGATCGGCGAGCAGGATCTCGGCGCCGAGCGCCTGGAGCTTCGCGACGAGCGGACGGCTGGGCGTCTCCCTGGCGTCGCTGGTGTTCGCCTTGTAGGCGAGTCCGTAGACGAGCACGGTCGATCCGTTGACCGCCTTGCGCTGCTCGTTGAGCAGCGCCTGCGTGCGGCGAACGACGTAGTCCGGCATGTGCTCGTTCACGTCGTTGGCGAGCTCGACGAAGCGGAATGTCTGGCCGAGCGAACGCTCCACCTGCCACGACAGGTACGACGGGTCGATCGGCAGGCAGTGGCCGCCCACCCCCGGCCCGGGCGTGAAGCGCATGTACCCGAACGGCTTCGTCGACGCCGCGTCGATGGCGTCCCAGACGTCGATGCCCAGGTCGCGGGCGAACATGGCGAGCTCGTTGACCAGCGCGATGTTCACGTGGCGGAAGGTGTTCTCGAGCAGCTTGGTGAGCTCGGCCTCTCTCGTGCCGCGCACGGCGACGGTGGTCTCGACGATGTCGTCGAAGAAGCCCTGGACCGCGGCGAGTGACGCGGCGTCGACACCCGAGACGACCTTCGGTGTGTTCTCGAGCCGCCAGATCGCGTTGCCCGGGTCGATGCGCTCCGGGCTGTACCCCAGATGGAAGTCGGTGCCGGCGCGGAGGCCGGAGCCGCGCTCGAGGATCGGAGCGACGAGCTCCTCGGTGGTGCCCGGGTACGTGGTCGACTCGAGGATCACCGTCGAGCCGACGGTGACGTGCGGAGCGAGGGTCTCGGCGGCGGTCTCGATGTAGGACAAGTCGGGCACACCCTCACCCATCGGTGTCGGCACCGAGATCACGGCGACGTCGAACCCGGAGAGCTCGGACGGATCCGCGGTGGCGCGGTAGCGGCCGCTGGCGAGGGCGTCGGCGAGCTGGTCGCCGGTGATGTCCTCGACGTGGGAGCGTCCGGCGTTGAGCGCCTCGACCTTCACGGGGTCGACCTCGAAACCGACGACGTCGTAGCCCGCCAGTGCGGCGCGCACGGCGACCGGCAACCCGACGTACCCCTGGCCGATCACGGTCGCCCGCTGCGTTGTTGGACCCATCTGCGTGCCCCGTCTCCGCCAGTGCGCCCCTGCACCGTCGGACCGCACGAGTCTGAACGCAGTTCGAAGGAGAGTCAACGGGATGAGTCGCCCACGGGTGGACGGGTCGACCGGCGTCGACGGCCGCTAGGTTCGCCGGCCATGACCCGGCGTGAACCCGACGGACTGACGATCCGAGCAGCGACCGCCGAGGACCGGGGCGCGGTGATCGAGTTGTGCCGGTTGTCCCTGGGCTGGAAGGACGGCGACCCCAACGAGGACTTCTTCGCCTGGAAGCACGACGAGAACCCCTTCGGCGAGTCGCCGGCGTGGGTGGCGGTGGCCGAGGACGGAACGCTCGCCGGGCTGCGCGTCTTCCTTCGGTGGCGGTTCCGCACACCGGGCGGCGAGCGGATCGAGGCGGTGCGCGCCGTGGACACCGCGACGCACCCCGACTGGCAGGGCAAGGGCATCTTCACGCGACTCACGCTGGGCGCGCTGGACGAGATGGCGGAGCAGGGCGTGGGCGTCGTGTTCAACACGCCGAACGACCAGAGCCGGCCGGGGTACCTGAAGATGGGCTGGTCGCAGGTGGGCCGCGTGCCGGTCGGCGTGCGGGTGCGCTCGGCGCGCAGCGCGGTGCGTGTCGCCGGCGCCCGGGCCGCAGCCGAGAAGTGGAGCAGCGGCGGACAGGTCGGGATCGCGGCGACGGCGCTCGGCGCCGACGCGGAGATCGAGCAGCTGCTCGAGTCGCTGGCACCCGAGGACGGCATCGCGACCGATCGGAGCATCGACTACCTGCGCTGGCGCTACTCGTTCGCTCCGTTGGGGTACCGGGCGCTGCCGCTGGGCGACCACCTGCGTGACGGCGTCGTCGTGTTCCGGGTGCGCAGACGCGGACCGGCGACCGAGCTCACGCTCTGCGAGGTGCTGGCCCCCGCCGGTGCGCCGGTCCGACGCGCGATCGGATATCTGCTCCGTCGCAGCGGCGCCGACTACGCTATCCGGACCGTCGGCGGAGGCCGCGTCGACCGGGAGTCGATCGCCGCGGGATTCGTGCCGCTGACCCGCCTCGGGCCGATCCTGACCTGGCGTCCCGTCACGCGATCGTCGGTGCCTGCCATCGGTGATCTGGCCTTCACCCTCGGTGACGTCGAACTGTTCTGAAGGGCTGCTCTGAAGGTCCCTTGGGTGGAATCACCCACTGAATCCTGTTCAATTCGCTCTTGTCCTTCGGATCGAACAATGTTCTACTCACCACTGGAGTCTGCGGGTGCACGCGGACTCCGACTGGGGCAGGGGCACGTGGTACGACATTTTCCGCGCTATCGATATGTGGTGCAGGCATCCTTCGATGCCCTCGCATGGACGTTCGGCCTCTGGATGGCGACGTTCCTGCGCTTCGAGATGCAGATCTCGAAGGTCGACATCGGCGGCGTGGTGCTCGTCGCCACGCTCGCCGCCGTGCTGCAGGTGGCGATCGGGACGTTCGCCGGCCTGTACGTGCACCGCTGGCGCTACGGCACCTTCGAGGAGGTCGCCGCCTCGCTGCGCGTCACCGTCGGCGTCGCCGTCCTGATCACCCTGCTCGACCTGTCGCTGCTCGGCCACGCCGTGCCGGTCAGCGCGGCGATCGTCTCGGCGTTCCTCACGCTGTCGGTCATGTCCGCCGGTCGGCTCGGCTGGCGGATGCTGCTCGACCGCTGGACGCTGGCGAAGGACGACGGACGTGAACCGATCATCGTGATGGGCGCCGGCGACGGCGGCCTGCAGATCGTGACCGCCATGTTGAAGTCCGGTCCGTTCCACCCCGTGGCGATCCTCGACGACAACCCGAGCCTCCGGAAGCTCCGGATCAAGGGCGTGCACGTCGCCGGCGACCGCAGCCAGCTGGCCGCGGTCGTCGAGCGGACGGGGGCGTCGACCCTGATCATCGCCATCCCGTCCGCGGACGGCGAGACCGTGCGTGATCTCGCCGGTCGGGCCGACGCACTCGGTCTCGACACGCTGATCCTGCCGCCGGTCGCCGAGCTGTTCGGGGTGGGCGTGACCGTCGGCGACATCCGCCCGTTGACCGAGGCCGACCTGCTCGGGCGTCGCGAGCTCAGCCTCGACATCGACTCGGTCGCCGGCTACCTGACGGGGCGGCGGGTCCTGGTCACCGGGGCCGGCGGCTCCATCGGCTCCGAGCTCTGCCGGCAGATCCACCGCTTCGCGCCGGCATCGCTGGTCATGCTGGACCGGGACGAATCCGCGCTCCAGGGGGTGCAGCTCTCGATCGAGGGTCGAGGTCTGCTCGACAGCCGCAACCTGGTGGTCGCGTGCATCCGCGACGCCGAGCGCATGGCCGAGGTGTTCGACGAGCACCGCCCCGAGGTCGTCTTCCACGCCGCGGCGCTCAAGCACCTGCCGCTGCTCGAGATGCACGAGAGCGAAGGCTGGAAGACCAACGTCTGGGGCACCCAGAACCTGCTCGACGTCGCCGGGAAGTTCGACGTCGAACGCTTCGTCAACATCTCGACCGACAAGGCGGCGGACTCGACGTCGGTGCTCGGCAACACCAAACGCGTCGCGGAGCAGCTCACCTCGTTCGCGGGCAAGACCCAGGACGGCACCTACCTCAGCGTCCGGTTCGGCAACGTGCTCGGCAGCCGTGGCTCGGTGCTGCCGCTGTTCCGCGAGCAGATCGCCCGCGGTGGCCCCGTCACCGTCACGCACCCCGAGGTCACCCGCTACTTCATGACGATCCCCGAGGCGTGCGAGCTGGTGATCCAGGCGGGTGCCCTCGACTCCCACGACGGCAAGGTGCTGGTGCTCGACATGGGCGAGCCGGTGAGGATCGCCGATCTTGCCCGACGTCTGGTCAAGGAGTCCGGCAAGCGGATCGAGGTCGTCTACACGGGCCTGCGTCCGGGCGAGAAGCTGCACGAGGTGCTGTTCGCTCCGGAGGAGCGGGCAGCGGTGTCGGAGCACCCGTTGATCAGCTGGGTCGACGTGCCGGCGATGAGCCCCGAGGTCGCCGCCGAGGCGGACGCGCGTCGACCGGCGCGGGTGGACCTTCGCAACGGCACGTTCCGCGGAGCCGTCGTCGTCGGAGAGTGATTTCGTCCACCGCCGAGCAGCCGTTCGCCGGCGCGTGTCGGCCAGTGCCGGGATGCCACACCGGGTCCACTCCGTGCGATCCGTCGGTTGCTGGCGAAATCTCGACCGGATTAGCGTCACGCCGTCAGACGGCGACAACTGTCGAGTTCTCGAACGATCGGTGTTGGTGAGTGGGCGAGCCGGAAGAAGAACGCGACGACGGCGCGGTCGTCGATCGTCGCCGTGCGCTCAAGCGTCTGGGGCTCGGGACCGGAGCGGCGGTCGCGTCGTCGTGGATCGTCGACAGCTTCACCAACCCGGCCGGCGCGGCGCAGGGCTGGTCGGCGATCGTGTGCGACCCGACCAACATGACGGTGACGATCCCGCGCAAACGCGACGTCTACTTCGACGTGGCGGGCGCCGGCGGCGGCGGGGGCAACAAGGGCACCGAGAAGAACGGCGCGAACGGGGGCGCCGGCGCTCGGGTGCAGGGCAGGATCGCTGCACGCTCGTCCTCGTACCAGCTGTCCGTCGTCAGGGCGACCGGCGGCACCCCGCACCCCAACGGGTGGGACTGGTTCGGCCTCGGCGGAACCGGGTTCCGTCGGGGTGGTGACGGCGGCGACCAGGGCAGCTCGGCAGATGCCGGTCCCGGCGGCGGGGGTGGCGGAGCGAGCGCCCTTTCCGGACCGGGCGGCATCCTCGTCGTCGCCGGCGGCGG
>JALYWI010000042.1 GCA_030852785.1 Actinomycetota bacterium
GCGCGGAACCACACCCCACACTCCCGGCCCGCTCCGGTCCGGTGGCCCGAGGCCGACGATTCCGCGGAAGCGCGCCCCCGACGATTCCGCGGAAGCGCGCCCCCGACGATTCCGCGGAAGCGCGCCCCCGACGATTCCGCGGAAGCGCGTCGAGCGACAGCGCTCAGGCGACCGAGCTTCCGCGGAAGCGCGTCAGGCGACGACGACCACCGTGGCCCCCACCGGGAGGAACTCCCAGGTGAAGGCAGCATCCTCGGCGCTCTGGCGGATGCAGCCGTGCGAGAGCGGCTGGCCGAGCTGCTCGACGGTCTGCACGGGCACGCCATCCATGGTCGGGATGCCGTGGAACCCGATGGCCCAGCCGTTGGGGCCCTTTGTGAACCGCACGAAGTGGTCCATCTTCGACCCGTCGAGACCCGTGGCGTGCTCCGTTCGGGAGTACACGCTGAACGTGCCCAGCTCGGGCGTGGCCTCACGGCCCGACACCGGGCTGGTCCGGATCGCGGTGCCCGATTCGTCGACCCACCACATGCGCTGGCCGCCGACCGAGAAGACCACACGGCGTCCCTCGCCCGAATTCGCCGGGAGCGGGGGAGGCTGCGGCACCGTCGTGGTGGTCGGCACCGTCGTGGTCG
The DNA here is from genome assembly GCA_030852785.1 of Actinomycetota bacterium. Taxonomy (GTDB): domain Bacteria; phylum Actinomycetota; class Acidimicrobiia; order Acidimicrobiales; family Microtrichaceae; genus JAFAFN01. The sequence goes on from JALYWI010000042.1 coordinate 636, forward strand.
GCGCCGTGCTGGTCGTCGCTGCGACGAGCTCCGCTCGAGCGCTGGCATCGTCGGCTCCGGCCGCCGTCGCGTCGACCGAGGTCGGCGGACGCAGCTCGACCCAGGTCCCCACGCCCAGCACCACGACGATCAGGGCCGCCATCGCGACCAGCACCCTGCGTTGCACGAACGTCATGTCGTCCCTCGATCCGTGGTGAACCACGACGTGAACGCGGCGATCATCGTCGCCACGTCCTCGGCAGCCATCATCTCCCTCACCGAGTGCATCGACAACTGCGGCATGCCGACGTCGACGGTCACCACACCCAGCTGCGCCGCGCTGATCGGGCCGATGGTCGAACCGCACGGGAGATCCCCTCGGTGCGAGTACTCCTGCAGCGGCACCTCGGCCGCCGCACAGGCCAGCCGGAACGCCGCCGCACCCGTGGAATCAGTGGCATACCGGGCGTTCACGTTGTGCTTGATCACCGGACCGCCACCGAGGCGCACCCAGTGCTCAGGCTCGTGCCGGTCGGGGTAGTTCGGGTGCGTGGCGTGGGCCATGTCGGCCGACAGCAGCATCGAGCGGTCCGTGGCCGCCAGCGTCGTCGAGCGGTCGAGCCCCAGCGCCTCGGCCCGCTGCTCCAGGATCCGGGCGAGCCAGACCGAGTCGGCGCCGGTCGCCGCGGTCGAGCCGACCTCTTCGAAGTCGAACAGCACGATCATCGCCGGTCCGGCATCGGTCGCACCCCAGCGCACCGCGAGCAGCGCCTCGATCGCCCCGTAGCTCGAGCACAGGTTGTCGAGACGCGGTGCGACCAGGAACTCCTCGTCGACGCCGAGCAGTGTCGATGGCTGCAGGTCGAAGCAGGCCACGTCCCAGCCGAGCACGTCACCGGGGGTGACCTCGACCTGTTCGGCGAGCCACTCGAGGAACTGGCCCTCGACGGCACGGCCGAGACCCCACACGGGGCTCATGTGCTGCTGGCGGTTGAGCTGCAGACCCCGCTCCGAGATGTCACGGTCCAGGTGGATGGCGAGCTGCGGAACCCGCAGCAGCGGCTGGTCGACCCGGAAGAGGCGGTGCTCGACGCTGCCGGCCGAGCCGCCGCGAACCGCCACCCGACCGGCGAGGCCCAGATCGCGATCCAGCCAGGAGTTGAGCAGCGCACCGCCGTAGACCTCGACGCCCAGCTGACGCACCCCGGCCACACCCCGGTCGGGCCGCGGACGGACACGCAGGTTCGGAGAGTCGGTGTGCGCCCCGATCACACGCAGCGGCGCGTCGGGATGTGCGCCGTCGACCCAGGCGACGAGCGCGCCGTCGCGCACGACGAACCGAGCGCCCGGAGCGGTCGTGGCGCCAGGGGTCGACTCCGGCGAGAACTGCTCGAAGCCGGCGTCGACCAGACGTGCCGCGGCGTTGTGCACGGCGTGGAACTGGGTGGGGGAGGCGTCGATGAAGCCCGCCAGATCGATCGCAGGTTGCACGGGTCAGCCCTCCACGCCGGGTCCGGTGGGCGTCGGGGTGAGCCCCGCGCACGCCTGCAGGTCGCCCATCGCGGCCGATGCGGCGTCGGCCGCCGCGCCGCTCAGCGGGACCGGCACCAGGTTCTGGATCGTCGCCGGGGTCCACTCGTAGCCGTCGATGCGGCGGCCGGTCGCGGTCACCGTGACCACACCGCTGCGGCGACCGGGCTCGGAGGGCGCCTTGAAGATGAAGTTCGACAGGCCGTAGGCGACGAACTGGTCGCCCTTGAAGCCCATGCCCTGCAGGCGGTGTGCGTGGGATCCGACGACGATGTCGGCGCCGGCGTCGACCAGCAGCTCGACGAGCTCCTTCTGGCGGCCGTGCGGGCAGGTGTCCTTCTCGGTGCCGTAGTGCAGGTACACCGCCAGGGTGTCGACCTGTTCCCGCACCGCCCGCACCTGCTCGGCGAGCTGGTCCTGGTGGCTCTCCTCGGCGCTCGCGATGCCCGGATGCCCCGGGCCGGCCGTCCATGCAGCGACCAGGTTGGAGTCGAAGATGTCGTTGGCCGCGATCACGCCGATGCGCTGGCCGCGGACCTCGGTGATGAACGGGGCGTACGCCTCGGTGTCATCGGCGCCGATGCCGATCATCGGGAACCCGGTCTCGGCCTTGATCCGCAACGTGTCCGCCAGACCGCCGGAGCCGTAGTCCATGCCGTGGTTGTTGGCCATGGTGACCACGTCGGTGCCGGCAGCCCGCAGCGCGTCGAGCGCCTGGACCGGCACCTGGAAGGCGAACTGCTTCGCGGCACGCTCACCGCCGGAGCCCACCGCGGTCTCGAGGTTGACCACGGCCACGTCGGCCGCGCTCAGCACCGGAGCGATCGCCGAGAGCAGCCCCTGGGGGTCGGCGACCACGGCCTGTCCCAGGTTCTCGAAGCTCGCGTCGCCAGCGAAGGCCAGGGTGACCGCCTCGCCGCTACCGAGCGGACCGCGGGGCGCCGCAGTGGTGTCGGTGCTCTCCGTGGGCTCGGTGCCACCGCCGTCGGCGCTGGTGGAGGAGCCGCCCTCGGCGCTGGTCGAGGAGCCGCCGTCCGAGCGGGTCTCGTCGTCGGCCTTCTCGCTGCCCGAACACGCCGCCAGCAGGGCTGCGGCCAGAAGTGTCGCGACCAGCAGCCGCATCGGAGTTCTCACCCCCCGATGGTATCCGGCCCCTCGATCGCATCCGGACCGACAACGCGCTTTGGGACGCACCCCGGGTGCGACTAGATTCGTCGGACCCCCGACCCGTGCCGGCAACGTCGCCCGCAGCTGCAGCAACGTCGCACGCAGGAGGGTCACGCACAGCAACGACGCTGTCGCAGTCAACGACGACTGCAACGGATCCGCGACCAGGATCCGGAGAACACCGACCGATGCGTCTCGTCCCGGGACGGGCGCACTGATCACAGAGAGCGTCATGTCGCACACAGCACCCTCATCGCAGGGGCTCTACCGCCCCGACCAGGAACACGACGCCTGTGGTGTCTCGTTCGTCGTCGACCTGCACGGCCGCCGCTCCCACGACCTGGTGGGCAAGGGCCTCACCTCGCTCTGCAACCTCGAACACCGGGGTGCGACCGGCGCCGAGCCCAACACCGGCGACGGCGCGGGCATCCTGACCCAGGTCCCCGACACGTTCCTGCGTGCCGTGGTCGACTTCGAGCTGCCCGAGGCGGGCCGCTACGCCGCCGGCATCGTGTTCCTGCCGACCGACGCCGCCGCAGCCGACGCCGCCGTCGCGGCCGCCGACAAGATCTGCGCCGAAGAGGGCCTCTCGGTCCTCGGCTGGCGTGAGGTCCCCGTCGACCCGTCGTCGATCGGCGCCACCGCACTCGCCGCCATGCCGGTCTTCCGCCAGATCTTCGTGGCCGACGCCGAGGGGCTCGAGTCGGGCATCGCCCTCGACCGCCGGGCGTTCCTGGCCCGCAAGCGCATCGAGCACGAGATCCTCGACGAGGCCGGCGAGGCGAGCGTCTACGTGCCGTCGCTGTCGGCCCGCACGATCGTCTACAAGGGCATGCTCACCACGCCGCAGCTCGGTGACTTCTTCCCGGACCTGCGCGACGAGCGCTACGACTCCGCCCTGGCGCTGGTGCACTCCCGGTTCTCGACCAACACGTTCCCGTCGTGGCCGCTCGCGCACCCGTACCGCTTCGTCGCCCACAACGGCGAGATCAACACCGTGCAGGGCAACCAGAACTGGATGCGGGCACGTGAGGCGATGCTGTCGTCGAACCTGTTCCCCGGCGGCCGCGAGAGCCTGGAGCGGATCTTCCCGATCTGCACCCCCGGCGCCTCTGACACCGCCCGCCTCGACGAGGCGCTCGAGCTGCTGCACCTGGGCGGCTACTCGCTGCCGCACGCCATGTTGATGATGATCCCGGAGGCCTGGGAGAACCACCAGCACATGGACCCGGCGGTCCGCGACTTCTACCGCTACCACGCCTGCCTGATGGAGCCGTGGGACGGCCCGGCGTCGGTGTGCTTCACCGACGGCACCGTCGTCGGCGCCGTGCTCGACCGCAACGGCCTGCGCCCGTCGCGCTACTGGGTGACCGACGACGGCCTGGTCGTCATGGCCTCCGAGGTCGGCACGCTCGACATCGATGCCTCACGAGTCGTGCAGAAGGGCCGTCTGCGCCCGGGCCGCATGTTCCTGATCGACACCGAGCAGGGTCGCATCATCGAGGACTCCGAGATCAAGGCCGACCTGGCCGCGGCGCACCCCTACGGCGAGTGGCTCGACGCCGGTCTGCGTCACCTCGACGACCTGCCCGAGTCGTTCCACATCACCGAGTCGCCCCGTGACGTGCTGCGCGAGCAGCAGACGTTCGGGTACACCCACGAAGAGATCAAGCTCATCATCGAGCCGATGGTGCGCAACGGCGTCGAGGCGCTCGGCTCGATGGGCACCGACACGCCGATCGCGGTGCTGTCGGACCGTTCCCGGCTGCTCTACGACTACTTCAAGCAGCTCTTCGCACAGGTCACGAACCCGCCGCTCGACGCCATCCGCGAAGAGCTCGTCACCTCGGTCGGTCGCGTGATCGGCCCCGAGGGCAACGTGCTCGAGCCCGGCAGCGAGAGCTGCCACCTGCTCGAGCTGCCGCACCCGATCGTCGACAACGTCAGCCTCGACAAGATCCGCCACATCGAAGAGGCCGACCCGCGCTTCAAGGCGCACACGGTCCGCACGCTGTTCCCGGCGTTCTCCGGCGGCGACGGACTCCGTCGTGCACTCGAGCGCATCCGTCGAGAGGTCACCGAGGCCATCGACGACGGCGTGAACCTGATCATCCTGTCGGACTGGCACTCCAACGAGGACCTGGCGCCGATCCCGATGCTGCTCGCCACCGCAGCCGTGCACCACCACCTGATCCGCGAGAAGACCCGCACCAAGGTCGGCCTGATCGTCGAGACCGGCGAAGCACGAGAGGTGCACCACTTCGCGCTGCTCATCGGATACGGCGCCGCGGCGATCAACCCGTACCTGGCCTTCGACACGATCGAGCAGCTGGTCCGTGAGCGTGGCACCACCGTCACCGACTTCGACCAGGCGGTGAAGAACTACTCCAAGGCCGTCGGCAAGGGCGTGCTCAAGGTCATGTCCAAGATGGGCATCTCGACGGTGGCGTCCTACACCGGCGCCCAGATCTTCGAGGCGATCGGCCTGGGCTCCGAGCTCGTCGACGAGTACTTCACCGGGACCGTCAGCCGCCTCGGCGGCATCGGCCTCGACGAGGTGGCCGAAGAGGCCCGCCGTCGTCACGCCACGGCGTACCCGCTGCGCCCCGAGGAGCACGCACACCGCGACCTCGACTACGGCGGCGAGTACCAGTGGCGCCGGGAGGGTGAGTACCACCTGTTCAACCCGACGACCGTGTTCAAGCTGCAGCACGCGACCCGCAGCGGCCAGTACGAGGTCTTCAAGGAGTACT
>JALYWI010000063.1 GCA_030852785.1 Actinomycetota bacterium
GGCACCGCGGAGAGATCACGGAACTTCGACAACACCCGCGACGACTGCGAGGCGGTGCAGGCCAACACGACATCGGCGACACGCGCCTCGTTCTCGGCGGTGACGACACGGGCCGCGTCGGCCAGCACCCCGACCGACACCTGACCCTGACGCGCCGCAGCCATCAACGTCGGCATCGACTCCGCAGCCGTCGCGGCACGCGACAACCGCTGGGACTCCGCCACGGAGAACCGCGTGCGAGTGGAGATCCACTGCGAGAACGTCTTGTACCCGTCGCCCACCCAGCCATCGATCGTGTCGAACTCCGCCAGCGTCTCGACCAGCTCGGCGCCGAGCGCGTGGATCTGCGCCGAGAGCACACCGATGCGGTCGTACAACACGTCGATCGCATCGTCGTCCTGCGCGCCGACCAGGTTCGGCCAGATCCGTTCCATGCCGTCCACACTAGATCGAACGTATGTTCGATTGCAAGAGACAACGACAGGGCGTAGACCCCGACGTCAGGCGGCCGTCCCTGCCGGGGAGCGGTCTGTGGACGACGGGTCTTCCTCGGGTCGACCGCCGACCTCACCGGGAAGGTTCCGCGTCGAGACGAGCGACGCCAGGGCGAGCAGCGCTGCGACGAGCAGGCCCACCTTCAGGGCGTTCAGCTGTGCCTGCTCGTAGTCGTCGACGATCGCCTCGACCGTTGCATCGTCGAGGCCCGCACGGCGGGCCGCGGCGCCGACGTCGTCGGACGCCAGGAAGTCGATGCCGCTCCCGGTCGCGATGTTCACCTGCTGCGCGGCGTCGGCATCGATGCGCTCGTCGACCGCGACCTGCGACTGGAACGCGCCGGTGAGCCCGACGAGCACGACCGCCCCGATCAACGCCACGCCGAGGGACGACCCGAGCTGCTGGCCGGTGTACTGGAGCCCGCCGGCCTCGCCCCGACCCGATGCATCGACCGAGGACTGCACGACGTTGCCGAGCTGGGAGATGATGAGCCCCATGCCGATGCCGAGCACGGCCATCGCGACCGCGAAGCCGACGTGGTCGAGCTGCGGATCGATCGTGCCGAGCAGCAGGAAGATCGCGAGCACCGCGGTGAGCAGCCCCGCTCGGATGATCCGCCGGACCGAGAAGTGGTTCGAGAGCTTCGACCCGGCGGCCGAGAAGGCGAACATCGTGATCGAGATGGGCAGCATCTTGAACCCGGTGTGCAGTGCGTCGAGACCGATCACCAGCTGCAGGTAGAGCGGCACGACGAAGAAGACACCCATCAGGATGAGGTTCTGGGTGAACAGGCCGACCAGTCCGGCACGCAACGGCAGGATGCCGAAGAGGCCGACGTGGACCAAGGGGTCGAGGCCGCGGTGCTCGCGCCGCCGCTCCCACTCGACGAACCCCCAGAGGACCATCGCGCCGCCGACGGTGAGGAAGATCGCCGGAGAGAAGCCGAGGATCTCGAAGGGCGCGTCCGTCGGGCGGATGAAGCCCCACGACGTCGACTGCAGCACGCCGAGCACCATCGCGCCGAGCCCCACCGCCGAGAGCACGGAGCCGACCAGGTCGAGTCGAGGTGTGCGTCCCTCGCGTGGCGCGTCGCCGATCTTCGGCGACAACGCGAGGATCAGTGCGACCAGCGCGACCTCGCCGACGAAGACCACCCGCCAGCTGAGCTCGGTCGTCGCCCAGCCGCCGAGGATCGGGCCGACGGCGATGCCCGCGCCCGCGACGCCTCCGATGACGGCGTAGGCGGTGCGGCGCTCGGCACCCTCGAAGTTGCCGGCGATCAGCGCAGCGAGAGCCGGCAGCACCAGTGCGGCACCGATGCCCTCGAGCACCGACCAACCGAGCGCGAGCATGAGCACCGACTGCGACGCGGCGGTCAACGCGGAACCGCACGCATAGATGACGAGTCCGATGACGAACGCTCGACGGCGGCCGATGATGTCGCCGATCTTGCCGCCGGTCAGCATCAGCATCGCCATCACCAGGCAGTACAGCGTGATGATCGCCTGGATGGTCGTGACGGTCGTGTCGAAGTCCTCGACGAGCTGGCTGATCGAGACGTTCATGACCGACTGGTCGAGCACCATCACGAACTGCGCGATCGCCAATGCGACCAGTGCGACACGCTTCACGGTCCACCCTCCCGCGCCACTCGGGAGGAACCCGGTCGAGGCGACGACGCGCAGCATACGCACGGGGTCATACGGGCCGTCGGACTGGTGCCACGATGGGGTCCTCGACGAGGAGGCCGACGTTGGTCGAACGAGTGCCCGATGCCGCGGCGGCAGCTGACGCCTTCCGCACTCTGGCCGATGCCGAGGGGTCCCGCGTGCCCACCTATGCGCGGCTCTGCAGGATCATCGCCGATCGTCCCGAGCTGCATGGCCTGCTGCTCGAGGCGCCGACCGGTCAGCGGTTGCCCGTCCTGCTGATCGCCGCGATCCACGACGTCGTGCTGCGTGATCCGTCGGTCGTGCTCGCTGCCTGGTACCCGTCGGTCACGGGCGAGCCGCCGAGCAGCGATGACCCGACGACGGCGCTGCTCGCGGTCGTCGAGGAGCATCACGACGAGATCGTGCGACTGGTCCGGACCCGTCAGGTGCAGACCAACGAGGTCAACCGGTGCGTCGCGTGGCAGCTGTCGCTCGGCGCGCTGTGCGCGCACGACGACCGTCCGCTCGCACTGGTCGAGCTCGGCGCGTCGGCCGGCCTGAACCTCCGCCTCGACGACTACTCGATCCGCATCGACACCACCCATGGCACCCGGGGAACGGCAGACACCGGGGGCACCGACGCAGCCCGCTCGACGGTGCAGCTCGGCCCGCCCGACTCGACGGTGCGACTGGGCACCCGGCTGCGCACCGGCGCATGGGCCGAGGCGTCCCGACCGCTCCCACCAGTCGTGCACCGCGTCGGGCTCGACCTGCATCCGCTCGCCGTGACCGATCCCGACGACGCGCGGTGGCTCGCCGCGTGCACGTGGCCCGAGCAGCGCGAGCGCTTCGAGCGGCTGACCGCGGCCATCGATCGAGCAGCGGCCGACCCACCGACCATCGTCGTCGGCGACATGATCGACGACGCCGCCGCGCTGGTCGACGCGGCCCCCGCCGGCGCTCACGTCGCGGTGCTCGCCTCGTGGGCCTTGACCTACGTCGAGCGAGCCCGCCGCAGCGAGCTGCTCGACTCGCTCACCGAGGTCGGCGCTCGCGTCCGCGCCGACGGCGGTCGCCTCACGTTGTCGACGCTCGACGCCGGCCGGGTGCTGCCGTGGATCGAGGCGCCACCCATCGCGCCCGACGCCGATGCCGACCACCAACACGCGTCGCTGCTGTCGGTCACGGAGTTCACCGACGACGGCGTGCGGGCGACACCGCTCGCCTGGGCCCAGGCGCATCTCGCCTGGGCGGAGCGCCTGTCCTGATCAGCCGTGCATCCGGCGGTCGAGTTCGCGCTCGGCGTCGCGCATGAGCTGCTCGCCCGACGAGCCGCTCTCGGCGAAGGCGAGGGCCACGAACGCACGCAACGAGACGACGTCGCCGCCGAGCTCGATCGGGAGCGCCGCTGCGCCCTCGATCCGCTCGACGAGCGCACCGGCGGATTCCGGGCTGACCGATCCCGCGGCCAACGCGAAGGTGCCCGGAGCGGTGTAGCCGAGCACGTCGCTACCCCGCACCAGCCGGTCGAGTCGGCGCGACACCTCGTGCATCGCCTCGGCGCAACCGTCGGCGTCGATCGACCGGAGCTGCTCGTGGTCCTGGATCCCGACGAGGTAGAGCGCCGGGAAGCGCGGCGAGGTCTCCGGAGGATCCGGCCAGCTCGGGACCGCGTCGAGGGCAGCCGTCGTCGTCCCGATCATCTGATCGAGACGGTCGACGATCACGGCTCGACCCGGTAGCAACATCTCTGGCTCCTGCTCCACGCTCAGAGTCTGTCGGCATCCGGCGAGCAGAGGTGTAGGGGCAATTCTGCTCACGCGACAGTCGCGAGCACCCTGGTGCCGCGACCGACGACGACGCTCAGCCGAGCTGGTTGCCCCAGATGCCGACGAAGCTGACCATCTCGCCGGGGTAACCGCCCAGGTTGTGGGTGAGGGCGAGGCCACGGTCGACGGTGTCGATCTGACGGTCCTCGGGTGCCTCGTTGCGCAGCTGCAGCCAGCACTCGAACAGCATGCGGAGCCCCGATGCGCCGACCGGGTGGCCGAACGACTTGAGCCCGCCGTCGGTGTTGATCGGCAGGTCGCCGTGCAGGTCGAACGCGCCGGACTCGATGTCCTTCCAGCCCTCGCCCCGTGCCGAGAAGCCGAGGTCCTCCATCAGGACGAGCTCGGTCGGGGTGAAGCAGTCGTGCACCTCGGCCATGGCGAGCTCGGTGCGCGGATCGGTGATGCCCGCCTGTGCGTAGGCGTCCTTGCCGGCCGCCTCGCACTCGTCGAGGTGGGTGTAGTCGTAGTCCGGATCCGCGAGCCCGCTGCCGTCGCCGGCCACCATGGCGAGCGCCTTCACGAAGATCGGCTTGTCGGTGTACTTGTAGGCGTCACCGGCTCGCACGACGATCGCGGCGGCGGCGCCGTCGGCGACCCCCGCGCAGTCGAACACGGACAACATGCCGGCGACCTCGGGCATCGCGCAGATCGCGTCGACCGACATCTCCCGACGGAACTGCGCCCGCGGGTTCTTCGCACCGTTGGAGTGGTTCTTCGAGGCGATGCGGGCGAGGGTGCGACGCAGCTCGGTCGGCTCGATGCCGTACTTGTCGGCGTACGCCGGGGCGACGAGGGAGAACATCGCCGCGGCGGTGACCGAGCGCTGCGTGCCGTCGTTCGGGATCGGGAAGGCGTTGAGCCCCTGGTAGCCCGCGTCCTTGACCTTCTCGACGCCGACCGCGGCCGCCATGTCGTAGGCCCCCGAGGCGACGGCGTAACAGGCCTGGCGCAGTGCCTCGGAGCCCGTCGCGCAGTAGTTCTCGACGCGGGTGACCGGCTTGTTCTTGAGCTTGAGCGGCGCGGCGAGCGTCACGCCCGACATGCCCGACTGGGCCGTGCCCAGCCACCAGGCGTCGATGTCGTCCTTGGCCACACCCGCGGACGCGAGCGTGTCCTGCACGGCGTCGACCATCAGGTCGTCCGCGCTGCGGTCCCAGTGCTCCTTGAACGGGGTGCACCCCATTCCGATGATCGCGACCTGGTCCTTGATGCCGTGGCTCGCCATGTCAGTGCTCTCCCGCCGTCGTGTCAGCAGCCGTCGTGTCGGCCGTCGTGTCATCAGCAACGCCGCGGACCGGGCGTGCCTTCCAGAAGTAGTTCGCGATTCCGTCGGACGTGTTCAGACGACGGAAGGTCATCTCGACGGTCATGCCGATCGAGACGTCGGCCGGTCGGACGTCGGTGAGCTCGACCGGGAGTCGGCCGCCGCCCTCGAAGTCCGCGACGGCGAACACCACCGGCGGCGACGGCGAGTACGCCAGTCGGTCGACGGTGAAGGTCGCGACGGTCGCGGGGACGTCCGCCATGGGAGCCGGGTCCATGTCGTCGGTGTTGCCGCCGACGAAGGAGACCCGTGCGGGCGGCAGGTGCAGGGCGTCGGATCCGCGGTCCTTCGAGCCCACGAAGCCGTACTTCCAGTCGAGGCGGCGCTCGGCGGCCGAGGCCGACATGCGTGCGGGCTCGGGGCGGTTCGGCGGCTGGAGCGGCATGATGCCGCGCCACGACAGGTACTTCGCGTAGGCGAGGGTGTCGTCGCCGCCGGCGACCTGCGTGGCGACCGGGACGATCGCCGAGGCGGCGCGGCGAGTGGCCGCCGCGTCGGTGACACGGAAGAAGAACGTGTCGGCACCGTCGGCCATCGACACGAGTGCGACGACCTGACCGGGCTCGGACTGCTCGATCAGCGAGGTGAGCAGCAGCGCCGGGTGCGCCGAGCCGGTGTAGCCGACGGTCGCGGCGAGCGGGTCGATCACCTGCACG
>JALYWI010000104.1 GCA_030852785.1 Actinomycetota bacterium
CACCGAGGTCGCGCCGGCGACGTCGGTGCCGGCCAGGTCGCCGGAGGGCACGACCACCACCACGCCGTCGCAGGCGGCCGCAGCGGTCGCCACCGAGCGATCCACCACCCGGGACCCGGCCAGGTCCGCCCACTGCTTCGCACCGCCGAATCGTCGGCCGGAGCCACCGGCGACCACGATGCACCACACCGTCGCAGCGCTCATGGCGAGGTGGCCGTCGGACGACGGGAGGATGACCGTGACACGTCGCCGACGCTACCGCCGCAACGATCTGTTACGGACGTCACTCCCTTTGTCGGTACCATGGCACGCGTGAGCGACATGGACCTGCTTCTGGGCGTCGAGCTGTTCGACCAGTTCGGCGACGACGACTACCGCCAGTTGGCCGACGCGTCCGAGACGATGGAGCTGATCCGCAGCGACGTCGTGTTCGGCGAGAACGTCGAGGCCGACGCCTGCTACGTGGTCGTCGACGGTCGCATCGCCATCTCGAACAAGTCCTTCGACGGGCGCGAGTCCATGGTCGCGATCATGGAACGCGGTGACCTCTTCGGCGAGATGGGCCTCTTCGACGGTCTCGGCCGGTCCGCCGAGGCACGTGCGCTCGAGCAGTCCTCGGTCATCCGGATCCCCTACGACGTGCTGCGCACGGTGTGGGAGACCAAGCCCGAGCTGCTGTGGTCGGTGGTCCGTCTGCTCAGCCAGCGCATCCGCTCGACCGACGAGGCACTCGCCGACGCGTTCTTCCTCGACGTCACCGGGCGCACCGCGAAGCACCTGCTCGAGCTCGCCGGCGAGAACGAGGAGTTCGAGATCCCGATCACGCAGGAGGAGCTCGCCGGTCTGGTCGGCGCCTCCCGCGAGCGGGTCAACAAGGCGATCGCCAGCTTCCTGCGACTGGGTTGGATCGAGCAGAACGACCGCGCCTACCGCATCCTCAAGCGGCGCGAGCTCGAGATCCGCTCGCAGTAGTCAGCTCACATCGCGGACGCTCCGCCCCTGAGCAGCGCGTCCGCGCTCACCCGCCGAGCAGCGCGTCCGCGCGCGCCCACGCATCGGCGGCGTACTCGGCCCGATGCGCCGGCCGGGACGGATCGTGCACGAATCCGTGGTCCGCACCCTCGTAGCGGACGCACTCCGCGCCGAGCGCCTCGAGTGCGTCGACGTCCTCGGGCGGCGTGTAGCCGTCGACGGTCCCGATGATCGCCAGCACCGGCGTGTCACCACGTCGGGCGACGGCGTCGAGCGGCTCGCCCTGGCCGCTGCTCGCCCAGTCGCCGGGCACCCGGATCATCCCGTAGAACGACACGACCCGATCGAAGCGATCGAGCGCGCTCGCCTTCAGGGCGTACATGCCGCCCATGCAGAACCCGACCACGCCGACCGGTGCCGGACCGAGCAGGTCCGCCGCGGCGACCGCGTCGCCGAGCAGCCGGTCGTCCGCCATCTCCCGCAGGGCGCCCGAACGCACCGCCAACGCGTCGGGGTCCGACGCTCGCGGTAGGTCCTGACCGGGGAACGGCTCGAACGCGGCGACCGAACACCCGGTGCGGGCGGCCAGGTCGTCGACCATCTCGGCGTAGAGCGGTCGAAGACCCCAGATGTCGGGGATCACGACGATGCCCCTCGTGGCGCCCTCGACCTGCTGGACCATGACCGGTGTGCCGCTCGGCAGTGTCGTCTCACGCATGGCCGTGACACTAGCCAGCGCCTCTGCCTGCGCAGCCGGTGCCGAACAGCCGGGTCGCCGGATCAGGCGCAGCGGATAAGGAGCGGGCCGGTCAGGCGCAGTGCATCAGGAGGGGCGGATCAGGAGTAGCGGTCGAGGATGCTCGACTCCGCGATGCGCGACAGCGCGTCCTTGATCGTCGAGGCCCAGTGCTCGCCGACGCCGTCGACGGCCGCCAGCTCGGGCACCGAGGCCCGCGTCAGCTTGTCGAGCGAGCCGAACTGGCCCACCAGCTTCTCGGCGACGTCTTCGGGCAGACGCGGGATGCGCGCCAGGATGCGGTAGCCGCGCGGCTCGATCGAGGAGTCGAGGTCGTCGGTCTGACCCGACAGGTGCAGGGTCTGCACGACCTCTTCCGCGTCGAGCAGCTCGTCGATCGTCAGGTCGGACAGCGTGTCGATCGCCTGCTCGAGGTTCCACGACATGTCGGACTGGAAGTAGTCGCGCACGACGAGACGCCGTTCGTCCTCGACCCCGGCCATCATCTCGCGGAGCTGCAGGCGAACGAGTCGACCGTCGGTGCCGAGCTCGGTCAGGTACTGCTCGATCTCCTCGGAGATGCGGGCGACGAGCTCGGCGCGCTGCAGCAACGTGACGACGTCGCGCAGCGTGACGATGTCTTCGACCTCGAGCGACGTGAGGTTGGACGAGAACTCGTCGAGGCGGGACTTGTAGCGCTCGAGCGTCTGCAGGGCCTGGTTGCAACGGCTGAGGATCGAGGGGATCGTCTCGAGCTGGTAGCGCTCGTTCTTGGTGTAGACGGTCAGCACCGCCATGTCCTCGGACACCGAGATCACGGGCACCCCGATGGACCGGGCGACACGCTCGGCGGTGCGGTGACGGGTACCGGTCTCTTCGGTGGGGACGTTCGGGTTGGGCACCAGGTGCACGTTCGCCCGAGCGATGTATCCCGCGTCGGGTGTCAACACGATGGCACCGTCGGTCTTGGCGAGCTCCGAGAGGCGCTGCGGCGAGAACGACGCGTTGACGAGGAAACCGCCCGAGGAGATGTTGAGCACCTCGGGACCATCGCCGATCACGATCAACGCGCCCATGCCCGCTTTCAGGATGCGGTCGAGCCCCTCACGCAGGGGGCGTCCGGGCGCCACGGCGGCCAGCGCACTGAGCAGTTCCTTGCTGTGCCGCTCGGTCACTCGCCACCACCTGTCGGATTCGGTCGCCCTCCGACCACGCCGCTGCAGGAGCCGGCTCGGGGTCGGGACGGGCGGAACATCGCCACAGTCTAGAGGCGCACTGCCTCACCCGTTCGCCGAAGATCGAGCAGGTCGACCGCCGCGGAGAGGGTGGGGACCCGCAGCAACTTGATCGGCGCGTCGACATCTGGAGCGGAGCGCGGCACCACCGCGGTCGTGAAGCCCATGCGCGACGCCTCGGCCAGGCGGAAGTCGAGCCGGCCCACCTGGCGCAGCTCACCGCCCAGGCCGACCTCGCCCACCGCCACGAGCGACGAGTCGATCGGACGCGACACCAGCGACGACGCGAGCGACAGGCAGATGGCCAGGTCGGCGCCCGGTTCGACGACCTTCACACCGCCGACGGCCATGGCGTACACGTCGAGCGGTTGGATCGCGACACCGGCGCGTTTGGTGAGCACCGCGAGCAGCAGCGCCAATCGACCGCTGTCGAGCCCCTGCGCCGAGCGGCGGGGCTGCGACAGCGTCGAGTCCGCGACGAGGGTCTGGATCTCGACCAGCAGCGGTCGGTGACCGTCGAGCGCGGGGGTGATGACGGTGCCCGGGATGCCGGGCCGGCGGTCACCCAGGAACAGCCCCGACGGGTCCGGGACGGCCTCGAGACCCGCGGCCGCCATGGCGAACAGGCCGAGCTCCTCGGTCGATCCGAAGCGGTGCTTGTGGGCACGCAGCAGCCGCAGCAGGTGGTGGCGGTCGCCCTCGAAGGACAACACGGTGTCGACGACGTGCTCGAGCACGCGAGGGCCGGCGAGCTGGCCCTCCTTCGTGACGTGACCGACGAGCAGGACCGTCACCCCGGACGTCTTGGCCGCCTGCACGAGCCGGTGTGCGCACTCGCGCACCTGGGTGACCGAGCCGGGTGCCAAGGTGTACGACGGATCGGAGAGCGTCTGGATGGAGTCGACGACGCAGATCTCGGGTCGGAGCTCGTTCATGTGGTGGACGATGTTGGCGACCGACGTCTCGGAGGAGAGCAGCAGCGACTCGTGCAGCGCGCCCAGGCGATCGGCGCGCAGACGGACCTGGTCGGCGGACTCCTCGCCACTGACGTAGAGCACCGTGGAGCCCGCTGCCGCCCGGGCCCCGAGCAGCTGCAGCACCAGCGTGGACTTGCCGATGCCCGGCTCGCCGCCGAGCAGGGTGACGCTGCCGGGGACCAGTCCCCCGCCGAGCACCCGGTCGACCTCGGAGATGCCGGTGGGCACCGGGAGACCGTCGGCGGAACGGACCGCCGTGATGGGCACCGGCGCCACCGGCGGGCCCGAGAGCGCGCTGACGGTCGGCGGGACGTCGAGCTCCTCGGTCAGGGTGTTCCAGTCACCGCAGGCGGTGCACTTGCCCGACCACTTGGGCGCGGCGGCTCCGCAGCTCATGCACCTGAAGACGGTCCGGGTCTTGGCCATGGAGGGAACCTAGGGGCCGACTGTGACAGTCATCGGCCACGGCGGGCGACGAGCCCCACCACCAGCGCCGCGATCGCGCCGAGTGCCGCGAGCGCGGCGATGGCGACGTACAGCCCCACCGGGGCACCGGAGCGGGTCGAAGTGGCCCGCAGCTGCTCCGAGACCGCCTCGCCGCCCGAGGCCGAGAACGACCAGGTGGACGCGCCGTCGACCGGTTCACCGTTGGTCTCGGGCTCGCCGCCCGGCATCTCGACCACGACGTCCAACGTCGCCGCGTCGCCCTCGGTCGCACCCTCGGCGGTGAGCTCCTCGGCGCTGCGGGCGAGCGGCAGGCCCTCGAGCGCAGCGGCCAGGTCGGCATCGGAGAACTGCTCGAGCGAACCGCTCAACTCGACCGTCGTGGTGAAGTCGTAGGTGGTCGACGAGAAGCCGTCGCTGATGCCGAGCTCGGTGCTGCGGAAGATGCCGTCGGTGCCGCCGACCTCGTCGAGCACCGCGCCGAGCTGGTCCGCCGAGGCGAAGTCGCGCCGACCGACGATCGTGAGCCCGCCCCCGTCCGCCGCTGCGGGCTCGTCGACCTTCCAGCCCGCCTGACGCAGGTCGTCGAGACGCAGGGCGGTGGCGGGGTCACCGAGTCGGCCGGCGGCCTCACGGTCGAGCGTCACCGACACCACCACCGTGCCGGATCCGTCCTCGGACACCCGGATGTCCACCTCGGCACGCATCTGGCACGCGGCGGCGACCAGGGCGAGAACCGCGCAGAGCAGCAGGAGACGGAGCCGTGACACAGCGGCCGAGGTTAGTGGCGGCCCCGACGACCGACGCCGCCCGCGCCCTCGTAGCCTCGCGGGCGATGACCACCACCGGTACCGCCCTCATCGACTTCGACGACACGTTCGTGGCCGCGCTGGCCGGACTGTACGAGCCGTGGCAGGCCGCGACCGCTCCGGCGCCGGCGCTGCTCGAGCTGAACGAGCAGCTCGCCGAGGAGCTCGGGCTGGACGTCGGGCAGCTGCGCAGCGCCGCGGGGGTCGACGTGCTCGTCGGCAACACCGCTGTCCCCGACAGCTCGCCGGTGGCGCAGGCCTACGCCGGGCACCAGTTCGGCAACTACTCCCCCCGCCTCGGCGATGGCCGGGCGCTGCTGCTCGGCGAGGTGATCGACACCGCTGGTCGACGCC